>OMTG01000053.1 GCA_900313905.1 uncultured Actinomycetes bacterium | reverse complement strand
TGAAGGCCGGCGCTCACGCAACGATTGCGGCAACCTAACATTCTGATAACGTGATAAATTCAGGGCTGGCAGCGAAAAGGCGGCCAGCCCTCTTGTGGGAGAGCTGGCCGCCCAAGAGATCTTTGCTCTATCTACACTTCCGGATAATGGACGAGCGCGAGCTCGATGTTCGTCTCGGCTGAGGAATAGCTGTAGGCTCCCTTGCCGACCTTCTGGGGATCATACTCGGTCTGGCGGATGAGGCCACAGAACTTCGCAGCCGCCTCCTCGAACTCCGGGGACTCGACGAATGCGTCCGGATCCACCTTCCAGACCACCTTGTTCGTCTTCTTGTCATGACGCATGCAGGCACGCAGACCAAAGACCAGAGGATAGATGAAGCCATCGGGCACAGGCTGGGGAGCGTCATTCCCATAGAAGGGCGTGGCGTACTTGCCAGCAGCGTTCTGCAGGCCCTTCACTGCGCTGATCTTCCCATATGAGCCACCGAAATGGTTGTAGTATTCCGGGAACCTCGCGTAGATCAGATCGAAGAGGCGGGGGAGATCCGTTGCGACCTCGAGTGCGCTCTCGACCTGGAGGTCCTTGAGCTCCTTCTCGGTCCCGTTGGTGTTCGACGTGGAGATGTGCGGGTCGCGCATGAGGTCAAGATACCTCTCGAGGCAGGTGCCCTTGCCGCTATAGATGTTCTGGGGCTTGGGTGCATCGATGATAGCGTCGGGCCCCTTGGCCCAGGTCGTGAGGGAGAGGGGGATCCAGGCAAGCGCGATCAGGTTGCGGGAGTCGATCTTGCCGCCGTCATTCGTCTTCCAGCTGATGGTCTTCGCGAAGATGGGATCCTTCTCCTCGAAGAGATGCTTGAGGGTGTCGAAGAGCCCTTCCTTGTTGCCCTTCGTGCCTGCAGTCAGCTGGACATTGTTGTTGCGGGCATCGCAGATCTCGAGGAGCGAGGAGCGGAAGACCTCAAGGCATTCCTGGTCGTCGGGATTGGTCGGCAGAAGGAGCTCCACTGGCACATCGAAGTCGAGTGTGCCAATCCCCTCTGCTCTCAGTCCGCCCTTATCATCTGAGATGCGCTTGAGATAGTCTGCGATATCAGGCCGGCATGCATTCCAGGTCTTCTTGAAGCCCGACCAGAGCGAGACGTCCTTCTTGCGGGGACGCGGCTTCTGCGCGGCATCCTCTGCCTGGTCGAGGATGTAGCGGCCGATAGCAAGGGTGTTATGGCCGCCATCGAGGATTCCCTCGATGCTCAGGTCGTCGAAGACGAGGCTGTAGCGGTTCCGGTCGAGGCGCTCGAAGCTCGAAGTGGCGATGAGGATGCCTTTCGATTTGAGTGGGAAGAGCTTCTGCCCACACGTGGCCTCATCGTTCATGATCGATCGTTCGATATCGTCGGTGACGCTGCCGAGATGCGAATTGCGGGGATTGGCCTCGAGATCGAGCACGTTGATGATCTCTGCCAGGAACCGTGCCGGCATGAGGCCGACGACGCGTGTGATGTCGCCGACGATCTGCTCTGATGACTGCTTGAGCCTGATGATGATGGGCTTTGTTGCCATGATTCGTCCTCCTTAGACGAGAGGCCAGCTATCTGGCCTTCTGGAAAGGGGACAGACGATCTTCTCGAGAGAAAAGAAAAGCCGATTGCTCGGCCCAGACGAAAGCGCGTACAGTCTCTCCCTGCCGTGCCTTATGCCTGGAATCATCCGATCCCGCTTCTTCCGGCTCCCATCCGGGAACCAATTCGGATGATCTCTCAAAGTGCAGAGAAGATCAAGATCTGGATTGAAGAAATTGCATGGAAGAATGAGCAGGGCATGCAGCCACTGCTTCATTGCTCAAGGGCTGCATATCGGGGACCAAGGTGGGCCGACATGCTCCAAGGAGGCAGACGCTCCCAAGGATATGGGGCTTCTATCGCTACAGGCATGCATGAAGCCGGACTGAATCTGTACGCAGGCAGACGATCCTGGCCGGATGCAGACATGATGCAGGGTGCCCGTCCCCAAAGGCTGCCGACCCCGTCAGGGACCTTCTGCTGCACGTAGAGTAGCCCTGTATGGGTGCAGGGAGGCTCTGATGAACATCACGATGATCGTGCCGACGGTCGCAATTAAGAGGAATCCGATCTATCGGCTCGGCGGCAGGCTCTATGGATACAGCAATGCGATCACAGGGCCGCTCATCTTGGGCGGCATCCTCCGGCGTGCAGGACATCATGTGGAGGTCTATGAGGAGCTGCAGGGAGACCCTGACTACCGGCGCCTTCTCCGGACGACTGACGTGCTCTGCCTCTATACGATGACGTGCGTGGCGCCGAGGGCCTATGAGCTGGCGGATATGTTCCACGAGCGTGGCCATGCCCGCGTCCTTATCGGCGGCATCCATGCCTCATCCCTGCCTGAGGAGGCGCTCAGGCATGCCGACCAGGTGCTTGTGGGAGAAGGGGAGAACACGATCCTCGATGTGGTCGAGGGGAGGATCAAAGATCCCATCGTCACCTGCAGGCCAGTCTGCAATCTCGATGAGGTGCCGTGGCCGGACTATTCGTTGCTGAAGACCCCGGTCAAGGCCGCCAACATCATGACCTCACGTGGCTGCCCCTTCAGGTGCGCCTTCTGCACGACGAGCCGCATGTTCCAGCCCTACCGCAAGCGCTCGGTCGACTCCGTGATAGCCGAGATCAAGCATTATCACGAGATGGGCTCCGAGTACATGAACTTCGAGGACGACAACTTCACGGCCGACAGGGAGCGCGCCAAGGAGATCTGCCGCCGCATCATCTCAGGGCATCTCCAGTTCAGGGAGTCCTTCTTCTTCGGCCGCACCGATATGGCAGACGATTCAGAGCTTCTGGAGCTTCTCTCGGAAGCCCATCTCAATCGCGTCCTCATCGGCATCGAGTCGCTCAACCAGGATGCGCTCGACAGCATCAACAAGCATGCGAAGGTCGAGAGCATCCAGCGTGCCTGCAAGGCCTGCTGGTACCATGGGATCCGTGTCATCGCCTCGATCGTCTTGGGGCTCGATGCCGATGGGCCCGAGGATATGCGGCGGGCCTACCGCTTCGCGAAGGAGGTGGGGGCCTATCAGATACAGCCTGCCATCCTGACGCCGTATCCCGGGACGCCCGTCTTCGACGAGATGGAAAAGGAGGGCCGTCTCCTCACACGGAATTGGGAACTGTATGACATGACGAACGTGACGTTCCAGCCGAAGCGGATGTCTCCCTGGGAGCTGCAGGAGATGTTCTTCGAGGCCTGCAACGAATTCTACGATGTCCCCTCTGCCCTGAGGATCTGGAAGAGGTTCGGGAGGGAGTATGGCCTGAGGAGGCTCTATCTTGCCGTTGCCACCTCGCTCGGCGTGCCGCTCGGCGAGTGGGCGGCAGACCATGTGAAGGCCATGCCGTACTACCAGCTGAAGCGGACGCCGTGGCGCTATGCCCCGGAAGGGCAGGCAAAGCATGCACGCGAAGTGGCAGACGAGGCCAGGCGCCGTGTGCAGGAAAGGGACTGGAAGGAGAGGCAGAGGAGCCTTGGCCAAGCGCTCGCTTTTGGCTGCGCGGTGGCAGCTGCCCTCTTCTGCGCAGGGATGCTGACAGCAGAGCCTCAGCGCAGCTAGTGCATCCTCCCAGCAATTCCGGCGGATGCTTGCCGGCCTTCTCCTGTTCGCGGCTGCAGGCACATCCATCTGAAGGTGTATATGGAAGCGGCCCCTGCCGCAGGGCAGAGGCCGCTTCATAATGCTGGGCTACTTCCTATTGCTCGACCGTCTCGCCAGCGGTGCGGGCGCCATCAGGAAGGAAGCTGATGTCCTTGCCTGCCGTGTCGGTCACGATCAGCATGGTGACCGGATCGTAGCCTGCCTTGCGGACCGAATCGAAGTCGACCTTAACGATGGGCTGGCCTGCCTTGACGGAAGCCCCCATCGTGGCTCCTTTCTGGACCTCGAAGCCCTTGCCGTTGAGCTCGACCGTGTTGATGCCGATATGGACGAGGCACTCGACTCCGTCGGGGCGGGTGACGCCGAAGGCATGGCCGGTCGGGAAGATGGCGGAGATGGTGCCATTGCAGGGGGAGACGACCGTGTCGCCCTCCGGCTCGAAGGCGACGCCGCCACCGAGCATGCCGGATGCGAAGGTCTCATCAGAGACGGAGGCAAGCGGCACCTGGGTGCCGTCGACGACGGCGACGAGCTCGGTGTCAGCGTGCTCTGGGAGCTCGGCTGCAGGTCCCTCATCGATTCCGAGGATGGCCGAGACGATGGCGGCGACGACGATTGCGACGATGCAGGAGAGGAGCATGCCACCTGCCGTCTCGAGGAAGATGGGGAGCGCCAGGATCGTGAAGTAGCCCATCACATAGGCACGGACGCCGAAGAGCCCTGCGACAAGGCCGCCGGCAGCGCCGCCTGCCATGACACCATACATCGGCTTCTTGTACTTGACATCGACGCCGTAGATCGAAGGCTCGGAGACGCCGGCAAGGATGCAGCCGATAGCGAGGCCGATGAGCTCGGAGCGGAACTCCTTGTTCTTCGTGCGGAAGGCGACGCCCAGGCAGGAGCCGCCCTCTGCCATGTTGTGGAGGACGAAGGCAGGACGGAAGAGCGTGTCATAGCCCGGGTCGGCAATCGCCTGCGTCATGAACGGCACGAGCGCCATGTGCATGCCGCACATGATGAGCCAGGGCAGGACCGCAGCAAGGAGGGCAAGGGCGATGGGTGCGGCATAGGTGCCGAGGAAGACGAAGACGGCGGAGAGGACAGAGCCGACATAGGAGCCCAAGGGGCCGAGGACCGTGAAGACAAGGGTTCCGGTCACGGCAACGGTGCAGAGGCCGACGAGCAGGGACTTGAAGATGCCCGGGACGATCTTGTTAAAGAGCTTCTCGAGGTAGCAGGCAGCAAGCGCGATCAGGAGCGCTGGCAGGAGCTGGGAGGAGTAGGAGACGAGGCGTACCGGGATGCCGAACATCGTGACGGCGTCGCCTGCCGCAAGGAGCGTCGTATAGTTCGTGTGGAGCAGCGCTGCCGAGCAGAGCATCGCATAGATCGGCGTGGCGCCGAGCTTCGTGGCTGCGCCATAGGCGACAAAGATCGGCATGAAGAAGAACGGTGCATCGGCGACGGCCGAGAGGAGCAGGTAGGTCTGGTTCTTCGCGAAGTCAGGTGCGGCGAGGGTGACAAGAAGCAGGATGACCTTCAGCATGCCTCCTGCGACAAGGCCGGTGATGAGGGGAGAGACCGAGGCGGAGACGAAGTTGATGGCCTCCGTGAAGGCCCGCTTCACGCTCATGGGCTCCTTCTCTGCAGGGGCGCCCGTCGCGCTTGCGTCGCTGCCCTCGGAGATGCCCTCCATCTTCGTCACGGCCTCGAAGGTCGGAAGCAGGTTCTGCCCGAGGACGACCATGAACTAGCCACCAGCATAGACGACGTCGAGGACGCCGTCGAGCTTCTCGATCTCTTCCTTGTTGCCGTTCGCGACGGCAAAGTCGTTGAGGACGAACCTCACCCTTGTCATGCAGTGCGTGACGGACCGGACGTTGCCGGTCCCGCCGACAAGCCGCACGATATCGTCCGCAAGCTGCTCGTAGTTGATGCTCATGTGTTTCCTTTCTGCCCGAGGATTTTTGCAAAGCTGTCCTGAGGCCACGTACTGTGGCCTTGTTCCTGAAAAGAATCGGTTGTGGCTGCGCTTGGAGGCTAGGCGTGTGCCTTCTCGTCGAGGCAGGCGCCGTTCGTCTCGATCACGTGCCTGTACCAGCCATAGGACTTCTTGGGGATGCGCTTCAATGAGCCATTGCCCTTGTCGTCCATGTCCACGTAGATCGTGCCGTAGCGCTTCTTCATCTCGCCGGTCGAGAGGGAGACGAGGTCGATGAGGCCCCACATCGTGTAGCCGAGGCACGTCACGTGGTCGATCTCGATGACATCCTTCATGGCCTTCAGGTGGTCATGCAGATACTCGATGCGGTAGGAATCGTCGATTGTCCCGTCGTCTCGCACCTTGTCGGCAGCGCCCATGCCATTCTCGACGATGAAGAGGGGCTTGCCGTAGCGGTCGGAGAGCTCGTTCATGCAGTAGCGCAGGCCGGTCGGGTCGATGGGCCAGCCCCAGGAGGTGGTGGGGAGATAGGGGTTCGGATCGCCGCCCACGACATTGAACTTCGATGCGGCGCTCACGGTGCAGGAGCGGTAGTAGCTGAAGGCGATGAAGTCGAGCGTGCCCTGGGCAATGATCTCTGCATCGCCAGGCTCGGTGTGGAGCGTGACGCCGCGGCGGGAGAGCAGGTCCTCTGCGTAGGCCGGGTAGGTGCCCCTCACCATCGTGTCCGTGAAGTAGAAGCTCTCGCGGCGGCACTGCATATGGCGGAAGACATCCTCGGGCTTGCAGGTCGCGGGATAGATCTCGGAGAGCGCATACATGGCGCCGAACTGCGCTTTGGGCATCATCTCGTGGCCCAGCTTCACAGCGCGGGCGCTTGCCAGGAACATGTTGTGGACGGCCTGGTAGTGGGTCTGGTTGTCGCACTTGTGGGTGCCGCAGGCGCAGAAGCCCCGGACCGCATTGATCTCATTGAAGGTGAGCCAGTAGCGGCAGGAGGAGCCGAAGCGCTCGAAGAGGGTCTTCGCATACTTAACGTAGCAGTCGATCGTGTGGCGGGAGGACCATCCGTCATACTTCACGGCGAGGGCAACCGGCAGGTCGTCGTGATGGATCGTGATGAGAGGCTCCATCCCATGCTCTTTGAGGCAGTCGATGACCTGCGCGTAGAAGGCAAGGCCTTCCTCGTTCGGCTCATCCTCGTCTCCGGTCGGGAAGATGCGGGACCAGCTGATCGAGAAACGGTAGACATTGCAGCCCATGCCAGCCATGAGGGCGATATCCTCGCGCCAGTGGTGATAGAAGTCCACGGCCTTGTGGCTCGGGTAATACTCGCCCTCGACGAGGCAGGGCTCTGCGCCATCAGGCAGGCTTTCCGGATTGAAGAAGTGGCTCCGGGCAGACCCCACGGTTCCGTCCGGCATGCGGTAGGTCACGCGACGTGGGTGCTCCTGGTTGCCGTCGGTCTCGAAGTCATGGGTCGAGGGGCCGCGCCCTCCTTCATCCCATCCGCCTTCGAACTGGAAGGCTGCGGTCGCTCCACCCCAGAGAAACGTGTCTGGCATCCCCATCTCGATCTTCTCCCTGCTCTCCTGCAGCTCCGTGGCTGCCTCTGTGCTCTCTTGACGGCATCTACTTTAGGGGAGCAGGGGAAGATTCCGGAAAAGTTCGGATCTGGGAAACTCCGGGCCTCAATTCTGCCGCCTGCCGGCAGAATCTGCCGTTTGGCTGCCCGGATGTGGGCCGGAAGCATCCTGAGTTCGGCGGTCGCGAACCAGCCTGCGATAGCTCTGGGCGATTGCATCCGTTATGAGCTCGAAGGTGTAGGCATGGCTCCTGAGCCCGGTCGTCCTCCTGATATGGATGCCATAGGCGATGCGCGGATCGTGGAGCGCCTTCTCGTTCGCCGAGATCAGGACGACCTTTGCCTTCGTGGCCGAGAAGGTGTCCTTCTCGCTGAAGTCGTCGATCATCGCTCCGTAGCGGTCGAGGTAGCCGCCTGATTCGCTGAAGATGATAGCGAGGGTGTCGGGTCCGGCAGATCTGAGTGACTGCTCCTGCTTGATATCGTTGCTGCTCGTGTATATGAACTTGCCGAGATAGCCAAGCTTCGTCTGGAGGTCCTCCGCTGCGGTCTGCGAGAACATGAGCCCGAAGGCGACCACGATCTTGTGGTCCATGAGGTCTTGGGCAAGACGGTCGATGTTGTCCCTGTCGAGGGTGCGGGCCGTGAGCATGAGATCGGAGCAGACGTTCTCTGCGTATTCCTCGACGCTGAAGCGGTTGAGCCGGTCTATCACGTTCGTGAGATAGTTCTGGCTGTTGCCGTATTTGTTCTCCTCGAAGATGGCGGCATCGCGGAAGTCCTTGTAGGAGGCATAGCCGAGCTTGTTCACGAACTTGGAGACCGTGGATTTCGAGACGCCGCAGAGCTCTGCCACCTGCCCTATTGTCATCCCTGCGAGGCTGGCGAGGTTCTGGAGCATCATGTAGGCGATATGGCTCTCGGCAGAGCCGGGCTCTGCCTCATTCAGAAGGATCATCAGCCGCTCATAGAGTATCCCCATATCCTGCCTCCTGTCTGCTACAGGAAAGAGGATAGGAGAGATGGAGCGTATCTGGCCTTTCCTTTTGGGTCCGTGGCAGAGACGTCTTCGTCGGATGGATGTGCGGCACAAGCGCCAGCGGCGGGCAATCTATCGCTTTGGGAGCCAGCTCGCGCTTCAGCGTCATCTGCTGCAGGGATCATCGCATCGACAATGAAGGCCTGGCCACGGGAGCCATAGGTGAGCGTCCCGCCATGGCGGGAGACGATGCCCTGCATGGAGCGGGTGCCGAACCCATGGTTCTCCGTATCCTCCTTGGTGGTCTCGGGCATGCCGTCGACCAAGCTTCGGGTGCCTGTGAAATAGTTCTCTATGTGGATGGAGGCCAAGTCTCCGATTCGCCGCACCGTGAGCGATATGGTCCTGAGGTCTGGATCTGCTATCTCCCGCACAGCCTCGATTGCATTGTCGAGGGCATTGCCGAAGAAGGAGTAGACCTCTGAGGGTTTGAGGGACGAGAGAGCGTTTCCATCCGCTATGGTCGTCAGCGTGATGCCTTCGCGCTCGCAGATGAGCCCCTTCTCGGTGAGCACCGTATCGAGCGCCTCGTTTCCGGTCTTTACCTGGGAGTCGTAGATGGCGACCTCGCGCTCCATATCCTTGAGGAACCCTGGATCCATCGTCTGGCCACCTGCTGCCGCTGCATGGATCTGGTGGCGGATATCGTGGCACTTGACAATGATTGCCTCGATGTTGGCACGGGAGAGCTCGTACTGACGCTCGCGCTCTGCAGTGATTCGCTGGTTCTCGGCAAGCTCAACCTCGAGGCTCCGCCTCGAGAGCATCTCGAACTGGACGAAGAGCACGAAGCCGCAGACGGTCCCATGGACTGCACGCAGCGCCAGCAGCGTGACGAAGCCGGCTGTGCCATCGAGGCTTTTGATCAGGACATCGAAGGAGATCACGACGAGCGCGACCAAGGCAAGCACGAGCACCATGCCTCTGTCCTCCATATCGGAAAGCCCATTGCGCCTGACGGGGCCCACAAAGAATGCGAAGGCGACACTATAGACAAGCAGGAGCGGAATGAGGGTAGCTGCGAACGTGGCAAAGGGATGGGCGAGGAAGGGGCCCGTCTCGAGCGAGAAGTGGGCATCGATCCCGAAGAGCTGGTGCAGGAGCAGGAAGGCTGCCTCGGTGGAGCCGCTTGCAAGGTTCTGGATCGTGTAGCCTGCGCTGGCGCAGAAGAGCGCCTGCCAGATCGAGGCATCGAAGAGCGTCATCACGACCACAGGGAGGCAGACGAGGATGACGATCGAGCTCAGGAGGGAATAGACGCGGTTCATCGCGGCGGGATCGTCAGCTGAAAGGATGAAGAAATAGGCGCAGGGCGTCGTGACCAGCGTGATGAGGGCCACGGCAGCAAGTATCAGGACAGCCCTGCGGCGGAAGCCTTCCCGCTTTGGCCGGGCTGCAGCGAGCATGAGGACCGGGATGAGGATCTCTGCGATAGGCAGGAGCATCGATGCAACAGCAATAAGCAGGCTTGCTGCATCCATCCCCATCATGCAGCACCACCTCCAAGATAGCGCGAGATGGCTTCGAGGCAATGGCGCTTGTTGGCACGGCTGATGTAGCAGCTGCTTCCATCGGAGAGAATGATCTCCGAATCATGGACGCCCCGGACATGGGCCATATTGATGATAGAGCCTGAGGAGATGCGCAGGAACGGCACGCCTCCGAGCATCTGCTCCGTGTCGGCGAGGCTGCCGCGCGCGACGACGCAGGTCCCATCATCCAGCGCATAGTTCACGTTGTGCCCCTTGACCCAGACCTGGATGAGGGAAGAGGCTGGGAAAATGCGCAGGCCATCTTTCGTCTTGAGCGTGATGGCGCGGTCGCGCTTCTCGTGGAGCACTTCCATGGCGCGGTCCATCCGGAGTGATAACGAGCCGTAGGTGAAAGGCTTCACGATGAAATCGAGGGCCGAGACCTGGTATCCCTGCACGGCATACTGGGCCAGATTCGTGACGAAGATGAGAGGCGTCTTCTTGTCGAAGGTGCGCAGCTCTGCTGCTGCCTCCATCCCATTCTCGACTCCGAGGTCGATGTCCATGAAGATGAGGTCGAAGGCCGGCGCATCGAGGTCGATCGTGTTCTTCATCCAGGCTATCTGGAACTCCTCCTGATGCTCTTCTCCATAGCGTTCAAGCGCAGCATAGAGCGCCTTGGCGGCATCCGCCTCGTCCTCCACGATCAGTATCCGATACATCGCACTCCTCTCCCCACAGACACTATAGAGGACGTACCGTCCAGCTCTGAGCATCGGTTCCCCGAGCGGGGCGGCCCCTCCCGATCTTGCCGCGCTGCGTACCAAACGTGCCGGAATCCGCAGACGGCTCCTGCCTCGGCTAATCTCCGGACCAGTAACAGCGCCACCGCATGAAAGGTGGCTTCTGGCAGATGGGAGAGAGTCCATGGGAAAGCATGAAAAGGGGCAAGGAGCCGGCAAGCAAGCCAAGCTCAGGATGTCGAACAGGAAGTTCCGCGTCCTCATCATCATTCCGCTTGTGATCATTGCGCTCGTCGCCGTCATCGCGACCGTTGCAAGCAACCTGCTGAGTTCGACGTTCGACACCTACGCTGGCAAGGGTGCGACCTACATCGAGACGCCAGCTGATGAGACTGGCTGGGATTCGAGCTATTACGCGACGGCAGTGGAGACGACAGAAGGGCAGGAATAGGCAATGCAGCAGAGGAACATGACCAGAAGGCAGCTCTTCGGCAATGGTGCCCTTGCTGCTGGTGCCACGATGGCAGGGCTTGCAGCGGCCACCCAGACAGGCTGCGGGACACAGAGCGGGATGGCCAGGACCGAGGAGAAGCGTCCTGATGCCACGGAGGCAAAAGAGGCGGCCTACAAGGTCGCGGCGAAGATCCAGGACGAGGGCACGGTCCTCCTCAAGAACTCAGGCGCCCTCCCGCTTGCTGCTGGCTCGACCGTGATGCCGTTTGGCCGCGCCTACCTCGATCCGATCTACGGACAGCTGACCTTGGGCGGCTCGGCCAAATGGGTGAAGAATCCAGTGACTCCCGAGGAAGGCCTCAAGGATTTCTCGATCGACACGTCGGCAGCTGATGCCATGGAGCAGGTTGGCGAGCCGGAGGCCCTCGAGGAGGCAGAAGGCACCACAGCCGCGGGCACGGCGGGATCGATTCTCGGCGGCGACTGCCGCATCTACGAATACGATCCGGCCATCTACGAGGGGATACAAGAGCATCCTGAAGCGTGCGGCATCGTCTTCGTGACTCGTTCTGGCCAGGAAGGCCAGGACCAGAAGATGGATGCTTATAGCGACCGCACGCCGCACTATCTGGCATTGACGCAGAATGAGCGCGGCACCATCGCCCAGGCGAAGCGCATCTGCGGCTCGGTCATCCTCGTGATTGTCGGCTCTGCCCCGATGGAGGTCGCAGACTTCATGTCCGGCGAGCTTGAAGTCGATGCGATCCTCCATTATGGACACCCCAGCGAGCGGGACTTCTCGGAGCTTTCCAACATCCTTTCTGGAGAGGCGAATCCGAGCGGCCGCACGGTCGACACCTGGTCTCGTGATTTCACGAAGGACCCCTCCTATGTGAGCGTAGGGCTCCATACCTATGACAACCTCGAGATTGCTTCGGGCAGCATGACCGATGGCGGAACCTTCCAGCGCACCTTCAATGAGTACCAGGAAGGCGTCTACATGGGATACCGCTACTACGAGACGGCTGCCCTTGTCGATTCTTCTTTCTCATACGACGAGGCGGTGGTCTTCCCGTTCGGCTACGGCCTCTCCTATACCACCTTCACCAAGACGCTCGACACTGTCACGGAGGAGGGAGATGCCATCGTTGTCCGTGTGAGCGTCACGAATACCGGCACCCGTGCCGGCAAGGATGTGGCCGAGCTCTATCTGACGAAGCCCTATAGCGAGCTCGACACAGAGGAGAAGATCGAGAAGCCGGCCTGCGAGCTCATCGATTTCGCAAAGACCGACCTGCTCCAGCCAGACGAGACCCAGACTGTGGAGCTCTCCTTCGACCGTGAGGACATGGCCAGCTATTCCTATATGCATGAGAATCCGGACGGGACTCGTGGCTGCTATGTGCTCGAGGCAGGGGAGTATGTGGTGAGCCTGCGTGAGGACAGCCACGAGGTGATTGCGCAGCAGAGCATCGTGCAGGATGAGACCATCTTCTACGATGGGTCCGATGAGGAGCATATCCGCCGCTCCGAGCGAGATGCCCAGTCCCCGCTCGACGACGAGGGTAATCCCGTCGAGGATGCATCCATCGACTACGTTCCTGCCACGAACCGTTTCCAGATGAGCTCCGACTATATGCAGACAGATGCACGGATCCTGTCCCGCGCCGATTGGGCGAATACGCAGCCGGTGTACGCGGAGACGAAGTCGATCTTCGACGAGTTCAAGAAGGATCAGGACCTCTTCGTCACTTTCGATCCTGCCACCGACCCGACGTATGGGAATGTCGAAGGCTCTCTTGTCTATGCAGCGGAAGCGCCAGCATCGGGACAGGACAATGGCCTCGTCGTATCCCAGCTGCGTGGAGCATCGAAGGATGACAGCAAGTGGGATGCGCTCCTCGATGAGATCGACTGGAATGCCGATCGCTCAAGCATCATCCAGAACTTCTCGGGTGCAGCCTATCTGACGCCTGCCATCGACTCGATCGGCCTCCCAGCCACCGTCGATATGGATGGCGGCAACGGCCTCAAGGTCAATGGCTCGGACTCCGGCTACGATATGACCAAGTCCTGCTCCTATGGCTATGAGCCGCTCGTGGCGGCGACCTGGAACAAGGAGCTCGTGAATGAGATGGGCCATGCCATCGGCACCGAAGGCCTTGCCAACGGCATCTCGGGCTGGTACTCGCCTGGCCTCAACCTCCACCGGTCCTTCTTCTCCGGCCGCATCTTCGAGTACTATTCGGAAGATCCCGTGCTGACGGGCAAGATAGCAGAGCGCATCGTATCGGGCGCCGGCGATGAGGGACTGTACTGCTACCTCAAGCACTTCGCGCTGAACGAGACCGATACCGGACGCTCCAACCTCATCTGCACCTGGGCAGACGAGCAGACCATGCGCGAGCTCTACTTCAGGCCGTTCGAGATCGTCCTCAAGGGAGCACGCAAGACGGTCCGCTATACCTCGGACGACCAAGGGACCATCTCCTCAAAGGTCATGCGTGCAGGCTGCGCGGTCATGGCAACGCAGACCTGCATCGGGACGATGATCGGGCACTGCAACTACGCGCTTCTGACCGAGCTCCTGCGCCAGGAATGGGGCTTCGAGGGCATGGTCATCTCCGACTACTGGGTATGGAACGGCAACAACCATCGCGACCTGGCCCTTCGTGCAGGCTGCGACTCCTATCTCTGCATGTCGGTGCCCATCATGTGGTCGGTCTCTGACTACGAGAGCGCGACAGCACGCAGCTGCATGCGCCGCTGCATCAAGAACATTGCCTATACGGTCGCGAACTCGAATGCCCTGCAGGGCATGGTCCCCGGCGCCATTCAAGGCACGGAGGAATCGCCATGGAAGGGCATCGTCCGCGGCGTCGATTTCGTGGCTGCAGCCCTTGTGGCAGGCGGTGTCGCTCTCATGGTGAGGCGCACGAAGAAGGAAGAGGAGACGCCCGAGCTCTACAAGCGATCTCCCAAGCAGCAGAAGAAGTTCGAGAGGAAGATGGCGAAGAAGGTCGAGAAGGCACAGCAGAAAGAAGGCAGCGCGAAGGAATAGGGAAAAGCCGTCAGAGTCGACATTTCCTTGGCAGGGGATAGAGAGGCTGCAGGCATCTCGCCTGCAGCCTCCTTCGTCTTGTGCGAGTACGACGTATGGGCTTGAGCAATGCCAGGAAGCTATAATGCCACCAGTTTCATGGGACTGTGGTATTGCTGGCATGTCATAGCTCTGCCATTCCTCATAAGGTGGAGGTTTTCTCCTGATCTGAAAGATTCTGCTTGTGATAAGGAGAAGAGTGTAGTAATGTATTTCCTCGCGCAGCGGGGCTGCGTGACATAACGGGTGGTGGCGCAGTTTGGTAGCGCACTTGACTGGGGGTCAAGGGGTCGCTGGTTCGAATCCAGTCCACC
>OMTG01000051.1 GCA_900313905.1 uncultured Actinomycetes bacterium | reverse complement strand
TAGGCGCCCTTCTCGGCGTACTCGTTGATCTGCACCGTGATCATCAGGGTCTGCGGCGTCACGAGCAGGATGACGGCAGAGATGGCGGTGATGGAGCGGACGAAGGCGGTCACGAGGCCGGAGAGGAAGGAATCCTTGATGAGGGGCAGCGTCACCGTCATGAACACCTGGAAG
This sequence comes from uncultured Actinomycetes bacterium, assembly GCA_900313905.1. Classification (GTDB taxonomy): domain Bacteria; phylum Actinomycetota; class Coriobacteriia; order Coriobacteriales; family Atopobiaceae; genus Olsenella_L. Next base: position 4,763 of record OMTG01000051.1, on the reverse strand, counting down.
CTGTTCGCTCCCATGTCATACGCAGACTCCTCGATGGACTTGTCGATCTGGCGCAGGGCCGAGATGCCGGAGCGGGTGCCGGTCGGAAGCGAGCGGACGATGAAGACGATAACGAGGATGGCAGCTGTGCCATAGAGCCCCTGCATGAAGCCCGTATGGAAGATGCCGCTCGAGAAGCCGCGGATGTAGCCGACGCCCAGGACCGTGCCCGGCACAGCCATGGCGAGCATCGAGACGAACTCGATGAAGCCGCGCCCATGGAAGCGCTTCTTCACGACGAGGTAGGCGATGATCATGGACAGGATGGCCGTGATGGGAGCCGCGATGAAGGAGAGCAGGAAGGAGTCACCGAAGGCCTCGAGGCCATGGGCGAGCGTGAAGACCTGGATGAACCACTTCGGGGTGAGCGAGTAGTCATAGCCCCAGGTCTTGAAGAGGGCGCCGAAGGGGACGCAGATGTAGAGGGCGACGACGAAGATGGCGACAGCGCCGCAGAGGATGGAGAGCGGGATGCGGACCGACTTGTCCTCGATCAGCATGCGGCCACGTGCGGCCTTGCCGGTGAGGGTTGCTGTGCTCTTGGCCTCGAGCACGAACTTCTGGATGATGAACATGATGAGCGTGATGCCCAGAAGCACGCACGACATCGCCGATGCGCCCTGCTTGTCGTAGGCGCCCGTGATCTGCAGGTAGATCGAGGTAGCGAGCGTGTCGTAGGAGCCGCCGATGATCATCGGGTTCGCGAAATCGGCGATCGACTCCATGAAGGAGACGAGGAAGGCATTGCCCATGCCCGGAAGGATCAAGGGCAAAGTCACGCTCGTGAAGACCTTCCAGCGGGAGGCGCCCATGTCGCGGGCAGCTTCCTCGAGCGAGGGGTCGATGTTCTTCAAGAGGCCCCTGAACATCATGTAGCAGACCGGGAAGAAGGTCAGGATCTGCACGAGGGAGATGCCCCAGAAGCCGTACACGTTGTTATCGTAGATGCCCAGAAGCGAACGGGTGATGAGGCCTGACTTGCCGAAGAGCAGGATCACCGAAAGCGAGAGGACGAAGGGCGGCGAGACGACCGGCAGGATCGAGACGAGCTGGTAGAGCCCGTGCATGAAGCGACTCTTGAGGTCGACGTACACCTCGACGTAGGCAAAGAGCAGGCCGATCAGGGCTGCAAGTATGCCGACAAAGAAGCCGAGCTTCAAGGTATTGGTGATAGCGACCTCGAAGGACGGCATCGCCAGCACACGCTGGAAGATCGACAGGGTGGGGCCATTGTCTCCGACCACGGCGTCGACCAGAAGGATTGCCAGAGGATACAGGATGAACAGGGTCAGAAAGACGATCAATACGATGATTGTCGTGACCATGATCGGGTCTGCCAAGAGCTTCTTCCGGTCGAGGCTGGCACTCTGGCTTTTTGCCATAGCTTCTCCTCTCTCATGGAAAAGGAGCCCCGGCACGCACTGGGCGTATCCGGGGCCCCAAGAACTGACGTGCTTACTCGGTCTGGAAGCGGCTGTCGCCACCGCCGAGGGCGTTCATGATGTCGGAGACGTACTGCTCGGTGTTCTCCTTGGCGTCCTCGAAGTCGTAGTCCATCACATTGTCCGGATCGAGGCCGTACTTTGTGGCGACTTCCGGCTGCTTCGCGTCGTCGATCACGAGGAACTGGTAGGCGCCGACCTCCTGGGCACGCTCGACGCACTGCGGCGAGAGGGCGTACTCGATCCAGAGCTTCGAGGCATTCTCATGCTTGCAGCCCTTGAAGATGGCCGTGGCGCCGATCTCGTAGGAAGCGCCGGAGGAGGGGATGACAAGGCCGATGTTCTCGTAGCCGTTGTCGACGATCTGGTAGATCGCGTCATGCAGGAAGCCGATGCCGATCGTGCACTCGCCGGTACCGACGTTCTTGGATGGGCCGGAGCCGGACTTCGTGTAGACCTGGACGTTCTTGTCGAGGTTGACGAGGTACTGGATGCCCTCATCGTGGCCGTACTTCTGGATCACGGTGTTGAGGATCAGCTTTGCGGTGCCGGCCGTGTTGTAGTTCGACATCCAGATGAGGTCCTTGTAGTTCTCGTTCAGGAGGTCAGGCCAGTCCTGCGGGATATCGAGGCTCTTGCGGTCCATCTCGTCCTTGTTGTAGAAGTAGCCGAGGATGCCCTTGTAGATGCCGTACCAGTTGCCGTCAGCATCACGATACTTGTCAGACGTGAGGTGGGAGGCGTTCTTTGCCTCGTAGGGCAGAAGCAGGCCCTTCGTCACTGCGACATTGTAAGGATCGGTCGTGCCACCGAACCACACATCGGCGGAAGGATTGCCGTTCTCCTCCTCGATCTTGGACTCCACCTCGCCGGTGGACAGGCGCTGATAGGAGGTCTTGATGCCGAAGAGGTCCTCGAAGTGCTGGGCGCAGGCGGCGACATGCTGCTCCTCGCAGGAGCCATAGACGACCAGCTCGCCCTCATCCTGGGCAGCCTTGATCATATCGTCGTCGGCGATGCGGGACAGATCGTCCGAGCTTGCGCTCTCGCTGGTGTCGGTTCCGCTGCCACCGCTGTCAGAGGAACCGCCGCATGCGGCAAGGCCGAGGCTTGCTGCTGCAAGGGCTGATGTGCCGAGGAACTCCCTGCGCGAAATGTTCTTCATGAAGCACCCCATTCTGCGGACCCCTCCCCAGGGTCCGGTTGTGGCCACGGAAACCCGTGGCTCTCCCTGTTTCGACCGGGCTTTCAATCCCGGATACCATTACCTAATAATTACAGTTTCGTGACTATTCCACGCTGAAAATCGCTCAGTGGTTGGTTCAAGAGCTTCAGCAGCTGCAAAGGACCTGAATTTGAAAACAGCAGGTCATAATCATGCACATGGCACATAGAAGATGGACATCCATCTATATCGATGAAGCCATTTCATGAATTCGGTGACATCAACCAGCGTCACAGATATGTAAGGCCTTGCAAACTCTTTGAAGAACATGCAGGAGGGCAATGGCATGTATTTTCTTGCATGCCCGCATTTTCTGCTACCATGGCAAACGGCCCGAACGGGGCCCTCCAAGCAGTCCCAGGTAAAACCTGCTTGCAAATCCAAAACCGGGAGACAAGAGCATGTTCAAAGAAACGCTCAAGGACCTCAAGGTCCTCCTTCGCAGCATCCCCTCTGCCAATGTCACGCTGTTCGTGGTCTCAGTGATCATGATGAACCTCCTTGCGAACAAGGAGCTCGTGTCGCTGCCGTGGCTTGCCCTCGACTGTGGCATATGCGTCAGCTGGGTGAGCTTCCTGTGCATGGACATGATCACGAAGCGCTTCGGTGCGAAGGCCTCGATCGAGATCTCCATCCTGGCAGAGCTCATCAACCTCGCCGTCTGTGGTGTCTTCTTCCTCATGAGCCTGACGCCGGGCATGTGGGGTGCCTACTACACCTACGGCAGCATCGAGGTGAATGATGCCCTCAATGCCACTTTCGGCGGCACCTGGTACGTGGTCTTCGGCTCTGCCGTCTCTATGATCTGCTCCTCGATCGTGAACTCGCTCCTCAATGAGGGGATTGGCAAGCGCCTCAAGAAGAACACGTTCGGCAGCTTCGCCATCCGTTCCTACGTGAGCACCTTCATCGGCCAGTTCGTCGACAACTGCGTCTTCGCCACCATCGTGAGCCACAACTTCTTCGGCTGGACCTGGACCCAGGTCATTGCCTGCTCGATCACCGGCGCCATCGTCGAGCTCCTCTGTGAGGTCTTCCTCTCGCCGGTCGGCTACAAGGTCGTTCGTGGCTGGGAGCGCGAGCATGTCGGCGAGGATTACCTGCGTCTCCAGACCGCAGAAGCCGCAGCACGGTAGGAGCGGCAGGATGGAGAATGCAGGTGCGGCGCTCGACGCCGAAGGCCGTACGCTCGATGTCCTGATCACGGGCACCTCACGGGGCATCGGCAAGGCCACAGCCGAGCTCTTCCTGGCACATGGCCATCATGTCTGGGGCATCGATGTGCAGGATGCCACGATTGAGCATCCCTCCTACGAGCACATCGTGTGCGACGTGAGGGATGAGGCTTCCCTGCCCGATCTTGCACCTGAGGTGATTGTCAGCAACGCAGGCGTGCAGGATTCGGGCGATGATATCGGCGTGAACCTCCAAGGCACGCTCAACATCTGCGAAAGCTATGCCTTCGTGGATGGTGGGAAGCGGCCCCAGCCGAATATAAAGGCTGTCGTCCTCATCGGCTCCTCGAGTGGGCATACCGGGGCAGAGTTTCCGGCATACGCCGCCTCCAAGGGTGGTGTCCTTGCCTATGCGAAGAACCTGGCACAGAGGCTGGCACCCCAGGCCATCTGCAACAGCATCGATCCGGGCGGCGTCACGACCGAGCTCAACCTGCCGGTGATGGACGACCCTATCCTCTGGTCGCGCATCATGGAGCTCACGCCCCTGAAGCGCTGGGCAACTCCTGAGGAGATTGCCGAGTGGGTCTACTTCGTCGGCGTGACCAATAGGTTCATGACGGGACAGAACCTCCTGATCGATGGGGGAGAGGCAGGGAGCTTCGACTTCGTCTGGCCAGAATAGATTTGTGGCTGGCAGCAGATAGCCTGGACGGCACGGCATCCACGATGGGTGCCGTGCTGCTTTCGTGAGGGTGGATGGTACGGGAGCGGAGCGCTGGCTCACCAGGACGGAGCAAAGTTCGTGTAAAAAAGTGTGGTGTCAGCCCAAAAGATCGTGTAAAAAAGTGTGGTCTCAGCCAGAAAGTTCGTGTAAAAAAG
>OMTG01000050.1 GCA_900313905.1 uncultured Actinomycetes bacterium | reverse complement strand
GTCCAGGATCACCACCGCAGTCCCGATTGGTGACAGATTCATTGACATTAACACACCGCAGGCAAGGCGGGCAAGGCCGGCGGCACCCTCGCCGACACCGGCGACACCACCCGCGCCGCCCTCATCGCGGGCCTCGCCGCGGCAGGCATCATCGCCGTCTGCATCGCCGTCCGCACGCGGAAGGCGGCAGGGAAGGATGACCGCAGGTAGGCGCCCCACAAATCCAGCGAACCGTCCGGGCAGGGGATTCGCCCGGGCAGTCCATAGCACCAAGGCTCTGAAGACGGCTCTCCTGCCATGGGGAGCGGAGAGAAAGGAAATGGAGCAATGAAGCAGAAGCGGAGCATTGCAAAGATGGCCGTGTCGGCTGGTCTGGCCCTCGCCATGGCGGCAGGGATGGCCGCACCGGCGACGGTGGCTTTCGCAGCCACGTATGGCACGGGCAGCATCGAGATCTCGAAGAAGGACAATGCTTACACCCAGTCCTTCCTGGGCTATCAGATCTTCAAGGCGAACGTGCAGGATGACAAAACCAGCACGACCGGCAAGAAGGAGTCCAACATCGCTTGGGCAAGCGATAGCGTGAAGACTGCTGTCGAGAGCGCAACCGGCCAGACCTTTGCTACTGCACAGGATGCTGCCGACTGGATTGCCCAGAATGTGACGGGCACTTCGAGCACGACCGCTGTCGATGCAACCAGCCCTGCCTACAAGATCGCTGAGGCTGTCAAGGCGAGCGGAGCGGCAACGCCGCTCAATGCTGGCGAGGCCAAGAGCCTTGATGAAGGCTACTGGGTCTTTGTCATGGATCCTGACAGCAAGCTGAGCGATAAGGAGACCGGCACTGCTCCGATCTTTGCGGTTGTGGGCGGCAGCGCTGTCACGGTGACCGAGAAGGTCTCTGATGACAGCATTCCGACGCCTGGCAAGGAGATCGTGAACCAGGACTCCAGCACGGGAGATAACAGCAAGGGCGGGTCTGTCGCTGTGGGTGACACCACGACCTACGAGCTCTCCGCTACGATTCCGGCGAACATCGCCAGCTACAAGACCTACAAGCTCGTCTTCACCGATACCCTGAGCGACGGGCTGACGTATGTCGGGAACGTGACCGGCGCACAGCTCGTGAAGGCTGACGGCAAGACGACTGACCTCGAGAGCGTTCCGACGGTTGCAGGCAACGGTCAGACGCATACCTTCACCTATACCGATCTCAAGTCTGTCCTGCCTAAGGACTACAAATATTCGGAGGGCGACAAGATCGTATTCCGCTATGACGCAAAGGTGAACGACAAGGCGAAGGCCGGTACTGACATCAAGAACCAGGTCACGCTTGAGTTCAGCAATGACCCGTCCAGCACGGGCACGGGCACGACGGCTGACCAGCCTCAGACCCATCAGTACACCTATAAGCTTGTCCTCAACAAGGTCGATCTCGGCACTGAGGCCGCTCTTCCGGGTGCGACCTTCACGGTGGCAAATGCCTCCGACAAGGCAGTGAACTACAACGGAAAGTCCTACAAGAAGGGCGAGGTCCTTGCGACTGTCAAGACTGACGACAAGGGTGCACTGACTGTCGAGGGGCTCGATGCTGGCACCTATACGATCCACGAGACGGCGGCGCCTGATGGCTACACTGCGGCAGCAGATGTCACGGTCACGATCAAGCCGACGTTCAGGCAGGATGGTACCCTCTCGGCGCTTGCCAACACCCTTACTTCCCGCGATGATGTCATCGCAGGTGAAGCCGACAAGACCACGACGGGCGACAATGTCCTCCAGGCGAAGGCTGGAACTGCCTCCGACGCCAATGCAGGCACCGTCACCGTCACCATCGGCGACCGCAAGCAGATCACCATGCCGCTCACGGGCATGAAGGGCACGACGGCACTTCTGGTCTATGGCTCCGCTATCCTCGTCATCTCCGCTGGCGCATACCTGAAGCACAGGAAGAGCCAGTCTGAGGATGACGCGCAGTAGCTTCTGAGACGAGCGTGAAGAGGGCAGGGAAACATACGAAGCAGGGGAAGGGTGCCCGCATCTGGGGCATCCTTCCCGTCGTAGGCATGGTACTCGGCCTCGCGATGCTCCTCTACCCTCTGATCTCGGACTGGACACGTGCCTGGCGCGACCATGAAGCCATTACCCAGATGGAGTCGACCTACAGCGAAGCGGACGACCCCGAAGCGCAGCGGGAACTCCATCAGGCGGACCTCTACAACGAGAAGCTTGCTGGTGGGGAAGTGGATGAAGAGGTCGAGCCTTACGACCAGCAGCTGGCAATGACAAAGCCGTACATGGCTTATCTCAGTTGCCCCAAGATCGACCTGGAGATGCCAATCTACCATGGTGTGAATCAGGAGGCACTTGCAGCCGGCATTGGTCACGTTGAGTCAACCAGCCTCCCTGTGGGTGGTGAGACGTCGAACTGCGTGATCTCCGCACACTCCGGCATGCCTGATATGCGAGCGTTTGACGATATCCGGCAGCTTGTCCCGGGCGATCTATTTGCTCTTGATGCCCTGGGGCGGGAGTGCGTCTACGAGGTCGACGACATAAAGACCATTTCACAGGATGACTATGCTGCCTGGGAAGAAGCCATAAGCCTCGTCTCTGGCGAAGATACCTGCCTGCTCGTGACCTGCACCCCCTACGGGGTGAACGACCATCGCCTCCTCGTGCGCGGCCACAGGACCGACCGCACGCTCGACGAGGATGCGGGAGCAGGCAATGTAAACAACTATGTGAACCGCAGGACCATTCCTGCAATGGTTGGCATCGTTGGACTGGCTGCAGCTCTCATCATCGGGGCGCATTTAGGCAATCGCGTCTGGGTGGTAGATGACACGTGGCACAGAAGCAAGGAATGTGCGATGGCATCGGCGCCTGGCAAGAAGCTGCAACGCATGGGACGCCGTCGGGCCAAGAGGCTCGGTGCCAAGCCGTGCAGTCGCTGCGTAGGTGGCGGCAAGCATGCGCGCGGGTCCGGGTAGCGCATGCGGAAGGATTTTCATTGGCACGGCTGCGTGCCTGGAAGAGTTAATTGGACTGGTTCGGAGGGTTCCAGTATGTTCAAGAGAGACAGTCTTCTCACAAGATTGCTTGCAGTGGTCCTCACCATAGCTGTGGCTTGGGCCGCCTCGCCTGTTGCGGGTTTCGGGGCGGATGCTTCCGATGCCCAAGGTCAGGAAGTGGCATCGACGGGAGCGGCAGCCAAGGATGCGGATGC
>OMTG01000061.1 GCA_900313905.1 uncultured Actinomycetes bacterium | reverse complement strand
ACTGCCTGATTATCGACTTCATGAGGGATCAGGCAGCCCGCACCCTCTTCGAGCAGGACCTCGATCCTAAACGCATCCTGAGAGATATCGAGCTCCGATACGGACGAGCCATCCATCCTGAGACGACGCTCCTTGCCTTCGATGAGATTCAGGAAGCTCCGCGCGGCATTACCGCCCTGAAATACTTCTGCGAGGAGGCACCTGAATATCCCGTGATAGCAGCCGGTTCCTATATGGGAATCGCGACACGGCGCAAGGAGGAATCATTCCCTGTCGGGAAGGTCGACGAATGCGTGCTCCATCCCCTGAGCTTCTGCGAGTTCGCCCGTGCTGTTGCGGGAGATCCACTGGCAGATGCACTCGAAGCCGCCGATATGCCGGCTCTTGCTGGCGTGAGTGATCGTCTGCAGCAGCTGCTACGCAGCTACTATGTCGTAGGCGGCATGCCGGAGGCGGTCGCCAGATTCGCCGATACAGGCAATCTTCAGGAATCGCGGCGCATCCAGCAGCTGATTGTCACCAACTATGAGGATGACTTCTCGAAGCATGCACCCGGCCGGATCCTTGAACGAATGCGTATGGCCTGGAATTCGCTGTCTGCGCAGCTTGCGCACGAGAACAGGCGCTTCATCTATGGGGCAGTGCGCCCAGGGGCACGTGCACGGGATTTCGATGAATCACTTCAGTGGCTCCGGGATTACGGCGTGGTGTCGAGGGTGCCTCGTGTCAGTGCTCTTCGCCACCCGCTCAATTCATATGAAGACGGATTTGCCTTCAAGCTCTTCTGCGTCGATGTCGGACTGCTTGGGGCCTTGGCAGATCTGGATCCTGCCATCGTGCTCGAGGGATCGCGCCTCTTCACCGAATTCAAAGGCGCCCTGACCGAGCAGTATGTGGAACAGCAGCTCGTCGCACTTGACCTCGCACCCTGCTATTGGTCATCGCATTCAGGCAATGCAGAAACTGATCTTGCCTACTCACAGAGAGGGACCATCATCCCTATTGAGGTGAAGGCAGCTGAGAACCTGAAGTCCAAGAGCCTCAAGGCAGCATGCCAGAAGTTCGGTCTCTCCCGTGCCGTACGCACCTCGCTCTCCCCTTATCGGGATGAAGGCTGGCTGGTCAACATCCCGCTCTGGGCTATCGGAGCAGTGGAGAAGCTCGCCTGATCTCAGCCATATGCGGCTCTGCACTCAGCCTCACAGGCCTTTCTTTACAGAAGAAGACAGTCCCGCTTCTTGGCAGGACTGTCTTCGATTGGATATATCTCTTCCCAGCCATCCAGGCCATATCAGCTGAAATCTGCTTCGTTCGTCTCGATGACCTTCTTGTGCCGGCAGAAGCTGCACTTCTTCGTGCGCCTGAGCGAACCCCGCCGAAGTCGTCCCAATCTAGGCAGATGGAGCCATGCCTCTTTTTCATCTTGGCAGTGCTGGCAGACACCCAATCATGCGACTCCACATGGTGGAGCCCATGACAGGTACGCCATCCCCTTCCATCGCTCGGGCCAATCTGCTTGATGCGCGCACATATCCTCGAGGCTGCAGGTGCGCGGATAGGAAGAGCCCCGGCACATTCAGTCGACCTTGTTCTGGGGACCAGCCTTATGGGAAATCTGGATTGCCAACGCAGGGACCGCCATCCCTTGATGGAGAGCCTGGAGCTTGGCCTCCACCTGGAAATGCGGCCGTAGAGGGGCGACGGCCGCATTGATGGGCATGGAGCCCACCGAGCGCCTGCAAGGCTATATGTTCATATCTATCGGGAAACCTCTCGAATGGCAGGATTCCAGAACTGCAATTGCCCCGTAAATCGGAACATGATCGTTTCCTAATTGGGACATGTCCAATTAAATCGTCCCCTTTGTCCCAATTCACCGGGACAAGGGGACGATTGCGATCCGGATACATGGGCTGCAGCAAAACACTTCAGCAGAAGAAGAACGAGGAGACATGCACCGTCGTGCAGCCCGTCTCCTCCATCACGACATCGAGCGTCTTCACCGCATCATCCACGAGGGCGATTCGCTTCTCAGGCAGGCCAAGCGATAAGGCAAGCTCCTTCAGCGCAGGCACCTTCTCCTTCTTGCTGCGGACGAAGAGCACCTGCTTAGGGGCGATCCCGTAGCCATCGACGACGAACTCCCGTTTGCCTTCCTCCTCGTAGTCCTCGGCAACCGAGCAGGCAAAGACCTTGCCTGTCCCCTTCTTCTCTATGAAGCGCTGGAGCTGCGGGACCGGGCGGATATGGGCATACGGGTGTTTCGTCAGCACATAGCTCTTCCAGTCCTCATCGGGGCAGGCGGAATGGCAGAGCTCGCCGAACTCATAGGGTGCGAGCACCCCATCGATATCAAACACAATAACGGTCTCAGGCTCCATCAGGTAATCGAGGATGCGCGACATGATGCTTCCTTCCGGCGTGGCCCGCATGCTGCAGCCTCAAGCATACCGGATGAGGATCTCCCCCGAGGTCTTCTTGTCGCTATCACCGAAGCCTTCCGTACCGTCCATGACTTTGGCACGGTCGTCGTGACGGAATAGGATTTAGGCCCTTTCCTTCAGCCGCGGTTCTGGACGCCGGGACGCAGGATGCCTGCCACCTCGCCAGCGGTGGTGATGGATCCACAGGCCACATACGATTCCTGGGAGAGAGCAGCCACAGCATCCGATATCGAGGCGTATTCGGCGACAGGTGCATTGCCTGCAGCAGCGAAGAGGGTGCCCAGCTCCTTGGCAGGCATGGCACGGGGCGATGAGGTCTGGGCGCAGACGACACGCGGGAACTCCGGAGCAAGCAGGTCCACGATGCCCTTGACATCCTTGTCTGCAAGGACAGCGCAGAGGAGCATGGGCCTCTCCTCCACATCCGGCGCCACGGCACGGACCGCCGTGAGGAAGGCCTCGACGCTCTGGGGATTGTGGCAAGCATCCACAAGCACGACAGGCTCGGGCCGCACCACATCGAATCGGCCTGGTGTCGGGCACGTCACCACGGAATCGAAGAGCCTGTCCGCATCGAGGGGATGGCCGAGATAGTCTTCAGCGAGCTGCACGGCGCATGCCACATTGGCTGCCTGGTATGCCGGCTTGAGGGCGCTCACATCCTGATACGCCGACCGGGTGGTCTTCACATCGAGGACAAGCGAGCCGCCTATGCGGTCAGGACATCCAGTCACACGATAGGATGCATGCGGAAGATCTGCATGTGCGCGGGGGACGCCAGGATGCATCTCTCCTGCAGCATCTGAGAGCACTTCGGGACGCAGGAGCGTGGGCACCACGCCCTCGCGCTGGCACTGCCCGAGGAAGACATCCTCCATCGTGTCCGGCGTGGCAGTGCCCACACCCAGGACGCAGCTGCGGCCACGCTTGATGATGGCAGCCTTCTCGGCTGCGATCTTCTCGAGCGTGTCGCCCAGGATGCGCATATGATCGAGCCCGATGCCCGTTATCGCAACATTCTGGATGGATTTCACGGCAGACGTGGCATCCCAGCGGCCACCCATGCCGCATTCGAACACCGTCACATCCACGCCGGCCTCTGCGAACACCACGCAGGCAGCGACGGTGAGCAGGTCGAACTCCGTTATCTCATACAGCTCTTTGCCTGCCTGGGAGCGTTTGGCATTGACACGGCATCCCGCCTCTTTGGCAGCAGCGATGCCACGTGCGAAGGCCTCCCCGGAGACAGGATGGCCTCCCACCTCCATGCGCTCGGTGTAGCTCACAAGCTCAGGCGATGTGTAGAGCGCCACCCGCAGCCCCTCGCCGGCAAGGATCGCCGCCGTGAAGCGAGCCGTCGAGGTCTTGCCATTGGTCCCTGCTATCTGGATGCTCTTGTAGGCGAGGTCGGGGTCGCCCAGCTCCGCGAGCATGTCCTCCACAGGAGCCAGGCTCGGGGAGATCCCGAACCTGAGGGCACTCTTCAACGTCTCAAGTGCCCCTTCATATCCATCTGCCTGCACATCAAAAGGAATGCTATAGCCCATAGCCCTGTTCGCCTTCCGAATACCATCTCAAGAGCAGCCCACGCCGAAAGCGTCAGTTCTCAACACTACCACGTACCAGCCTCTCGATATCAGAGATGAGCGAGGTCGTCCCCAGGATGCAGGTCGGCCTGCCGATCTCGCGTGCCTGGCGCAGCGCATCCGTGCACGTTGGAACGAAGAGCGAGGCTATGCCCTGCTCTGCCAAGACGTCGTGGGCCTTCTCGGTGAAGACATAGTGCGGATTGCTGGATGCCGTCAGGATGATCGTCCCCGAGACCTCCTTCATAGCGTCAGCGACACCGAGGAAATCCTTATCGTCGGGGATGCCGATGATCGTGGTCACGCCACCAGCGATACCGAGATGCGAGAGCGCATCCAGCACCTGGGAGCAGGATGCCCGATTGATGCACGCATCGAGGAGGACAGGCGGATCTTCCTGCAGGAGCTCCAGGCGGCCTGGCATCCTGACAGAAGCCAAGGCGTCCCGTATCTCCTCGTCTGCCAGAGGCGTCCCTGAGGCAGCATCGGCAAGCGCCACCGCAAGCGCAGCATTCCTCGCCTGGAACTCCCCGAGCAGGGAGAGCCGCACGTCCTCGATGCGCCGCGCTCCGATGCGCAGGTCGAACGTTATCCCATCTCTTCCCCACCTGACCTGGGATGCCTCGAAGTCGCGGCCATAGCAGAAGAGGGGAACTTCTTCGCTTTCGGCACGCTCCTGGATCTCCTCCATCGCAGTATCTTGCTGGGGTGCGACAAAGACGCCCTCCATGCCGGGGGTGATAACGTACGACTTGTCGTGGGCGATGGCACCTACGGTCGGGCCCAGCTCACGGGTGTGCTCAGCAAAGATGGTGTTGATGGCTGCAAACCGATGCGGCACGTTCGGGACATCGTCGTAGCGTGCACCCTTGCCGCATTCAAGCACATCGATGTCCGTGCCCATCCTCTCGAACCAGGTGAGCGCGATGGCTGTCTCGATACCGATGGGGCTTATGAAACGCCCGGGAGCAAGCCCCTGCTGCACTGCATCGAATGCGGGCTTCACCGCCTCGAGGCAAGAGACCAGCTTATCGTCTGAGATGTCCTTGCCATCTACGGAGAAGCGCTCATTGAACCTCAGGATGTGTGGGCTTGTCATGAGCCCTACCGCATGGCTCCTGCCGAGGAGCGCTGCGACAATGCGGGCCACCGACCCCTTGCCCTTGCTGCCCGTCACCACGATCGCAGGGGCATGCGCCAGCGACCTCAGGATGTCCCGGGTGAGCTCTGGATGCCGCTTGAGGGAATCCGGATCGGAGTACCTGAGATAGGGCTGGGCCGCCAGGTAGGACTCGTATATATAGTCCTCTGCCTCATCGCGCGTCACAGGACGTCCTCCCCTATCGCCTGCATGACACGTCCTGCCACATTGACCCCTGTCGTCCGCTCGATGCCTTCCATTCCTGCCATCACATTGACTTCGCAGAACCAGTAGTCGCCCGGCCCGCCCAGAAGATCGAGCCCGAAGAAGTCGAGCCCTGTCGTCTGATATACGTCACGCACAGCCTGCCTGACCTCTTCGTCCACAGGATAGGGAGAAAGCTCTGCGCCGAGGGCGAAGTTCGCACGGAAGCCTTCGTGCGAGACCCTGCGCATGCAGGCGACCGCCTCTCCTCGGACGCCGAAGACACGGATGTCTTTCCCCAAGCTCTGCGTGATGCACTGCTCGAAGAGGAGCTCCTTGTCAGGCCCGACAGAGCCAAGGAGCCGCTCCATGTCTTCCTCATCCTGGATGAGCCAGATCTCCCTGCCCTGCGAGCTCGCAAGCCCCTTTGCCACGAAGGGAGCACCCACCTCTTCAGCGACAGCCGCAAACCCCATCGCAGCAGATCCAAGCAGCCACTTCGGGATCCGGAAGGCAGCAGACCGTACGTCTCTGACCTGCTCATACTTGTCGACGTAGCGGCAGAATGGCTCGATCCTGTTGTAGGAGCGTTCGCAGGCGGCGTTGATGGCCCGCACCACATGCCCCCACTTGTAGCGGTTGATGGCAAAGCGGCGATGCTCCAGCTCATGGCCGGAAAGCATCAGCCTCCCATCGCCTGCGACACCCACATCCGCCACGCCGACGATAGAGAGCGTCATGCCCAGCTTCGAAGCTTCCTCGACGAGCCTCCGGCAGGTGTAGGCACTGCCCATATTGGTGTATCGCTCGATAAGGTAACCCGTGCACGTCATTTCACCCTCACCTCTCCCACGGGCGAGAGAGGCTTCTGCCTGGGAAACGGGCCTTTGTGTGGCCCATGCCCCATTGTCGCCTGCTCAGCCACCGGTTGCCCCTCTCTATGCGCAGGTATGCATTATCCGTCTTCCTGCATCCTCCGTCCAGCATATCCACATGTGGCATTGCCCTGTACGCAGGAGACGGAATCTGGCTTCTCGGGAGCCGTGCTCGAGCTGGGTGCCAAGCTCTTCTGCCATGGCACAGAGCATATGAGCCCTTGGGCCCATCAATCCCGCGAGGCCACATCAGAGCTCGATCGTGTGCGGCTCCACATCCGCATCGTGGTTGGCCAGGGACTCCACGCAGTGCGGGTCGAGCGACTGCTCCCGGATCCACATGAGCGATGCCATCTGCTGCTCGCAGTTGTTGGCGATGCCTGGGGGCACAAGCTCGCGCCAGCTCCGCTCTCCGTATCCGCCATCGGAGAAGAGCAGCACGAAGCCGCCATCTGCACCTGCAGCCTCGACGGAACAGAGCCCATCCGAATGTCCCGGGATTGCGATGCAGACGACCAAGCCATCGTCGAAGAGGTCATGGGACTTATGGAAGGGTCCTTCTTTCCCGGTCCACTCGAAGGCTTCGAGATGCACCCCCTCCCACCATCTGCTCTGATAGCGAATGCGCGCAACGATCCCCTTCCGGACCGAGGCAAGCTCGTCAGCCGAGACGATGATGTGCTTTGCGCCTGCCACCTGCGCCAGGCCATTGGCATGGTCGCAGTCGAGATGGGTGAGCACCACATAGTCGAGGTCCTGGGGCTCGATCCCCATGGCATGCAGCTGCTCGCCTATGGCCTCGCCACGAGGCACGACTCCCTGGTTGGTGACATAGAGTGCATATGACCCCAGGGATGCGATCTGCGCCCTGGCATCGAAGACACCCTCAGGGCTCATCGAGCGGTCCCAGCCGGTATCGACCAGGACGAGCCCATGGGGAGACTCGATGAGGTAGGAGGAGACCGGAAGCCAGAGACGCTCTGACCTTTTCCCGAAGAATCCCGCTGCCTTGATGGGGCTGCAGTCGGCACCTCCGAAGGGCAGGCTGGGCGAGACGCAGACAGAGCCGGTATGGAACACCCTTATCCTCATCGCCTGCTCCCCTCACGAGATTCCCTGTCGATCGAGGCGGCGATCCCCGCCATAACGGAACGCGGCAGCAGCCTCGCAAGCACGTTGCCCACCTTCGTGGTCGATGAGCAGTATGCTACCGGCTTGCCAGCCTTCATGGCTGCATATCCCGCCGCTGCGACATCGGCTGCGCTCTGCGGATGCATGAACATGGAAGAGCCCTTCATATGGGCATTGCGCTCGAATCCGGTCGAGGTCGGCCCGGGGCAGAGTGCCGTGACCGTGACGCCGGTGCCGCGCAGCTCGTACGCCAGAGCCTCCGAGAACTGCAGGACTGCCCCTTTCGTGGCGTAGTACATCGACATGTACGGCCCTGGCATGAAGGCTGCGACCGAAGAGAGGTTGAGGATCTGGCCCTGCCCCTGCCTGCGCATATCATTGCCGAAGAGATAGCTCATCTGCATCAGAGCGACCAGATTGACCTGCACCATATCCTGCTGGCGCTTCCAGTCGGAATCGAGGAATGCCGCCTGGTCGCCGAAGCCGGCATTGTTTATGAGAGAAGATACCTGGATGCCCTGCTCGCAGCACCAGTCGTGGACGCGGACCGCCGCATCAGGCTCGGACAGATCCTGCGGGAGGTAGCGCGTCTCGATGCCTGTCACGCTCCTGAATCCAGATGCCACCTGCTCCATCGCCTCGAGATTTCGGGCGACGAGCACCACATTGCTCCCATCGAGCGCCGCCTGGCGGGCAAGCTCTGCCCCTATGCCACCCGACGCGCCCGTGACAAGCGTCCATCTCGTGCCATCCCGCCCAATCGACTCTTCCATGCTGCCACCTTTCAGAACACGCCTCTGTGAGACAGCCATGAGTCTTTCCCTGCGGGACAGACAGAGTCGGACATATGGCGCAGATGTGTCTACGTTGCAGGATATTCAATGCCTTTCGCTGTCGAGGACAGCAAGGCAGCTCTTCACGAGGCTGAGCACCGCTTCGGATGAAGCTTCCTCAGGATGGCTGAGGCAGTACGCATAGCCAGCAATGACGGCAGATGCAGCGACTTCCAGGGAGAGGGCATCGGGGACCGCACGGCCCCGCTCCTCCTGGCGGAACCTGATATGGGCCTTTATCGCATCCTTCCAGCGGTCGATGAAGCGTTGATCGGGAGAGGCAACCAGAAGGGCATGAAGATCTTCCCTGTTGCCCATTACGTAGTCATAGGTCTGCTCGTAGAACGAGAGATCGTCGCCCTCCCCTCCCGGTGTGCGCACGATGGGGGCAGAGAGATCTGCGATGCTGCGGATATGGATGCCTTCGAGCTCCTCCAGCAGGTCATCGATGCCACGATAATGCTTGTAGAAGGTCGACCGCGATACATGGGCACGATGGCAGAGCGAGACGGCGTCGATGCGCTCGTATCCACGCTTCTCCATAAGGGATACCAAGGCACAGCGCAGCGCCTCCTGCGTCTGGGCGGATCGTCCCGTCTTCTGGCCATCGCAGCCTGCCATTGCGCCTCCGATCCAGGAACATGGGCCCATCAGAAACCGTCTTCCCCATTCTACCTGCAGCGCTCTCAAGGCTGCATGGCTGTCAGACGCACTCATTCACTGCTGGAAGGAGCATACGGACTGGTACAACAGGCAAGGCTGCTTCCGCCCCTCGCTGTCCCCCAGACAGGATATTTGACAGATGGGTACAGCCGGCTCATACTGGACTGCGCTAAAAACTTTCGGGTTTGCGGGGCGGGGTTGCGATGAGCGGTCCTGCCCTAGTTTTTATCTGCAGCGGCAGATGTGACATTGCGGAGCGCCATAATCTCAGCCTCATCCGGAAACCAGGGCGAGTCCCACATGCCCTGTTTTGCCGAAGCCTTAGAGGCAGCCTGCCCCTTCAGAAAATGGAACACGCCTGAAGCATCAATCGCGCAACAGCCAATCCTCAAGAGACCAGATAGTGCGCCCTCCTACGACGGTGGTCGCATCGGAATTCATGACAAGCATCTGCCGAGAGACATCGATCCCGAGCATCTCGCCGACATGTGCGAGATGCTGCGTATAGGAAGAACGGTAGGTAGCCGATGACTTGATTTCGGCGAGCTCTGGATCTGGCCTGTTTGTCATGTCCATCAAATCGACCTCGATCTTGCCGTCATCACGATAGAAGAAGAGCTCAGGCGTCCTTCCGGCATTGAAGTGACGCTTCATCGTCTCAGCAATCACAAGATCTTCCACAATGGAACCTTTCATGGGAGACATGAGGAGCTCCTCCGATGTGCGGATTCCTAACAGATGGCAGAGCAGTCCTGTATCATAGAAATAAAGTTTCGGCGTCTTGACAAGACGTTTGCGAAGATTGGCATGATAAGGCCTCAGAAGAAAAACCACGTAGCTTGCCTCCAGAAGCGACAGCCACGAGCGCGCAGTCGGAAAGCTGATTCCGACATCGCGGGCCAGCTCCGAAAGATTGAGAAGGTTGGAACAGCTCGCCGCGCATGCTATGATGAAATCCCTGAAGGTTGCCAGATTGCTCGGATTGACATAGCCCGATGCATCTCGGGATACATACGTCTCCAGATAGTTCTCGTAATAGACTTCCGGCGGGATATCCACATCGTACACTCTTGGATAGCCGCCCCTGAAGGCAAACTCATGCACTGCAAGATCAGGTCTCGCCCTCCTTGCCTCCCGAAACGAGAGGGGCAGCAGCTTGCATATGCCAACTCTGCCCGCCAAAGATTGTGTCACCTGCTTGAGCAGTAGAAAGTTCTGGGAACCAGATATGACATACTGGCCAGGAGTCCCCACCTCATCTGACACGACCTGTATCATGCTGAAAAGCTCAGGCGCAAGCTGAGCTTCATCGATTATCAGGCGGGAAGGCCTCATGCGGATGAATCCGACCGGATCCTCGAGAGCAGCAGCAAGTATGCCCCGATCTTCGAGATTGACGTATTGATAGTCAGGAAATATGGCCTTCACCAGTGTCGATTTCCCACTCTGCCGAGGCCCCGTCACGGAAACGACAGGGAACCAGCTGGCATTCTTCTGCACCCAGGCAGCGCTATCACGATCTATCACGGAAACCTCCCCTACCTGATTGACATGGCACATCCACAGCTGAGAGAAGAAGCACTGCACGTCGCAATTGCCATGGTCAGCAGCTACGATTCATCATTTGCAAGTCCGATGCACCATAATTTATAAGTAGAGTATACCATATTTCATAAGTCATTAAAACCATATTTCGTAAGTTTAATGCTCCATAATTTACAAGTCTGTTCTGCCGTAATTTGTAAGCGAATAAGGCCGCGATTCGTAAACCCATCAAGCCCAATTTGCAGAGCTGAGCCATAGTGGATGGTGCACGATGCCCGCAATATCTTCCCGGTGGGGGACTGCCACATGACATACAGCAACAGCCATGGGGCTGCCGCTGCCGAGCTTGCAAGAGCGGTGCGCGAGAAGGCCCGCCTCGAGCGCACACCTCCGCTTGCCAGCGGCGACATACCTAATTCTCCAGCTCACATCTTCTATTCAGAGGCCTTTCCGTGTTCCTCGTAGAGCCATGGCGACATCTGGGCAAGCATCCGGCATTCGACGCAGCAGTGCTCCGCCGTGCCCCGTGCCGTCCCATCGGTCACGACCCTCTTCCTCAGGAATGGGCTCTTGAGGGGCCGCCCCATCCAGAAGCGGCTGATCAGGAAGAGCCCATCACCCTCCCGCTTGCAGAGGTGCGCCATCTCAATGCAGCGGAAGAGGTGCACCAGGCTCACATGTCTGCACGCCACCGTGGCGAACCCCCTACCGAGGAGCTAACAGCTGAACCCCATGTCTTCAGGATGGACGAAGGAGATCTCGAACGTCGAGGTGAAGCCACCTATCATCTCCTTTGGACGGTTCGCATTGGGCTGGGAGGCAGGCATGGTGTCCCGCTCGTAGCAGGGAGCCTGGTTCCTGCTGTAGCCAACTGCTTGACGGGCACCGGGATACCATGCCTGATAACGCTCGGCAACACCCCATAGATCCTCGGCTCGAGCCAGCTCAGCACCCAGGCCCCCAGAAACACCGGGAAGACCGTCGATCCGTAGCTGTATGCCGGAAACGGGATGTCGAAGAATGATGCGGAGACCCTATCAGCCAAAAGCCATAGACCACATGCTGCGGCATGCGCTGCTGCCGATGACACTCGATATCGAGCACTTCGCCAAGGCCAAGCTTATGAGAAGTCTGACTGAGCGTTCCGATGAGGATGGCTACTCGATTGTTGAAGTCTAGACGAGAGGGACAGAAATCTGCGTCTCGGCGAGATAGGCAGACTGAAGAAGGACAAATACGGCGGCCCCATGGCCATCAAATATGCGGATGAATCCCCGGCATGGGTCTTCATTGAGCTGCTATCATTCGGTGGATTCGCAAGCTTTTACCTCTAT
>OMTG01000091.1 GCA_900313905.1 uncultured Actinomycetes bacterium | reverse complement strand
GGCACGTACCTGCGCAAATGGTGAAAATCAATCACCTAACTCGTAGACCCACGTAACAAACTTTTAGGCAGGCGGATAGAAAAGATGCTTGGACAGAGGCCGAACGGTTGATAAGGATCTTTATAGTTCTGGATGCATAACGGAATGCAGGACTGGCGGGCAATGAGGCGCCACTGGCGCCCCGAGAGGAGCCGTTAGGCCGCTTGGGCATGAAGCGGCAACGGTCTTTTGGCACAATGGAAACAGAAATAATGTTAGGGTGGATTACTAAACGTCTGTACTTCTTCTTCCTTCCCGAGGGAAGGAAGGTGGGGATGCCAGACCTCCACAGACAGGGGCTGGCCGGGGCAGCAAGAGAGGGCTGCACACCGTCTGTATATCGCCGTAGCTGATCTGCGGCACAAAGCAACGTGAGGTGAATGCCTATGCTGCTGGTCGTGAATGGACGCGTCGTCACCCGTGATGAGAGGATGCCCTATCTGGAGGATGGGGCCGTTGCGATCGAGGGGGAGAAGATCCTGGCGGTCGGACCCCGTGCTGAGCTCGAAGCGACCTATCCCGAGGCAGAGAGGCTCGATGCCCATGGTGGCGTCATCATGCCCGGCCTCATCAACTGCCACACCCACATCTATTCGGGCCTTGCCCGTGGCCTCTCCATCAAGGGCTGCAATCCGACGAACTTCCTCGAGAACCTGGAGCAGCAGTGGTGGGCGATCGACCGCAAGCTGACGCTCGATGGCACGCGGGCCTCTGCCTATGCCACGATCCTCGAAAGCCTGAAGTGCGGCGTCACGACAATCTTCGACCACCATGCAAGCTACGCCGAGATCCCCGGCTCGCTCTTCGCGATCAAGGACGTGGCCCAGGAGCTCGGCATCCGTGCCAACCTCTGCTACGAGGTGTCGGACCGCGATGGCCAGCAGAAGTGCGATGAGGCGATCGCCGAGAATGCGGAGTTCGCGCGCTGGGCTGCCCAGCAGGACTCCGGCATGATCTCTGCCATGTTCGGCGGGCATGCCACCTTCACGCTCTCCGATGAGACGATGGACAAGATGGCCGAGGCGAACAATGGCCTCACCGGCTTCCATATCCATGTCTCCGAGGGCATGAACGACGTCTATGACTCGATCGAGAACCACTACGGCGTCCGTCCGGTCGAGCGTCTGCTGAACCATGGGCTTCTGGGCGAGCGCACGATGCTCGGCCACTGCATCCATGTGACCCCGGGCGAGCTTGACATCATAAAGCAGACCGGCACCTGGATCGTGAACAACCCCGAGTCCAACATGGGCAACGCCGTGGGCTGCGCGCCGGTCCTCGAGTTCTTCCGCCGCGGCATCCCGGTCTGCATGGGCACCGATGCCTACACCCACGATATGCTCGAGAGCCTGAAGGTCTTCCTGATCATCCAGCGCCACAATGCGGGGCTCCCGAACGTGGGCTGGGCAGAGGACATGGCGATGCTCTTCCAGAACAATGCGAAGCAGGCAAGCCGCTACTTCAAGCGCGACCTCGGCGTGCTCCGCGAGGGCGCAGCAGCCGACATCGCGATCTTCGACTACGATGTGTTCACGCCGCTCTCGGAAGAGAACATCGATGGCCACATCCTCTTCGGCTTCGAAGGTCATGACTGCCGCACCACGATCGTAGATGGCAAGGTCCTCTACAAGGACCGCGAGTTCGTGGCCTTCGATGCGGAGAAGATCCGGGCATACATCCTGGAGCAGGCAAAGCGGCTCTGGGGCGACCTCAACGGGCGCACGTACTAGGGCTCTGTCCCCTTTTCGGATGGTGGGGAGCGAGGGGTTCATCCGCCATCCGCCTGCAGATCTGCCGCGGCGCTGCAGGCACAGGGTTCCCGCGGTGAGCTTTCCTGGAGAGGAAAAGAACCATGTCAGACGTAATGCGTCCCATCCCGTTCGGCCAGCTGATGGACTGGATCCTGACCGAATACCAGAAGAGAGGCACCATCTTCGGCGAGGACAAGCTCGTCCATCTTGCCGGCACGCCCGCACGCCCCATCTTCTCGGAGAAGGTCGAGACGCCCTTCGGCCCGGCTGCCGGCCCCAACACCCAGCTCGCCCAGAACATCATTGCCGCCTATGTGACGGGAGCCCGCTTCTTCGAGCTCAAGACCGTCCAGAAGATGGATGGCGCCGAGCTCTCCGCCTGCGTGAACAAGCCCTGCATCCTCGCTTCCGATGAGGGCTACAACTGCGAATGGTCGACCGAGCTCACCGTGGCTGACGCTCTGGCCGAATACCAGAAGGCCTGGGTCGCCTGCAAGCTCCTTGCCCGCGAGTTCGGCTTCGGCGATCCCGATGGCTTCGTCTTCAACATGTCGGTCGGCTACGACTACGAGGGCGTGAAGACCGAGAAGATCGATTCCTTCATCAACCAGATGATGGATGCCTCTGAGAGCCCTGCCTTCACGGAGGCGATCGCTTGGGCAAAGGCGAACCTCGACCGCTTCGAACATGTCGACGAGGCGTTCGTCGAGAGCATCTCGCCTGCTGTCTCCCGCTCCATCACCGAGTCCACGCTCCATGGCTGCCCTCCGCAGGAGATCGAGCGCATCGCGACCCATCTGATCGATGTGAAGGGGCTCAATACCTACATCAAGTGCAACCCGACGCTGCTCGGCTACGAGACGGCACGGAAGACCCTGGATGGGCTTGGCTTCGACTACGTCGTGTTCGACGAGCACCACTTCCAGGAGGACCTCCAGTGGGAGGATGCGCTTCCCATGCTCGAGCGGCTCCAGAAGCTCGCAGATGAGCGCGGCGTCGAGTTCGGCGTGAAGCTCACGAACACCTTCCCGGTCGATGTGACGAGAGGCGAGCTGCCCTCCGAAGAGATGTACATGTCGGGCCGCTCCCTCTATCCGCTCTCGCTCACGCTGGCAGATCGCCTCTCCCATGCCTTCGAGGGCAAGCTCCGCATCTCGTATTCGGGCGGCGCCGATGCGACGAACATCCGCGGCCTCGTGGATGCCGGCATCTGGCCGGTGACGATGGCGACAAACCTGCTGAAGCCGGGCGGCTACGGCAGGCAGCAGCAGATCGCGGAGATCCTGGCCGATACCGGATCTGATGCCTTTGCAGGCGTCGATGTGGCGAAGGTCGACGCGCTCGTCGCTGCCATCCCCCTGACCCCGCAGCTCCAGCATGCGATCAAGCCGGTGCCGTCGCGCAAGATGAAGAAGAGCCTGCCGCTCCTCGACTGCTTCGAGGCGCCCTGCCGCGATCAGTGCCCGATCGGCCAGGACATCCCGGCCTATCTCATGGCCTGCGGCAGGGGAGACTACGCCGAGGCGCTCCGCATCATCCTCGAGCGCAATGCGCTGCCGTTCATGACAGGAACGCTCTGCCCGCATACCTGTGGCATCTCCTGCATGAGGAACTACTACGAGGAGCATGTGCACATCCGCGAATACAAGCTGCTTGCTGCCGAGAAGGGCTACGAGGAAGTGCTGCCAGAGCTCAAGGCCCGTGCCGCGCATCCTGAGGCGAAGGTCGCAATCGTGGGTGGCGGCCCTGCCGGCCTTGCTGCGGCTTCCTTCCTCTCCCGTGCGGGCGCCGAGGTCACGGTCTTCGAGCGCTCCGGCGTGCTTGGTGGCGTCCCGCGCCAGGTGATTCCTTCTTTCCGCATCTCCGACGAGGCGATCGAGCACGATATCGCGCTCTGCCAGGCCTATGGGGCTCGCTTCGAGCTGAACCACCCCATCGCTTCGGCAGATGAGCTCTTCCGTGCCGGCTTCACAGATGTGGTGCTGGCAATCGGTGCCTGGGCCAAGGGCGCAGAGGTCCTGAAGGGCGAGGAGCACGACGGAAGCGCCCACTTCTTCGATGCCCTCGAGTTCCTGCGCGCCATGAAGGCTGATCCCTCCTCGGTCGAGCTGGGGACAGATGTGGTCGTCGTCGGCGGCGGCAACACCGCGATGGATGTCGCCCGTGCAGCCAAGCGCGCGCCTGGCGTCGAGCATGTGCGTCTTGTCTATCGCCGCACGAAGCGCTATATGCCGGCCGACGAGGAGGAGCTCGCCGAGGCGATCGACGAGGGCGTCGAGTTCCTGGAGCTCCTTGCCCCTGAGAAGCTCTTTGGCGGGGTCCTGACCTGCCAGGTGATGGAGCTTGGCGAGCCTGACGCCTCGGGGCGCTGCGCCCCCAAGCCGACCGGCAAGACGGTCGAGGTGCCAGCGACGGCCCTGATCTCTGCTGTGGGCGAGCGCATCGAGCAGGATGTCTTCACGGCATCCGGCATCGAATGCGACCGCAAGGGACGTCCGGTCGTGGATGAGCGTCTCGAGAGCGGACGTGCGCATGTCTTCTGCGCAGGTGACTCCCGCCGCGGGCCTGCCACGATCGTGAAGGCGGAAGCCGATGCCCAGACCATCGCTTCCGCCATCCTCGGCACCTCGTTCGAGGGCCAGGTGGCAAAGAACGTGAATCCGGACTATGCAGCGCCGCTTGCGAAGCGCTCCCATCTCTGCAGCCAGTGCACGCAGGCAGAGGGCACCCGCTGCCTCGGGTGCGCGACGGTCTGCGAGACCTGCGTCGAGGTCTGCCCGAATCGCGCCAACGTCGCGATCGAGGTCCCTGGCATGCGGGAGCGCCAGATCGTGCACGTGGATGGCATGTGCAACGAGTGCGGCAACTGCGCCGTCTTCTGCCCCTATGAGGGACGCCCCTACAAGGACAAGCTCACGCTGTTCTGGAGCAGGGAAGACTTCGAAAGCTCCGAGAACGAGGGCTTCCTGCCGACTCCGGAAGGCATGCTTGTGAGGCTCGACGGGAAGACGTCCGTGGTCGATGTGGACGATCCGTCCTCAGGCCTTCCCGAGGGCGTCCGCCTCACGATCAAGGCAGTCCGCGATTCATACGGCTACCTGATCAGGAGATAGGACGAAGCGCAGGGTAAGCTGTGGAGCGGGCGCCAAGTGCGCCCGCTCCTGAGTGTTCGAAGGGTTCTCTATGGGAAGAAGACGCCAGAAGATGGCAGCAGTGGTGCACTGCGCAGGCGGAAGTCCGCTGCTTGAGGGGATAGACAGGGCATCGCTTCCGGCAAGCTGTGCCGAGATCAAGGAAGCGTATCCTGACGGCATCCATGCCTGCAGCTATGGGTGCCTCGGAGGCGGCAGCTGCGTCGCTGCCTGCCGCAAGGGGGCGCTCTCGCTCGTGCATGGGACCGCGAAGGTGGACCGGGAGAAGTGCGTCGGCTGCGGGCTCTGCGTCAGAGCCTGCCCGCAGCATCTGATCACGCTCGTGCCCACATGGGAAGTGTTCGAGGTACGCTGCTCGAATGCCGCTGCAGCACCGGTGGCACGCAAGGCCTGCACGACGAGCTGCGTCGGCTGCGGCATCTGCGAGCGTGTCTGCCCTGCTGCAGCGATGCATGTGAAAGATGGGCATGCCCAGATCGACAGCGAGGCCTGCATCGCCTGCGGCATGTGCGCCGCGAAGTGCCCCCGGGGCATCATCCACGATGTGGACGGCATCATCACGGTAGAGGAGGGATGATGGAGGCAGCATATCGGTTCAAGGTCAATGGCATCGAGCATGAGACGACCGAAGACATCTCCCTTCTGAGGTATCTCAGGGATGACCTCTACCTGACCTCTGTGAAGGATGGCTGCAGCGAAGGCGCCTGCGGCACCTGCACCGTTATGGTCGATGGGCGCCCCCGCAAGGCATGCGTGCTCACGACGAAGCTGGCACAAGGCCACGAGATCGTGACCGTGGAGGGGCTCACCGACGAGGAGAAGGAGGCCTTCGTCTATGCCTTCGGTGCGGTCGGCGCTGTCCAGTGCGGCTTCTGCATTCCGGGCATGGTGATGAGCGGAGCCTGCCTGATCCGGAGGAACCCGACGCCCAAGGAAGAGGACATCAAGGAAGCGATTCGCGGCAATGTCTGCCGCTGCACCGGCTACAAGAAGATCATCGAGGGCATCAACCTTGCCGCCTCGATCCTGCGGGGCGATGCCCAGATCGACGAGGGGCTCGAACGGGGCGACTCCTACGGCGTCGGCGACCGTGCATTCCGCGTCGATGTGCGCAAGAAGGTCCTGGGCTACGGGAAGTACCCGGACGATCTGACCGACCGCGACTATCCGGACATGGCCTACGCCTCGGCCATCCGCTCGAAGTATCCGCGTGCCCGCATCGTCTCGATCGACACCTCGAAGGCCGAGGCGCTGCCAGGCGTCCTCGGCGTCCTCACGGCGAAGGATGTGCCGGTGAACCAGGTGGGCCATCTGATCCAGGACTGGGATGTGATGATCGCCGAGGGCGACATCACCCGCTGCGTCGGCGATGCGATTTGCCTCGTCGTGGCAGAGGACACCAAGACCTTGGAACGTGCCAAGAAGCTCGTGAAGATTGGCTATGAGCCGCTCGAGCCGGTGCGCTCGATCGCCGAGGCGAAGGCGCCAGGGGCACCGCTGATCCATAAGGGATTTTTGGCCTTCGGGAACCAGGTCGAGCTCCACGACAATGTCTGCCAGTCCCGCCATGTCACCCGCGGCGATGCGAAGAAGGCCCTGGCCGAGTCCGCCTATACGGTGACCGAGACCTTCGAGACCCCCTTCACCGAGCATGCCTTCCTGGAGCCGGAGTGCGCCGTCGCCTTCCCCTACAAGGACGGCGTGAAGGTGCAGTCAAGCGACCAGGGCGCCTATGACTCCCGCAAGGAGATCGCCCACATGTTCGGATGGGACAAGACGCCGGAGCGGGTCGTCGTGGAGACGATGCTCGTGGGCGGCGGCTTTGGCGGCAAGGAGGATGTCTCCGTGCAGCATCTTGCTGCGCTTGCTGCCTATCACTTCAAGCGCACGGTCAAATGCAAGCTGACACGGCAGGAATCGATCAACTTCCATCCGAAGCGCCATGCGATGCTTGCGACCTTCACCTTGGGCTGCGATGCTGACGGCCACTTCACCGGGCTCGACTGCGAGATCAACTTCGATACCGGTGCCTACGCGAGCCTCTGCGGCCCGGTGCTCGAGCGTGCCTGCACGCATGCCGTCGGCCCCTACACCTATCAGAACACCGATATCCGGGGCTATGGCTACTACACGAACAATCCGCCGGCTGGCGCTTTCCGCGGCTTCGGCGTCTGCCAGTCCGAGTTCGCGCTCGAATCGCTGATCGACTGCCTCGCCGAGAAGGCGGGCATCAGCCCGTGGGAGATCCGCTTCCGCAATGCGATCGAGCCGGGCGCCGTGCTCCCGAACGGGCAGATCGCCGACTGCTCGACCGCCTTCAAGGAGACGCTCCTGGCCGTGAAGAACGCCTACGAGGAGAACAAGGACCACTGCGGGCTTGCCTGCGCGATGAAGAACGCCGGCGTCGGTGTCGGCCTGCCTGATGCAGGACGTGCGAACATCCACATCGAGGGCGGAAAGGCGGTCATCTACTCGGCGACCTCCGATATCGGCCAGGGCTGCAACACGATCTTCCAGCAGGATGTCGCAGAGGCCACGGGGCTCCCGAAGCGGCTCATCGCGAATGGCGAATGCTCGACCGAGGCAGCGCCGGATTCCGGCACGACCTCAGGCTCGCGCCAGACCGTCGTGACGGGCGAGGCAGTGCGTGGTGCCGCCTTCCTGCTCCGCGATGCGATGGAGGCAGTGGCCAGGGGCGAGGAGCCACCGTCGGGCAGGGTCTTCGTGAAGGGCGACGGCGTGAGCATGACATACGCAGATGGGACGCCGTATGTCGTGCAGGACCGCGAGACGCTTGTGGCAGGCCACACCGAGACCGTGGCAGATCCCGAGGCGGCCCTTGCAGCCCTCGAAGGCTGCCAGTTCAGCTACGAGTATCTCGAGCCGACGGACAAGCTCGGCGCCGACAAGCCGAACCCGAAGAGCCACATCTGCTACGGATATGCGACCCACCTCGTCGTCCTCGATAAGGACCGCCGCGTGAGCGAGGTCTATGCCGCCCATGATTCGGGCAAGGTCGTGAATCCCATCGCGATTCAGGGCCAGATCGAGGGCGGAGTGCTCATGGGCATGGGATATGCCCTCCGGGAGGACTTCCCCCTGAAGGACTGCGTTCCCCAGGCCCGCTATGGCACGCTCGGCCTCTTCCGCTCGACGGAGATTCCCTACATCCAGGCCATCTACGTCGAGAAGGACGAGCTTCTGCCGGTCGCCTATGGTGGCAAGGGCATCGGCGAGATCGCGACGATTCCGACCGCCCCTGCCGTGCAGAATGCCTACCACTGTGTGGACGGCGTGCTGAGGACGAAGCTGCCGCTCGAGGGAACCCCCTACAGCAGATAGGCAGCTGGCCGGAAAACTGAGGAAAGAAGGACAGCCCCTTGTCCCCGCTGCGGGGCGAGGGGCTGCTGCATATAGAAGATGTGGCAGAGCCTGCCAGGAGGCTGGTCATCGGCCTTCTGCGCCTTCTTCGTTATCCTTGTGAATGAATAACGATACATGAAATATAAGGTTTCGTTTCCGCTGGCAGCCGATTGAATACCGTCTGGCGCAAGGCTCTGCGCTCTTCGTAACATGCTGGTAATATCAAGACAGCAAACAACATTGTTTGCGGCAGGAAAACTGGTTGTTAGGATGGACCTTTCCCCATCCTCCTGGTTTCCCGCAGACTTCGCATGTCAGTTCAACCGCGCAGGCTGCGGCAGCCCCGATGGCTGCCAGAGCTGGTCCCGATGGCCAGCTGGCGCGGCACCTTCAGACACCCACATAAACCGGATTCTGCCTGCAGCGTGCATAAGCATGCTGTGGGTGTGCATACGTGTGATTCGAGTTCAAGGGAGTGGTGTGTCATGGAAGAGAAGCTTGATGAGCTGTTCCATCTGAAGGAGCGGGGAACGACGGTGAAGACCGAGCTCCTTGCAGGAATCACGACGTTTGTCACGGCAGCCTATATCCTCGCCGTGAATCCGGGTAGTGTCGAGAAAGCTGGTGTAATCAATCCGTGAGCGAGCGCCGGACCCTGCGCCCGGCCGAGCGAGCGGACGCCCGGAATCTGAAATCCTTGGCTCTGTATCTTAGGCTGCCTCCATCCTGTCCGCAAGCTCCAGGCTCGCCTCTATCGCCTTCCGTGCCATCGCGTCCAGCCTCTCCCGCTCCTGCGCATCCGGCTGCTTCGGGACCGCGTGCTCCTCGTAGAGCTCGGACATCTTCCTCTCGGAGAAGTAGCGGGAGTCGGCCCATATGTCGTCCTGCTCGCACATGACGGCGCCCACGAGCCTCTCCAACGACTTCACCGACGGGAACACCTGCACCACCCTCGACCTGCGCTTGATCTCCCTGTTGGTCCTCTCCTGTAGATTGTTCGTCCGGAGCCTCTTCCAGTGCGATGCAGGGAAGTCCAGGTATGCGAGGGCATCGGCCTCCGCGTCCTCCCAGACCGCTGCCGCCTTGGGGCAGCACTCCTCCAGCATGTCCGCCGCCACGTGGTACATGGCCCGCACGGCATCCGCGTCCTTCGCCCTGAACACGGGAGCCACGATCCTCGCGACCCTCCTCGCGAGCGTCCTGGAGCCGGCTGCGCGGATGCAGTCCCGCATGAGGTGCACGGTGCACCTCTGCCATGCGGCCCCCTGGAAGACCTCCTGTATGGCGCGCTTGAGCCCCTCATGGGCGTCCGAGACGACGAGCATGGCGCCGTCCACGCCGCGGTCCCTGAGCCCCTGCAGGAACGTGAGCCAGGAGTCGTAGGACTCGGTGTCCACGACGGATATCCCAAGCACGTGCCTCCCGCAGCCTATGGCCGTGACGATGGCCGTGGAGGCCACATGGCCGTCCCTGCGGCACTTCACGTAGGTGGCATCGAGCCAGATGTAGGGCATCCTCACATCCCCGAGGGACCTTCCCAGCAGCTCCTCCACGTCCTCGTCGAGCGAATGCGCGATCGCGCTCACCTGGTCCTTGGAGAGCCTGTCCACGCCCAGCTTCTCGGCTATCCTCTGGACCTTCCTCGTGCTGGTGCCGGTCGCGTACATCTCCGCCACGGCCGCCACCAAGGCCCTGTCCACGCGCTGGTAGCGCTCTATCACGTCCTCGGGGAAGAAGCTGCCGGCCCTCAGCTTCGGGATCCTGAGCGTCAGCGTCCCCACGCAGGTGAGGAGTTTCCTCTCCCTGTAGCCGTTCCTGCTGTTCCCCGACGCCGCGCAGAGCTCGTCCGCCTCCGCGCTCATGATCTCGTTTATCAGCGTCTCGGCCAGCTGCCGCAGCAGCTCCTGCATGTTTATCGTGCCGTCCGCGAAACGCGGCATCGTGCCTGCGATCGCCGCCATCTCTGCTATGCTTTCCATTGGGCCATTGTCCTCTCCACGAATCCGTTATGTCGCGATTTCAGATTCTAGGACGATGGCCTTTCCCGTGCCGGCGGGGCCTCACCCGTTCACACGCTTACACCAACAAAATCGACGCGATCTGAATCCGTCGGTCCTCTCTGCGACCGGCATGCCACAGGGCGCCCTGTTCACGGC
>OMTG01000059.1 GCA_900313905.1 uncultured Actinomycetes bacterium | reverse complement strand
GGCACGTACCTGCGCAAATGGTGAAAATCAATCACCTAACTCGTAGACCCACGTAAGGGTCTTTTTAACCGTTTTGGAGGGGTGCTGCAATGGAGCAGAAGAGCAATCAGGACAACGGATTGGAGCCTGCCGGGTCACAAGGAGGCAGATATCGGTCACTCACGCGGAGGCTCATGGCCTTGGCGATAACCGGCGCCATGGTGGCATGCCCGGCGCAGGTCCTCGCAGACGAGCTGACCTCGGCCCAGCAGACGCAGGAAACAGCTGCTGCCAGCACGGCCGAGAATGCTGCGGCAGCCACCGACACGACCACGACGGAGGCCGCTGCGACAGACACCACAGCTGGCACAGCCGCCACGGACGAGACCACATCCACCGAGGATGACAGCGTGCAGGCGAGCACCGCCCAGCCTGCAGCCCAGGCCGGAGCTGCCCAGTCCTCCGACACGTCGACCTACGAGGAGGCCGGCCTCTACCAGGTGCGGATCGACTATGTGGGCCCGGACGGACAGAAGGTTGCAGCCAGCTACGTGGCTGCGCTGAAGGAGGGACAGACCTTCTCGGTAGCGAGCCCGTCCCTCGACGGATACGTGCTGGCGGATGATGCACAGGCAACGATCTCGGGCACAGCGACGGGATCCGACCACGACCTGACCTACACGGTGCACTACCGCACGAATCTCGCAAACTACACCGTCGTGTATGAGATGCAGACGGAGGGCGACTACCACATCCAGCGCACCGAGACACGTGAGGGCGTCGTGGGCTCGGTTGCGACCGCGCAGCCTGAGGCTATCGATGGCTACCACTGCGTGACCACGGGCTCTGGGCTCTCCACGGTGGTTGCAGCGGATGGGACCTCGACCATCACGCTGCGCTATGACCTCGACGTGAGCGGCTACGGCATCTATTACGTCACGAATGGCACCTACGTCCCCGCGCAGACCGGACAAACGGGCGATGCTGTGGTGAAGCCGGCAGATCCCACGCGCGCTGGCTACACCTTTGCTGGCTGGGACACCGACGGCGACGGCGTCGCCGATGCGCTGCCTGAGACCATCGGCAATGAGAACGTGACCGCAACGGCAGTCTGGACGCCTGCCGAGACCACCTACCAGGTGCGCTACTGGATCGAGAGCGAGAAGAACCCCGGGACCTACACCCTGGCAGAGACCCGTACCCTGACTGGCATCACCGGCCAGCAGACGACCTATGAGGATCTCGACACCTCCCTCACGAAGACCAATGGCACCTATGGCACATACGCGTCGTTCACGCCTGCAGGCACGGCGGAGTCCAAGACGATTGCAGGCGACGGCTCCACCACCGTGGACGTCTACTACAACTTCAAGACGGCGCAGGTGCAGTACTACGAGTACACCGTGGGAGAGAGCACTGCACACTCCTATGGCGACCCGGTGACCGTGAAGCTGAATGTGTCGTTTGCGCTCCCTGATGATGAGGCGGCGGCCGCGCATACGGCCCGTGTAGGCACAGAACAGAGTTTCGTTGCATGGCTCAACGACAACAGCAATATGCTGCTGAGGGACAAGACCGCAGTCACCCTCTTCGAAAACCCCACCATCGCCGAGGACGGAACCATCTCGTTCAGGCTGATCGCAGAGTTCACCAGCAGGGACGTGGCGCACCATTACCTGATCCGCGAAGTCCAGAACATCGACGACGACAATTACACGATCGAGCTCGTGCAGGAGCGCAACACCGTCAATGGCTCGACCCGTTGGAACTTCACGAAGGACCGCGAGGGCGAGCATGCAGCAGCCTACGCATTCTCGACCAACGTATGGAACGGCAAAGACCAGGCAGACATCCAGCTGGGCGACTGGCACTACTTCACTGATGCTGACTACTCGAACGGAAACTACGTGACGGGCACGGAGACCTTCTCACAGTTCAATGTCGTCGTCGTGCGGTATGACCGTGACATCTGCCAGGTCACGTACTACTCCATGGGCGACAAGGTCGCAGCATACGACTATCGCTATGGCGCCTCGGGCAGCACGTCTGATGTGACCCCCACCAATGGCCCTGCCGGCATGGTCTTCGCAGGCTGGTACGATAACGCCGACTTCACGGGCGACCCGGTGACGGCCTTCGAGGTGCCGGCAGGCGGCCTCAATCTGTATGCGCTCTGGAAGCACCCGGACGTGCACGTCACCTACGAAGAGGATGGCGGCTCCGAGGTGGCCGACGAGACCGTCGCCTGGAATCAGCATGCGACGGAGCCCGAGGCCCCCACGCGTGATGGCTACGAGTTCGGCGGCTGGTACTACTACAGCACAAGCGACATCCCTGCGCGCTTCTCGTTCGATATGCCGCTCGAGAGCGATGTGACGCTGTACGCCTCCTGGAGGTCCGTGCAGCAGCCCACCACGTATACGGTGGTGCACAAGGCAGCAGATGGCACCGTGATCTCCACGGAGACGCACGATGGCATCGTGGGCGAGACGGTGTTCGCCACGCCGCTCGATGCGGATGCACGTGGCATCTGGCACTACGCTGATGCTGCCGGACGTGGACTGCTGCTTTCGAGCGACGCTGATGCCAATGTGATCACCTTCACGTATGACACCGACGCCACGCATGAGTACGTGATCAGGTTCGTCGACGCAGCCACAGGCGAAGAGATCGCCCAGGCGGTGCACATCACCGATGACGCGGCGCTGCTCGACTACCTGGCACCTGAGGTGGCCGGCTACCAGGTGAAGAACGGCGGCAAGGGCTACCTGATGGCCTCCGCTGACGGCTCTGCGACCGAGCTCGTCTTCTTCTACGATAAGGTGAGCAGCCCTGCCGACACCACGCCCAGCTCCCCCATCAAGACGGCCAGCCTGACGGCCCCGACGGTGGCCGAAGCCAGGACCGCCTCCGAAGAGCTGCCGAATACGGGCGACACCGGTAGCGCATCCGGAGCAGCCACTCTCGGCATCCTGGGCACCCTCGCAGCAGCGCTCGGCCTTGGGCTCAGAAGGCGCAACGCAGGGCGTGAGGACTAGGCAGCATCGCCCATAGGCCTCATGAAACGGCGGGAGGGAGCCACTGGGTTCCCTCCCGTCCCTTTCTTCGCAGGGCCTACCAATCCTTCCTGCAGGCGCCGCAATCCCGTCAGGGCCGTCCCTCGGCAGGCACTGTGCATCGCACAGCCGAGCTGTTCCGTCTATAGGCACGGTGAGCAAATCTTCCACTTACGTAGCAGCTTCTACCTCAAGGGCCCTAGGACAACCAGAAGCTGCAAGATGATTCCGCTCGGAATGCGATCATTCTCATCGCCCTGGAACCAAAACCACTCCTGCAGACCCACCATATTCGACAAGGTTTTTTGGCTCAGTCCTGAAACTTGTGGGTACTCCCATCACGCACCAGTTCCCGAAGCCTT
>OMTG01000049.1 GCA_900313905.1 uncultured Actinomycetes bacterium | reverse complement strand
GCCTGGGCGTCGTTCACCGTGACCTATCTGGTCATGCTTGCGGCGGCAACCGCCGTCTTCGCGGCCAAGCACAGGCGCGAGGAGCGCACCCTCAACAAGAAGCTCGATGAGTACCGGAGGAGCAACTGCTAAGGCGCATCGGGCTAATGCCCTCAAGAAGGAAGGCCGTCTATCGCTTGATAGACGGCCTTCTTCCTTGCAGGTCTCCCTTCTTAAATACTTGTATGAATCCCAGTGCTCCCACAGAGGTATTCACGGAAGAAACATCCTTAAAGAAGCGTTGTTTTGTAGGAAGAAGTGGTGTGCTGAAAATGTCAGCACACCACTTTTGAACTGCGAAAACGATGTATTCTGAGTTAGACCGTGAAAGAGTGTTACGAGTCTAAACTATTCCCACTCGATGGTTGCAGGCGGCTTGGGCGTGACGTCGTACACCACGCGGTTCACGCCGTCGACCTCGTCCACGATGCGGCTCGAGATCTTCCCGATCACGTCGTAGGGGAGCTTCGCCCAGTCTGCCGTCATCGCGTCCGAGGACTCGACGGCACGGACGATGACGGGACGCTGGTAGGTGCGCTCGTCGCCCATGACGCCGACCGACCTGATGTCGGGCAGGACCGCGAAGTACTGCCAGCAGGCATGCGCGGAGTTGCGGTCCCCCGTCTCCTCATACAGCTTCTGGTTGTAGGCGTCGAGCTCCTCGCGCACGACCGCATCGGCCTCCTTGAGGATGGCGAGCTTCTCGGGCGTGACTTCGCCGATGATGCGGATGGCAAGGCCCGGACCCGGGAAGGGCTGGCGCCAGACAAGCTTCGCAGGAAGGCCGAGAGCAATACCGAGCTCGCGCACCTCGTCCTTGAAGAAGTGGTCCAAGGGCTCGATGAGGTCGAAATGGACACCCTCCGGGAAGGGAATCAGGTTGTGGTGGCTCTTGATGGTCGAGGCCTTGCCGCCGGTCTTGCGGGCACCCGACTCGATGATGTCAGGATAGATCGTGCCCTGCGCCAGATACTCGATGCCATCGAGCTGCTGTGCGACCGCGAAGAACTCCTTCCAGAACTGCGTGCCGATGAGGCGGCGCTTCTTCTCAGGCTCGGTCACGCCCGCAAGGAGCTGGGAGTAGCGCTCTTCGGCATGCACGTGGATCAGCGGCACATTGAACTGCTTGCGGAAGACCTCCTCGACCATCTCGGGCTCGCCCTTGCGGAGCATGCCATGGTTCACGAAGACGCAGGTGAGTTGGTCGCCAATGGCACGGTGGACAAGCGCAGCCGTGACAGAGGAATCGACGCCACCCGAAAGCGCGAGGATGACCTTCTTGTCCCCGACCTCCTGGCGGATCTCCTCCACCTTCTGGTCGATGATGTTGTCCATCGTCCAGCTTGCCGAAAGGCCGCAGATATCGAAGAGGAAATGCTCGAGCATATGCTTGCCAAACTGCGTATGGCGGACCTCAGGATGGAACTGCGTGGCAAAGAGCCTGCGCTCGGCGCATTCCATCGATGCGACCGGGCAGATGTCGGTCGACGAGGTGATGCTGAAGCCCTCGGGTACTTCCTTCACGGCGTCACGATGGCTCATCCAGACCGTCTGCTCCTCGGGCGTCCCGTCGAGCAGCTTGGACTCTCCCGTGCGACGGATCGTGGCGGGGCCATACTCGCCCTTGTCGGTGTGGCCCACCTTGCCGCCCAGCTTCTTTGCCATGATCTGCTGCCCATAGCAGAAGCCAAGGATCGGAAGGCCGAGATCGAAGACAGCCGCATCCATGTCCGGCGCATCCTCGGCATAGACCGAGGCGGGGCCGCCAGAGAGGATGATTGCAGAGGGCTTCATGGCAGCAAGCTCGGATGCTGGCGTATCGCAGGGGACGATCTCCGAGTACACATGCAGATCGCGCACGCGCCGGGCGATCAGCTGCCCATACTGTGCGCCAAAGTCGAGAACCACTACGAACTGATCGGGTCTAGCACTCCGCATGATCTACCTCCGATGCCAAGCTGGCGGAAAGCCCTGCAATTCAGCTTTCCATCATAAGCCAAACCCACGCGCGAGACCGCCCCAGAGCCCCAAGGACTTTCGCTTCTGCATAGCATGAGCAGGATTGCCTTTCCGTACGTTCACCGCCAAATTACTGCCATTCGGCATTCCTGCAGGTAGGCGTATTTAATGAACTTCGTTTCGTGCACGTCAAATGGTGCAATGCACAGCTAAGATGAAGAATTGCATACTGCCAGAGCTGGTGGCTTTGCCATCCTTTCAAGGGGGTTCTCTTTTGGTGCACAGGAACAGGGAACGGCTTGAGACGACACCGGACGACCTCTCGAGGGCAAGCGGATCAGGCCATTACGTTGCCGCACGCAACGCCCGAAAGAAGCACGCTATCCTCCGCGGTGTCATTATCGCTGTCGTGGCAGTCCTGGCGATTGGCGTCGGCGCTGTTGCCAAGTTCTATTACGATATCAACCACAAGCTCACCGCCAATGTCTCCCCCGAGCTTTCTGCAGAGCTCTCGGATTCGCAGACCATCTCTGACCCCTTCTACATGCTCCTCCTCGGTGTCGACAAGAGCGCCGACCGTGCAGATGCCTGGGGCGATTCCGATAGCAACTTCCGTTCCGACACGATCATCCTGGCACGCATCGATCCCAAGAACCTCAAGGTGACCCTTGTCTCCATCGCCCGTGACACGATGGTCGACCTCGGCGATTACGGCGAGCAGAAG
Source organism: uncultured Actinomycetes bacterium (assembly GCA_900313905.1). Lineage (GTDB taxonomy): Bacteria > Actinomycetota > Coriobacteriia > Coriobacteriales > Atopobiaceae > Olsenella_L. The sequence goes on along the minus strand of OMTG01000049.1, from coordinate 32,802 downwards.
ATCAATGCCGCCTATGCCTATGGCGGTCCATCCTTCGTCGTCCAGACGGTCGAGGACTATGCAGGAATCAATATCGACCACTATGCGGAGGTCGACTTCGAGGCGCTCGTGAATATCGTCGACGGTATCGGTGGTGTGGAAGTCGACGTCCCGACCGACGTCGTGGATCCGCTTGCCAATGCTGACATCAAGGCTGGATATCAGACCCTGAATGGCGAGCAGGCGCTTGCCCTCTGCCGTTCCCGCCACGCCTACGACGAGTATGGCGCAGGCGACTTCTACCGCGCTGCCAACCAGCGTGCCGTTATCGCTGCCATCATCAAGAAGGTCGTGGCCTCCGATCCCCTCACGATGGCAAACACGATCAGCAACCTCGCAGACGGCGTCACGACAGACCTCGATGCCTCGACAATCATCTCCCTTGCCCTCCAGATGAAGGACATCGATGTCGATAACAATGTCTACTCCGGCATGAACCCGACCACGAGCAAGACGATTGACGGCGTCTCCTACCAGATCACCGATGAGGCAGCCTGGAAAGAGATGATGGCCCGCGTCGATGCTGGCGAGACCCCCTACGAGACCGCAGAGGACGATCCGACCCACGGCGTCGCCAGCTCCGTCGGCAATGGCGGCTATAGCGAGGAAAGCTCCTCCATGGACAGCGTGGATGCCGACTACACAGGGACGGTCCTGGTCCTCAATGGATCGGGCGTCTCGGGAGCTGCGGCAGAGGCAGCCAGCCTCCTCGATAATGCGGGGTATACGACCTCGACTGGCACGGCCGAGTCCTTCGACTACACCAACATCACCGTCGTCTACAAGGGCGACAGCAACATGGCGAAGGCAAAAGGCGTCGGCGAGAAGCTCTCATCGCTGGGCACGGTCGAATACGTGCGCGACTCCTCGGGCGTCTATTCCTATGACACCGATGTCCTTGTCGTTATCGGTTCCTGAGCCGCTTTGATTCAGCTGTTCAAGCAGGAAGGCCGCATGCATCTGCGCATGCGGCCTTCCTTTTTGTTCGTGTGTCGCTTCCTCTACACGTTGAATCGGAAGTGCATCACATCGCCGTCCTGGACGACGTAGTCCTTGCCTTCCATGCGGAGGCGTCCCGCCTCGCGGGCGCCCGCCTCGCCGCCGAGGGCGATGTAGTCCTCATAGGAGATCGTCTCGGCCTTGATGAAGCCCTTCTCGAAGTCGGAGTGGATGACGCCTGCCGCCTCGGGCGCCTTGGCGCCGATGCGCACCGTCCAGGCCTTGACCTCCATCTCGCCGGCCGTGAAGAAGCTCTGGAGGCCCAACAGATGGTAAGCAGCCTGTGCCAGAGTCTCGAGGCCCGAGCGCTCAAGGCCCAGGGACTCGAGGTACTCCTTCGCCTCGTCCGCGTCGAGCTCGGCGAGCTCTGCCTCGACCTCGGCGCAGATGGGGATGGGGTCCTGCCCGCCGAGCGGCGCAAGCTTCTCTCCCAGCTGGTCCTCATCGACATTCGCGACGTAGAGCATCGGCTTCATCGTAAGCAGGAACAGGTCATGGGCAGCCTTCTTCTCGTCCTCGGTCATGTCCATGTCCGCTGCACGCTTGCCGTCGTTCAGCCATGCCTGGAGGCGCTTGGCGATAGCGAGCTTGGGGGCATTCTCCTTGTCGCGCTTGGCCTCCTTCTCGAGCTTCGGGATGGCGCGCTCGACGGTGCCAAGGTCAGCCAAGACAAGCTCGGTCTGGATCGTGTCGACGTCCTCGGCAGGATCCACGAACTTGCCAGTGCGGCCGGTCTCGCGCATGACGTTGGGATCGGAGAAGTAGCGGACGACCTCGCAGATGGCATCGCAGTTGCGGATGTTCGCGAGGAACTGGTTGCCGAGGCCTTCGCCCTCGTTGGCGCCCTTCACGAGGCCTGCGATATCGACGAATTCGACCGTGGCAGGGACGATGCGGCCAGGATGCACGATGTCTGCAAGCTTCTGCAGGCGGTCATCCGGCACATCGACGATACCGACATTGGGGTCGATGGTCGCAAAGGGATAGTTCGCAGCGAGCCCGCCCTTCTTGGTGAGCGCTGTGAAGAGGGTGGATTTGCCGACGTTCGGCAAGCCGACGATACCGATGGAAAGGGACACGGGTCTATCTTCTCCTTTATGTCAGATACGGGACATCCCGTATGTAGCTAGGCCTTCTTCTTGGTCGAAGAGGATTTCTCCTCCTCCGACCCCATGGCGCTGATGGCCTTGACCGAGCTGTCAATCATCTTCTTGCCCTGCTCCTTGAGGCGGCGCACCTCGGCGCGCTCCTTCGCGATCTCCTCCGCATGGGGATCGGGAATCACGAGTGCAGAGCCATCGGTCGGATGCATGGAGAGGGCGCCTTCCTTGCAGACCTTGGCGCAGGCGGCGCAGCCGATGCAGTAGGCAGGCTCGATTGCGATCCTGCCATCGCGGTCGAGCTCGATCGCATGGAGGACGCAGGCAGTCGTGCAGTCGCCGCACATCGTGCACTTCGACATGTCGCAGCTGGGGAGCTCGCTCTTCATCTGCTTGGCAGGCTCCGGCCATTTCTGCAGCGCCGCCATCACGAGCTCGCGGCGCTGGGTGAGCATGCGGCGATGGTGCTGGCTGTTCTGGACGCCCACCGCCTGTTCGAGGGAGCGGGTGAGCTCGTTCACGCGCTTCGTGTGGTTCGAGATCCTCTGGGCCACCGCCTGCGCTCCCGTCATGGCCCTGCCAGCTGTCGACCCCTTCATGAGGGACGTGCCGGTCGAGGCGACCTGGGAGAGGAACTGGCTCCTCTTGTAGGCGCGGCTCTGCTCGTGGTCGAGGCCCTTCTCGTCGACCTCGAGGCCGCAGGCAGCGCCCGTGAGCTCCTCTGCGTAGCTGATGGCGTCGGTATAGGCCTCTTCGCCGGTCGTGGTGCGGCAGCGGTCGCAGACGCCGAGAGGCAGGTACACGGAGATGTTGTCGAACTCCATGAAGAGGGAGAACCACAGCTCCTTGGAGAGGGCGCCGACGCACGGCAGGACGATCTCGTTTTCCTTCGGGATGCGCCCGAGAGCACGCGTGCAGGTGATATAGACATGGTCATGCGATGCTGCCTGCTTCGCGATGCTGTTGTAGAGCGTCTTCGGCATGAGCTTCTGGATCAGGAATGCCTCGGTCGGGCAGGCAGCGGCGCACAGCCCGCACTTGCGGCAATTCTCGTTCACCGTGAGCTTCGACTCGGTGATCGTGATGGCATCGACCGGGCAGACATCCTGGCACTTGGTGCACATCTTCGGATTCTTCGAGGCGACCGAGAGGCAGCGGACCCCATTCGCGCGGGGACGCTCTTTGTACTTCGAGGGATCCCACTGCGGAGCGGTCTCAGGATCGAACGAGATGTTGCTGACGACCGTCTCGACAGGCTTCGTGACGGCGCTCCAGTTGTTCGTGATATCGATGATATCGTCCAGAAGATCGTGCTTCTCTGCCATGTATCCCCCTCTTGGTCGCAATTTATAGATTGTACCCCCGTATCCTCCCTTGGATGGGCAGCGCTCCTCCGAAGCATGAAAAAAGCCCCGGACACCGACGTGTCCGGGGCCCATAGCCCACGTTGGGAGAGCGATTAGTACATGCCGCCGCCCTGGCCGCCCTGAGCTGCTGCTGCAGAGATGGCCTCTTCGATGGTGGTGTCCTTCGGGACGTTCGTGACCGTGGCCTCGGTGATGAGGATGAGCGAAGCGACGGAAGCTGCGTTCTGAAGAGTGATGCGGGTGACCTTGACAGGATCCAGGACGCCCATATCGATCATGTCGCCCCACTCGCCGTTAGCGGAGTTCAGGCCCTGGCCCTCAGGCAGGCCCTTGATCTTCTCGACGACGACAGAGCCTTCGTAGCCAGCGTTGGCAGCGATGGTCTTGACAGGAGCCTCAAGCGCCTTGCGGACGATATCGACACCAATCTTCTCGTCGGCATCTGCGGTCTCCACATCGTCGAGTGCGCTCGAAGCCTCGAGGAATGCGACGCCACCACCAGCGACGATGCCCTCTTCGACAGCTGCGCGGGTTGCCTGGAGTGCATCCTCGATGCGGTGCTTGATCTCCTTGAGCTCGACCTCGGTTGCTGCGCCGACCTTGATGACAGCGACGCCACCGGAGAGCTTGGCCAGACGCTCCTGGAGCTTCTCCTTGTCGAAGTCAGAGGAGGTATTGGCAATCTCGTTCTTGATCTGGGCGATGCGCTCGTCGATGGCATCCTTTGCGCCATAGCCGCCGACGACCGTGGTGTCGTCCTTGGTGATCTTGACGGACTTTGCACGGCCAAGCATGTCAGCAGTGACATCCGTGAGGTTGACGCCGAGCTCCTTCATGGCAACCTGGCCACCGGTCACGATTGCGATGTCCTCGAGCATCCTCTTGCGGCGGTCGCCGTAGCCAGGAGCCTTGACGGCGCAGACGTTCAGCGTGCCACGGAGCTTGTTGAGGATCAGCGTAGCCAGAGCCTCGCCGTCGACATCCTCAGCGATGATGAGCAGCGGTGCGCCCTGCTTGGAGACAGCCTCGAGAATCGGGAGGATGTCCTGGATGTTGGAGATCTTCTGGTCAGTCAGAAGGATGTAGGGATCCTTCATCTCAGCCGTCATCGTTTCGGAGTCAGTGGTGAAGTACGGAGAGATGTAACCCTTGTCGAACTGCATGCCCTCGACGGTCTCGATATCGATGCCGAAGGTCTGGGACTCGTCGACGGTGATGACACCGTCCTTGCCGACAATCTCCATTGCGTCAGCAATCTTCTCGCCGATCTCGGGGTCGCCTGCGGAGATGGTGCCAACAGAAGCGATCTGCTTCTTGGTGGAGATCTCCACAGCAGAGTCCTGCATCTTCTTCACGACAGCCTCGACGGACTTGTCGATGCCGCGACGGATGGCAATCGGGTTGGCGCCAGCAGCGACGTTGCGCAGGCCCTCGTTGACCATGACCTGGGCAAGCAGGGTTGCGGTCGTGGTGCCGTCACCGACGGTGTCGTTGGTCTTGGTGGCGACCTCCTTCACGAGCTGTGCACCCATGTTCTCGATCGGGTCCTTGAGCTCGATCTCCTTGGCGACAGAGACGCCGTCGTTCGTGATGGTCGGAGCGCCGTACGACTTCTCGAGCGCCACATAGCGGCCCTTGGGGCCGAGCGTGGTGGTCACGGCGTCTGCCAGGGTGTTCACGCCCTTGGCAAGCTTGGCACGTGCATCAGTGCCAAAATTGATGTCCTTAGCAGCCATTTGCTTCTCCTTGAGATGGGATAGCCCGAGCTACCCTTCCTGTATTGCCGAATTACGAGCTAGTCCTCGATGATCGCGTAGATGTCGTCAGCGCGGAGCAGCAGGAAATCCTCGCCGTCGATCTTGACCTCGTTGCCACCGAACTTGCCGTAGTAGACCTCGTCGCCAGCCTTCACGTCGGGGACGATGCGCTCGCCCTTCTCGTTCACCTTGCCGGCGCCGACAGCGATGACCTTGCCGCGCTGCGGCTTCTCCTGTGCACCGCTGGAGATGTAGAGGCCAGAAGCGGTCTTCTCCTCCTTCGGAGCGGGCTTGACAAGTACACGGTCTCCCAAAGGCTTCAGAGTCATGATTCGTGAACCTCCTCGATTGACGTCCTCATCAGACGTTGGCGGGTGTTCGGCCCGCCCTGTGCGAACGTTCAGAACTATACCCAATGCGGCGGGGTTATACCTCCAGAGAGGAAAAAATCTTCTATCTGGCGCTTAGATTTTCTATTCAGCAGATACTGACGCCTGCACAGAAGGTATCCATATGGCCGGCGCGGCAGCAAGAGGGGCGGACATCCGATGACGCCCGCCCCTTGATGGCTCTGTCTATCTGCTAGAGCTCTTCGAGCTCCTTCTGCCAGATGCTTGCCATCGCATCGGATGGCATGCGCAGGTCTCCGCGCGGCGAGACGGCGACCGAGCCGACCTTCGGTCCATCGGGCAGGCAGCTGCGCTTGAACTGCTGCGCGAAGAAGCGGCGGTAGAAGGTCTTCTCCCACTTCAGAATCGTCTCGGGGCTGTAGGTCTCCCCCAGCGCATAGAGCGCAAGACGGTAGACCTTCTTCGGCGCGAAGCCGCAGCGCAGGACCTGATAGAGGAAGAAGTCATGGAGCTCATAGGGCCCAACCAGGTCCTCGGTCTTCTGGCTGATCGTGCCCTGGGCAGTCGCAGGCAGAAGCTCGGGCGAGACCGGCGTCGCGAGGACATCGAGCAGCACTTCGGACTCCTTCTCGTTTCCGCAGGTATCGGCCACGTAGCGGACGAGATGGCGGACAAGGGTCTTCGGGACCGAGGCATTGACGCCGTACATCGACATGTGGTCGCCATTGTAGGTCGCCCATCCCAGGGCCAGCTCGGAGAGGTCGCCTGTGCCGATCACAAGGCCGCCTTCCTGGTTCGCGATGTCCATGAGGATCTGCGTGCGTTCGCGGGCCTGGGAGTTCTCATAGGTGACATCCTGCACCCGCTCGTCGTGTCCGATGTCAGAGAAGTGCTGGCGCACGGCTGCGTCGATCGAGACCTCCTTCAGTGTCGCCCCCAAGGCCTTCGTGAGCTCGGTCGCATTCGAATGGGTGCGGTGGGTCGTGCCGAAGCCCGGCATCGTGACGGCGATGATGCCTGCATGGTCGAGCTTCAGGATATCAAAGGCGCGGGCCATGACGAGGAGGGCAAGCGTGGAATCGAGTCCGCCTGAGACGCCGACAACGGCGCACTTCGAATGGGTGTGCGCCAGGCGCTTCGCGAGCCCCATGCTCTGGATCGTGAAGATGTCCTCGCAGCGCTCGGCACGGGTCGCAGCATCCTTCGGCACGAAGGGCGCCGGGTCCACGAAGCGGGTGAGATGCGTGTTCGTATTCTCCAGCGAGAAATGGATCCGCTCATAGCCGGCAAGCTCGGGCGTGGCAGCACTCTCGTAGCTTGTCATGCGCTGCCGTTCCTCGGCGATGAAGAAGGTATCGACCTCGGAGAGGGCGTATCCGTCGCCGAAGGGCTGGGCTTCGGCCAGGATATGGCCATCCTCGCAGATGAGGCTGTGGGCCGAGAAGACGAGGTCCTGCGTGGATTCGCCCCAGCCAGCATTGGCATACACGTAGCCGCAGATGAGCCGTGCGCTCTGGCCGGAGACGAGGCTGCGCCTATAGACAGCCTTGCCGACAATCGCATTCGAGCAGGAGAGATTGCAGATGAGGGTGGCGCCGGCCTGCGCATGGGCAACCGAAGGAGGATTCGGCACCCAGAGGTCCTCGCAGAGCTCTGCCGCCACGACGAGCGTCGGCAGCGCATCGCAGCAGAAGAGCTGGTTCGTGCCGAAGGGCACGTCCTCGAAGCCCGCCACGTCGATGCGGGTGACCGTGGTCGGACCCGGCGTGAAGTGCCTTCCCTCATAGAACTCGTTGTAGGTCGGAAGGAAGCGCTTCGGGACGATGCCGAGGAGGTTGCCGGAGTTCAGGGCAGCGGCGCAGTTGTAGAGCTTCCCATAGATCCTCAAGGGCACGCCTACGAAGATCAGGGCATCGAGGTCTTCGGTGTCTTTCGCGATCTTGGCCAGGCCTTCCTCTGCGCATCTCAGCAGCGCCTCCTGCAGGAACAGGTCCTCGCAGGTGTAGGCCGTGAGGCAGAGCTCCGGCAGCACCACGACCTTTGCCCCTTCGTCCACCGCACGCTCGATTGCTTCCTCGATATGCTGGACATTGAATGCGACATCGGCCACCCGTATCTCGGGCGTCACCGCTGCGACCGAAACGAAGCCATCCCTCATGATGGGTCCTTCCTCTTGGATGCTTAGCATCCTAGCATGAGATTGCTTACACACCTCCCAGAGCGCCCCCACTTATGGGCAAGCGTCAGGAGGGGATACAGAAAAGGCAGCCCAGAGGCTGCCTTTCCATCAAGCTTTTCCGCTCCCCTACTCGGAGAGATAGCGTGCGAGGAACTCGCGGGTGCGCTGCTTCTCCGGATGCGAGAAGATCTTCTCCGGATCTCCCGACTCGGCGATGACGCCCTGGTCCATGAAGACGACCTTGTCGGAGACGTTCTTGGCGAAGTCCATCTCGTGGGTCACGACCACCATGGTCATGCCCTCCTTCGCAAGGTCGCGCATGACGTTGAGGACCTCGCCGACGATTTCGGGGTCGAGGGCAGAGGTCGGCTCGTCGAAGAGCATGAGGTCCGGCTTCATGCAGAGGGCGCGTGCGATTGCCACACGCTGCTTCTGTCCGCCGGAGAGCGAAACGACGGGCGCCTTCGCGAACTCCGCAAGTCCGACCGCCTCGAGGTTCTTCATGGCTTCCTTCTCGGCCTCTGCCTTCGTGGCCTTCTTCAGGGTCACCGGGGCAAGCGTGCAGTTGTCAAGCACGTTGAGGTTGTTGAAGAGGTTGAAGCCCTGGAACACCATGCCGATCTTCTCGCGCAGGCGATTCACGTTCACATGCTCTGCTGTCAGATCCTCGCCGTGGAACCATACATGTCCCTCGTCTGGGGTCTCGAGCAGGTTGATGCAGCGCAGAAGCGTCGACTTGCCGGATCCGGAGGCGCCGATGATCGTGACGACCTCGCCGGGCATCACGTCGAAATCGATGCCTTTGAGCACCTCATGCTCGCCGAAGCTCTTCCTGAGCCCCTCGACGCGCACGACTGCGTCCTGATCGCTCACTCTCCCTCGCCTCCTTTCGGCTGTGCCACCGGCACATCAGACGTGCCGAGGACGACCTGCTCGCCCTTCGCATCGAAGTGCTGGCCGAACTTGTTCAGCAGCTTCGTCGCGATCATGGTGAGGATCAGGTAGACCACAGCGGCAGCCACATAGGGCTCCATCTGCTTGAAGTAGACGCCGGCGATGGTGCGGACCGCGAAGGTCAGCTCGAGGACGCCGATCGCCATGAGGACCGAGGAGTCCTTGATGTTGATGACAAGCTCGTTCGAGAGGGCAGGGATCGCGTTCTTGATGCCCTGCGGGAAGACGACCTTGCGCATGGCCTGCCACTGGGACATGCCGAGCGAGCGCGCCGCCTCGGTCTGGCCGGGATCCACGGCCAGGATGCCGGAGCGCAGCACCTCCATCATGTAGGCGGTGGAGTTCAAAGACACCGTGACAAGACCGGCATTGAAGGGCGACCAGACGCCGAGGATCTGCGTCGGCGTCATGCCCCTGGCCGTCAGGAGGCCAGTGCCAGCATAGTAGATGATGAGGCCCTGGATCATCATCGGCGTGCCACGCATGATGGCCGAATAGACCTTCGCGAAACCGACACCCACGACCTTGAGGAAGCGAACGAAGTCATTGTCCGAGCGGTCGATCTCCAAGAGGCGCAAAAAGACGAGGACGAGCGCCAGGAAGAAGGCGACGACCGTGCCCACGACAGCGATCACGATCGTGTTGATAATGCCCTGGATGAAGGTGTAGCCCATCTTGTAGAGCATGTAGATCATCGAGGCGAGGAAGTCGGTCGGGTTCGAGTCCTGCGAGATGGCGCCCACGACGAGGTCGTAGAGGCCCATGATGCCACGGTCCACAATCAGGACGCAGGTGATCGCCCAGACCACATAGGAGCCGATGCGCTCCACCTTCCGGGCCTTCGGCTTCGTGAAGGGCGAGGTCGTCACATAGGCATCGCCCTTCCATTTCGCAAGCTTGTTCACGAGCGCCACGGCAGAGACGATGAGCCAGGCGACGAGGAGGTAGTAGAGCACGAACTCCACCCCGTAGGCGTGAAGCAGGAAGCTTGACGGGGAATGCGGCTGGTTTGCCAGCCACAGACCCACGACAGCGATGGCGCTCGTGCCGAGGAAGACGTAGCGATGGTCCTCCTTCACGAAGTGCGCGAATCCGCTGTGTGCGGCCATAACATTACTCCTTACCGGAAAGGCATCCTCCACAGGTTCTGCTGCAGAGGATGCCTGCCTTTGTGCATCTTAAAACCTTGGTCTACTCCGGGAGGCGTGCCTGGACATCGTCCCAGACCTGCTGGCGCTCATCCTGGGAGACGCCGTCAATCACCTCGTTGATCGTGGCCAAGGTGTCATCCTTGCCCTTCGCGATGCCGGCGTTGATCGGCGCATCCTCCTTGAAGAGGATCTTGGAGCCGTTGATCTCGACAGCAACGAGGTCCGGGTTGGCGGCGAGCAGGCCCTTCTCGTTCTCGACGTCGAAGGTGATGGCGTCGCAGGTGCCCTGGTTCAGGTTGGAGAGCTGGGCAGGGACGGAGTCGACCGGCGTCAGGTGGTTCACGCCGTCGATCTCGTCGATGACATCGTCCAGAAGGGTGTCGCGCTGGCCCAGGACGGCTGCGCCGGCGAAGTCGGAGAGGCTCGTCGCATTGGCGTAGGAAGAGTCCTTCTTCACGAGCAGGCCGTAGTGGCCGGTCCAGTAGGCATCGGAGAAGTCGATGGACTGGCGGCGCTCATCCGTTGCCGTCATGCCGGCGCAGATGAGGTCGATTTGGCCATTCTTCAGGGCCTCGACGAGGCCGGAGAACTCCATCTTCACAGCGACCGGCTCGAGGCCGAGCTTGTCGCCGATGAGCTTCGCGAAGTAGATGTCGTAGCCGTCTGCATAGGCGCCATCCTGGCCCTCGACAGGGATCGTGTTGTCCGTGGCCTCAGACACCTGCCAGTTGAACGGAGGGTAGGCGACCTCCATGCCGACACGCATCGTGCCGTTGTCGCCGAAGGACGAATCGGTGCTCGAGCTCGAATCGGAGCTGGTATCGCTCGTGGTTGCGGTGGAAGGACCGCAGGCTGTCAGAAAGCTCATGCCGCCGACGCTCAGGACGCCCAGGCCTGAAGCCTTCAGGAAATTGCGGCGGGTCAGATTCTCATTGGACATATCGGTAAATCCTCTTTCCCTGTCTAAAGATGCGCTAGTTCCCTTCTGTACGCGCAACCGGAGGGGACCCATTCCCCTCCCCCTTGCAACCTGATGCGAGAAAGTTACGGGTACTAGGCCGATAGCATAGCAACCTTGGCCATCCGCGCCACGACTTCCTGCCATCGGGAAACAACCTTGTAATTCCCTTTCAGGAATTATGGGGCCTCCTGCCAGCAGAAAGAGAGGGTGCCGCGGTATCTGTCCATGCTGCGGCGCCCTTCTGCGAACTATCCAGCAGCGCAGTCAGCCTAGAGCGCATCTGGGTCTAGGAGCGGATAGATGTCTATCTCCGGCTCCTCGTAGGGATGCCGCTCGCGTATCGTCGCAACCGCCTCGCCAAGCCTGCTTTCATCGCATTGGAACTCAAGTCGGCATTCGCTCTCGATGCTCCGCTTTCCTGGCGTGCCGAGGAACGGATGAGCCTCCCCGAGCGAGTCCCAGCTCGAGGTCACCTGCGTCCATGACATGCAATTCTGATAGTTCCCCAACCGGTTGATCCTGATCTTGCGAAGCGCATCCGCAAGCGCATCCAGATGCTCAGGTGGAACGAAGGTCACGACCTTGAAAGTCCTTCCGCTCATCCAGTCACCTCATCAATCCAGGCAAGATAGCTTGCACTCCCTGCATCTATGGGAACCTTCACGACCTCAGGTGTGTCATAGGGATGCAGCTTCTCGATGGTCTCCTTTACCTCCCTGAACAGCTCGTCTCTTGTCTTGATCAAAATAAGCAGCTCAGGGTCGTTCTGCACTTTTCCCTCCCATACATAGCTGCTCGAAATCGCTATCCGCTGGATGCATGCCGCAAGCCTGCGCTCCAGCAGAGCGCTCACGATGGGCTCCGCCTGTTCGGCGGATGCGAATGTTGTCATGATGATGCAGTATCCCATGTCAGTCATCCCTCTTCATCACATAGTCCGTAATCCAGTTACCATAGTCGCTTGTGGTATTGATGATGGGCACACAGATTACCTGCGGCACCTCATAGGGATGGTTCTTCACGATGAAGTTCTCGACCTCCCCATAGAGACATCCTTCCGTGATGCACAAGAGCTCAACCTCAGGCTCGTTGCAGACCTCGTCGTTCCACATGTATACCGAGCGTATCGGCTTGATCTGCCCTGCGACAATGAGCTTCTTCTCGAGCAGCAGGGATACCATGCTGTCTGCATCCTCGGATGATTCAAAAGTCGTGGTGACCATTACATATTCAAAGGTGACCAGCGCCGATTTTATATCGCGCGCGGCAAGGTGATGCTCCATCTTCTGGCCCATGTCTTCAAAGGGGTTATGCTCCAGGGCCGAACAATCTGCAAAAGCAAAAGAGCCAATCTTTGGATTGCCGCCATGGTATCGCACAGCCTGAAGCCTGCTCTGCCGGAATGCCGATGCCCCAATGGATGAGATCTCGCCCGGTATATCAATCTCCTTGATGGAGCTTTTATAGAAAGAATAGTCTGCGAATACACTCACGGTCTCCGGAAGCTGGACCGACGTCTTCCCCTCCGGGCAGCGAACCACCTCGGTCTTATCATGACTGTATAGAATCCCGTCAGCAGATGAAAACCACCGGTTTCCGCTGCTGACCTCAATGGACCTGAGGCTGGGGCAGTTGTTGAAAGAGGTGGGGGCGAACTCATCGAGTCTATCCTTGAGCTCGACTGCCCCCAAAGCGGAGCAGAACTCGAATGCCCGGTCGCCAATCGATCTGAGCCCTTGGCCAAACAAAACGAATCGAAGGGCGGTGCATCTACGGAAGGCGGCATCCCCAATGCGCTCAAGAGAAGCCGGCAAAGCAATTGTCTGAATGGCGCGGCAGCGTTCGAATGCTGAATCTTCTATTGAGATGATGCCTTCAGGAAAATGGATTTCCTGGATATCCGTCCTGTCAATGAAGGCACCTTTTCCGATGCAGCGCACACCCTCTGGTATCTCGACTATGGGTGCCTGTCCCCGATAGGAGGACAGGACCCCCTCATGCACATCGAAATCCCCCGCCCTGCTGAGCACGTGGCTTGAAGACAGGAACCTGGATACGAGCTCATCCATATCGCGGTCGCTGTCCGGATCGAAAAATTCCATGCCGTTATAACGTTTGAGGGGTAGCAGCTCTTCGGGCAGAGATTCAGGAAAGCGTATCCTCTCTCCCACGAACAACAGGATGATGTTCTTCCGTGCCATGAGTGCCCGGGATATCTCCTGCCGCACCCAATCGCCCTCGCTGCAGCAGGCCGAAAGCGATGCATAGTTCGTGAGAGCAATGAAGTTCTCGCAGCTGTCTATGGCAGCTGCGATTGCATCATCGAATGTCCCAGCGTGCAGGGACTCCAAATCCCAGAACACCGAATGTCCCAAGAGTGCCAGACGGTCATGCAGCTTTTTAGCCTGTTCCATCATGGTGGCATGTCGGTAGCTGATGAAATTCTCGAAATAGGCCATCACTCACGCCTCCCTTCAGGCAAGGTCCGCGGCGCAATGGATTCATTATAGGTTCTTGAGGCAGGGACAGGCCACTTCCTGCAACGTCCAAGCGATTGCCAGACCATGTTCCAAACTGATGGAGGTGCCGCAGCATCCATTCAAGCTGCGGCACCTCCACTACATGCAGTCAAAGAAGATCTCATTTCTTGGCTATGAGCCAGGCCTGCTCCCCATGCCAGACTGTAGGAGGCTCCGGAGAGCTCCAGTCGCCCAGCTTCGAGTTCGGATGGGCATCGAGCGAAAGATCGCCGAAGCATCCTGCCTTGTAGCTCCTGAGCGCCACAAGCGCGATCATCGCTCCATTGTCGCCACAGGCACGAAGCGGCGGCACCGTGACGCGCACCCCCATACGCCCGAAGGTCTTCTTGTAGGCCTCCCTCAGCTGCGGGTTCGCGGCGACGCCGCCACCGACGCAGAAGTCGTTGGCGCCCGTCTCCTCGATGGCACGCTTCGCCTTCGCGACCTGGACATCGATCACGGCAGCCTCGAAGGAGGCTGCGAGGTCGGGCAGGTTGATCGAGCGTCCCGCCTTGTTCTCCCCCTCGATGTAGGTGATGACCGAGGTCTTGAGGCCTGAAAGGCTGAAGGAGTAGTCACCCGAGTGCATCATGGCGCGCGGGAAATGGATGGCGCGGGGATTGCCCTCGGCAGCAAGGCGACTGATGATGGGGCCGCCAGGGTAGCCCAGGCCCAGCGCCTTGGCGACCTTGTCGAAGGCCTCGCCCACCGCATCGTCGATGGTCTGGCCGAGCACCTCGTAGTCGCCCCAGGCCTTCACGTGCACGAGCATCGTGTTGCCGCCGGAGACGAGGCTTGCCACGAAGGGCGGCTCCAGATCGGGCGTCTCGAAGAGGTTCGCGAAGAGATGGCCCTCGAGATGGTTGACCGGAATGATGGGCAAGCCCGTCGCGGCGCAGAGGCCCTTCGCAAACGCGACGCCCACCACAAGCGCTCCGACCAGGCCGGGACCTGACGTGACGCCCACGGCAGCAAGGTCAGAAGGCGTCAGCGTATCGCAGCCGTAGTGCGCGCCTGCTCGTGCAAGCGCCTCCTCGAAGACGCCGACCAGCGCCTCCACATGCTTCCTCGAAGCGATCTCGGGCACGACGCCGCCGAAGCGGGCATGGAAATCGACCGAAGTGGCCACGACATTCGAGATGATCTGCCCTTCCCCGTCGATCACGGCCATGGCCGTCTCGTCGCAGGAGGATTCAATGGAAAGGATGAGCGGCTGGGCTGCGGCAAGGGCATCTTTCGTCTTCTGGCTGCGATCCACCACGACAGGTGGCCAGGGCCGGATCGAAGCAGAGGGCTCAGGCTTTGCCTCCATGCCTTCAGGGTCGGCCGCGAGCGGCAGCTTCACCTTCATGATCAAGGCCGCGTGTCCTGGCCCATAGTAGTCCGGACGCCTTCCTGCCTCCTCGAAGCCAAGCTTCGCATAGGCAGCCTTGGCAGGAGCATTGCCCTCCTCGACCTCGAGCGATGCGCTCTGGGCGCCGAGCATCTCGCCGTCGTAGACGATGCGGGCGACAAGCCTCGATGCAATCCCCTCGCGCCTGCGCTCGGGCACGACCGCCACATCCTCGATCTCGAAGTCCGTGCCCGCCAGGATGCCGCCGGCATAGCCGATGATCTTCTCCTGGTCATGGGCCACCCACCAGCTCCTGCCAGGCTGGGAGACCTCCTCGAAGAAGGCGTTCCTGCTCCAGGGGGTATGCGATGCGTCAGCGAAGAGCGTAGCCTCGAGCTCCGCCACGCTGTCCACGTCGTTTACTGTCATCGGCCGAAGCTGTGTATGGAGGCTTCCGAGCATGTCATCCACGCCCGTGACGTCGACAGAGGCCGGCTGCTTGAGCCCAAGCCGCTTGCGCTCGTTCTCCTCTGCATCGGAGAGCCTGGTGTAGAGCGGCAGCACGAGGGCAGGATCGCCCGAGCCACGGCGCGTCCCTTCGGCAGCCGCTGCAGAGAGGAGTCCCTCTCCGGTCGGGAACCAGAGGTCCTCGTCCGCAAACTGCATGAACCCCGCCTTCTCGAAGAGGGCACGGTACTTCTTGAGGCCATTGCCGGAAAGCGTGAGCTGGCTGCGCTCCTCCTCGGGCATGGCAGCCCAGTGATCGACCGCATCCTGCGCCTTCACGACCGTCTCGGACGGGAAGGTGCGGTGTGCCCCTGCCTCATCCAGCTGGTAGATGCCCGGATACACCTCGTGGCGCATCGCGTCATTCACGACGCCGAGCACTCCGCGCACGCCCGCATGCCAGGCGGTCCAGGCCGTCGCATCCAGGGTCGAGGCGCCCCAGAGCGGGATCCCCAGGCCGCACGAGAGGCCCTTGGCGCAGGCGATGCCGATGCGGACTCCCGTGAAGGAGCCGGGGCCGCGGCCGACGATGATGGCGCAGACATCCTCCATCGTTGCCCCGACCTCGGAGAGCGCATCGAGGCAGCTCTGCGCAAGCTCGACATTTGCCTGCCGCCTGCAGAGATGGTCCTTCGAAGAGAGGACCTCGACCTGGGGCACCGGGCCTTCTGTCCAGCGGGCCACAGCACAGGCCAGCATGTCAGTCGACGTATCAAGCGCCAGCACGAGCTGGCCGTTCCTGTTCTCAACACCCATGAAGCAATCTTTCCAAATCTATCTGGCCTTGGCTGCCGCATCGCCCAGCGCCTGGATGAGCTCTTCCGCACGCTCCCCACGCGCTGCGAAGGAGATGCGGCGCGGCGGCTCGACACCTTCTGCAACCTCGTCGTCCAGCCTCGTGATCGTCACATCGACCCGCTCGTCGCCGAGCTCCTCCGAGAACTGCTCTCCCCATTCGATGAGGCAGGGGCCATCGGTCCCCAGCACATCGAAGAGGCCCGTGTCCTCCAGCTGGTCGGCATCATCGAGGCGATAGAGGTCGAAGTGGTAGAGCGGCAGCTCGCGCCCTTCGTAGACCATCTCGATCGTGAAGGTCGGGCTCGTCACATCGTCCTCGATTCCCATGCCACGGGCCACGCCCTTCGTGAGCTGGGTCTTGCCCGCCCCCAGGTCGCCCGTGAGGACCAGGACATCGCCTGCCTCCAGAAGGCCTCCCAGCAGCTCGCCCAGGTTCTGGGTCTCATCTGCAGATGCGCTCACATAGGTGGTGGCATTTTCCTGTTCTGGCAGGCTGCCCATATGCTGCATCCTCCTCATCTACTGCTTGTTCGGGCTTGCCGGATGCTCACGGAGCCACTGCCCGAGGAAGGTGAAGTCCTCATCCAGGTACTCCTGCCATGCCTGGTGGTAGAGGGCGGCAGCCGGATGGAAGACCGGAAGGACCGCGAAATGCCCGGTCTGGTGCATGCGTCCCCTCAGGCCTGAGATGCCCTGCTCGGTGCGAAGCACGAAATGGGCCGCGAAGTTGCCGAGGCAGACGATCACATCAGGCCAGATCGAACGGATCTGCTCGCGCAGGAAAGGCGAGCAGCAGGCGATCTCCTCTGGCTTGGGGTCGCGGTTCGAGGGAGGGCGGCACTTGAGGACATTGGCGATATAGACGTCCTCGCGCTTGAGCCCAGCAAGCTCGAGCAGGCTGTCGAGGTTGTGTCCGGCAGCGCCGACGAACGGCTCTCCCTGCAGGTCCTCGTTCCTCCCTGGCGCCTCGCCGATGAACATGACGCGGGCATTGGGGTTGCCGACGCCGAAGACGATGTTCGTCTTCGTGTCCCCCAGGGGGCAGCGATGGCAGTCGCCGAGCACTGCCTCTATCTCCTCGAGGCGCACTTCCTGGGGCTTCTGGTGCTCATGCCCCGGAATCTGCATGATAGCCATGTTGTTCTCCGCATCCGCAAGATACGTCCGCTGCTTCCGGCGGCGTCCTCTGCGGGGCGCTGCTGTGGGCGCTTCCCTATCAGACATACAGCTTTTCCAGGCGCAGGCCGAAGTCGCAGGCCACCTCGTAGTTGATCGTGTGGCGTGCTGCGGCCATATCGTCCATCGTGATCTCCTCGGCGCCATCACGGCCAATCACGGTCACGACATCGCCCTCTTCGACCTCGACGCCACGGCGCAGTGCGGTCCCCGGCTTGTCGGCACAGAACATGAACTGGTCCATGCAGATGTTGCCGACCTGGCGGCAGCGGGTCCCCTTCACGAGGACCTCCATGTGGTTCGAGAGCTCGCGGGCAAGGCCATCGGCGTAGCCGATGTTCACGGTCGCGATCTGCGTCCCCTTGTGCGGGATCCTGTATGTCATCCCGTAGCCAACGCCTTCGCCGACCTCCGGCTCCGACACGCGGGTGACGCGCGCCATCACGGACATGACCGGCTCCAGATCGATGTAGGGAGCTGTCGAGGGAGCCGGCTGCATCCCGTAGAGGCCGACGCCGACGCGGCACATGTCCATCTGCATCTCCTTGTGCAGGATGGTGCCAGGCGTGTTGTCGCAATGCACCAGGCCACAGGAAAGCCCCGCTGCCTTGAGCGCCTTCACGGTCTCCGTGAAGCGCTTCACCTGCAGCGTGAAATCCCAGTCGTCGGGCGTATCGGCCGTCGCGAAATGCGTGAAGGTGCCGGCGCACTCGAGGCCGCGATGGAAATCGATGCTGCGGCGGAGCTCCACGGCATCCTCAGGACGCACGCCGATGCGGTTCATGCCGGAATCGATGGCAAGATGGTACTTGCCGATCTTGCCGGAAGCGGCTGCGCACTCGCCAAAGGCAAGCGCGAAATCGGACCGGTAGACCGACGGCATGATATCGTAGTCAACCAAGGTCTGGACCGAAGTCACAGGCGGCTGCGAGAGCAGAAGGATCGGCTCTGCAATGCCCGCCTTCCTCAGCTCCACGCCCTCATCGACCGTCGCGACGGCAAACTGATGGGCCCCGGCACGGGACATGACCTCAGCGCAGCGCACAGCGCCATGCCCATAGGCGTCGGCCTTCACGACGCACATCATCCGCACCCGCGGATTGATCTGCTCGCGGAAGGCACGGACATTGTTCCTGAGGGCCCCGAGATCGATCTCGACCCAGGACCATCGGTTGTCAGGACAGCTGCACTCGCTCATAGCCTTATCTCCTATTCCTCCTGGTCGTCAGCAAGAAGGGGCTCGGCATTGTCTTCGGGCTCGTCAGCCTCAAGATCGCTTTCGTACTCCCCCTGGTCGCCAGCAAGAAGGGATTCGACATGGTCCTCGAGCTCGTCTGCAGCGAGGCCGATCTCTTCGATTATGTCAGTGGCCATCACGCCGCGCGAGCCATGCTTCTTGGCGGCACGGTTGCCGGCCACTGCATGGATCTCGCAGCCCAAGGAGGCGATGAGCGGCAGGTCCTCGATATCCTTCGGGGTGCGTGCTAGAAGCGCCGAAATGATGCCACCCAGGACATCGCCCGACCCTGCCGTGGCAAGGGCCGCAGGGCCCGGCTCGGGCAGCAGGGCAGCCTCGACGTTCACGCAGGCGGTCGCCGTCCCCTTCGCGACGACGCAGATCTCGCTTCCGCCATCGGCCCACACGATGCGCCGTGCAGCCTCGAGGGCTGCCGTCAGCGAATCGGGCGGCGTATCGGCCAGGCCCACGAGGCGGCCAAGCTCGCGGCGATGCGGCGTCAGGATCAGAGGCGCATCCCTGCGGGTGACCTCAGGATAGTCGTCGATCTGGTAGTTCGTGAGGCGGGCCAGGCAGTTCAGGCCATCTGCATCGACCACAAGCGGTGCCTCGGAGCTCATGAGGGCAGAGACGACGGCCACGGTGCCGGCCGTCACGCGCATGCCCGGACCCACCAAGGTCGCGGAGTTGCGCTCTGCGAGCTTCAGGATCGTCGGACGGGCAGCAGAGGAGAAGGTGCCATCCTGCTCGGCCGCAACGCCCACAACCGGGATCTCGGGCACCTGCATCTGGATGAGCGGGGCGATGGTGACCGGCACGGCAAGCGTCACATAGCCGGCGCCCGCACGTGCTGCCGCCTTGGCAGCCATCACGGCAGCGCCTGGATAGCGAGACGAACCTGCGACCACGAGCACCGAGCCACGGCTGTATTTGTCCACATTGCTCACATGCGGCTGGATCACATCTGCATAGTCGATGGGCTCGACGCGCCAGGCAACCGGATCGGAGTCCAGCACGGTGCGCTCGGTCTGCTCGGCAAGCGGCGCCACGATGATTCCACCCGTCACATCGCGTCCCTCATCGGAGATGAGGCCCGGCTTCAGGCAGAGCATCGTCACGGTCTCATCTGCCGTGATGCAGGCGCCAGGAGCATGCCCCGTCTGCGCAGAGAGGCCCGACGGCACATCGATCGAGATGACCGGGACGCCCGATGCCATGACCGTATCTATCCAGATATCGAATGGCGGCTTCGGCGCGCCGTGGAAGCCCGTGCCGAGCATAGCGTCGAGCACGAGATCGGTATCTGCGATGATCTTCTGCAGGTCCTGGCGGGGAGGCCCGATCACGATCGCGACGCCAGCCTGCTGGGCCCTCTGTGCGACCAGGCGTGCGATATCGCTCTTGATCTCTTCCGGCTCGACCGGCGAGACGACGGTCACATCGTAGCCATGCTGCAGGAGAATCTGCGCTGCCACCCAGCCATCTCCGCCGTTGTTGCCAAAACCAACCAGTATCGTGACGCTCTGCACGCTCTCGAGGCGCATCACTTCGTCGGCAGCTGCACCTCCAGCACGGCGCATCAGCTCAGAGACGCTGACACCCTGTTCCGAAAGGCCATTCTCGACGGCTTTCACGTCCTCGACGTTCAGGACTGGTTGCACGATTGCCCTCCTTAACCCGGGCAGGGCCATGCCCTGCTGGCGTGAATTCCAGACATTCTAGACTAGTCTAGTTCAGTATGGGGCTTCGTGTCCTCCTGCTTCGCTTCAGCAACAGAAAGAATGCTTCCCTCGCTCTCGGCACGCTCCAGATCCGCGATCACCGAGCGCGCCTCGCGGAAGCTCGCATCGAGCTCGCGGGCAGGATCGGGCGCCTCCTCCTTCTGGGGGCGCACCGCCTCGCTCACGGCGACCGCATTCGCGACCGCCAGCTCACGGGTGAAGGAGAGGGAGAGGGCGACCTCCTGGATGCCCTGGGCCTCTGCCACCTCCTTGGCACGACCCTGGAGGAGCGCCCGGGGACGCCCATTCGCATCGCGCGTGACGGATACGTCGCTGTATCCGATGCCTTCAGAAAAGCCGGTCCCCAATGCCTTGAGGACCGCCTCGCGCGCCGCGAAGCGCGCTGCATAGTGCTCTGCCGGACGGGCGGAGGAGTCGCAATAGGCGCGCTCCTCCTCCGTGAAGAGCCTTGTCCTGAAGGATGGGGTGCGCTTGAGCGCGCGCTCCATCCTCGCTATTTCCACGATATCGACGCCGATGCCTGCCAGTGCCATCCCTACTCCACGGTCACGGATTTCGCCAGATTGCGGGGCTTGTCCACATCATACCCGCGGTCGAGGGCGACATAGCGTGCGAGCATCTGGAGATGCACGACCGCCACAAGCGGCACGAGGAACTCGTCAGGCACGGGCGGGATCCACAGCACGTTGCTGCAGAGCGGTGCGACGTCCTCGTCGCCGTCGGTCGCCACGCCGACGACCGTGGCGCCACGGGCGATGCACTCCTGGATGTTGGAGATCGTCTTGTCGTGCACATGGTCCTGGGGCACGATCGCGACGACCGGGAAGCCCGGCTCGAGCAGGGCGATGGGCCCATGCTTCATCTCACCTGCCGCATAGGCCTCCGCATGGAGATAGCTGATCTCCTTCAGCTTGAGGGCGCCCTCTGCAGCCGTCGTGGAGTTCACGCCACGGCCAAGGAAGAGCGACGAGTGGGCACGACGGAAGACGCGGGAGGCCTCCTTGTCCTGCCAGCTGCGGCCGAGCACCTTCTCGATCAGGCCGGGCACCTCTTCGAGCTGGTGGTACTTCTTCTCGATCTCTGCCTGGGTCATCTTGCCCTTCGCCAAGGCAAGGCGCAGCGCCAGGAAGGCGGCACCTACCATCTGCGCCGTATAGGCCTTGGTCGAGCAGACGCAGACCTCAGGGCCGGCCTTGATGTAGAGGGTGCCATCGGACTCGCGGGCAGCCGTGGAGCCGAGGACATTGGTGATCGCGAAGACCTTGCATCCGAGGCCCCTCAGGCGACGTGCCGCCGTGAGCGTGTCTGCCGTCTCGCCCGACTGGGTGATGATGACGCAGAGGGTATGGTCCGTCACGAGGACGCTCTGCTTGTAGTTGAGCTCGGAGGCCTGCTCCACGACGACCGGGACCTTGGCCCAGTTCTCGATGAAGTCACGGGTGATGAGGCCGACATGGTAGGAGGTGCCGCAGGCCACGACGTAGACCTTATCGATGGAGGCAAGCTCCTCGTCTGTCATCGTGAGCTCGTCGAGCTCGATGCCATGCTTGCCGAGACGGTCCTTCAGGAGGCGCCGGATGGCCTCGGGCTGCTCTGCGATCTCCTTCGCCATGAAGTCAGGGTAGCCGCCCAGGGTCGCGGCCGATGCGTCCCAGTCTATTGTCATCGTCGTCGGCTCAGCGACGAGGTTGCCATCCTCGTCGAAGACCGAGCAGGTCCCCTGCGGGTTGAGGACCGCGAGCTGCCCGTCGTCGAGCTGGATGACGGACTTCGCCTTGCCGGCAAGGGCCGTGATGTCGGAGGCAGCATAGCAGCCATCCGGCGTCGTGGCGATCACGAGCGGCGAGCGCCTGCGTGCGCAGACGACCTGCCCTGGCGCATCGGCGCAGAGCACGGCGAGCGCCCAGGAGCCTTCGCAGCGCGAGACCGCGATGCGGACCGCCTCGAGGAGATCCCCCTTGGCCGGACCATTCCAGGAGTCCTCGATCAGGTGCGCGATGACCTCGGAATCGGTCTCGCTCTTGAACTCATGGCCAGAAGCGATGAGCTGGGCCCTGAGCTCGCGGAAGTTCTCGATGATCCCGTTGTGAACGATCGCGATGCGGCCCGAGCAGTCCACATGGGGATGGGCATTGCGGTCCGAGGGAGCGCCATGCGTTGCCCACCTGGTATGGGCAATGCCCGAAGTTCCCACCAGGTTGGCCGTCTGGCACCTCTGGGTGAGCGTAGCGACACGTCCCTGGCACTTGACGCCGTGGAGCGATCCGTCAGGGGACAGGACCTCGATGCCTGCCGAGTCATAGCCACGATATTCGAGCGCTGCAAGTCCCTGCAGCAAGAAGGGCTGGGCCTGGAGCTTTCCGGTATAGCCGACGATGCCACACATGCTGACCTCCTGCTTTCATCTTCTTTGGTACGACAATGGTATGTTTTGTAAAACCAAAGCATACCAATTCTAGCAGTCGGTGCCTGAAGGCAGTGCCGCAGGCACCCAAAACATCGGAACTGAAACAGAAATCACCAGAATTTCCGCAGGTAACTAGGCAAGTTTTTCAGAATCTAGACCAATTCGGATCCGAAGAGGCGACTCGCCGCCTCCACCGCATGGCTGACCATCTCGTCCACGGCCTGCTGCGTATAGAAGGCCATGTGCTGCGTGAGGACGGTGTTCGGGAACTGGCGGAGGTAGGCCATGTCCCGGTTGGAGATGATGTCATTCACGCGGGCGGCATGGTAGATCCCCTGCTCGCCTGAGAACACATCCATCGCGAGCGCCCCGATCTTGCCGGACTCGATGCCTTCGGTCAGGGCCTCCACATCCATCAGGTCGGCACGGGCCGTATTCACAAGGATGATGCCATCCTTCATCTTCGCCAAAGCTTCCCTGTCGATCATATGGTGGTTCTCTGGCGTCGCGGGCACATGGAGCGAGATCATGTCCGACTCGGCGAAGAGCTCATCGAGTCCCACATAGGTCCCAAGCTCGCGCACCCGCCCATTCTCATGATGGCCATAGGCCAGGATCTCGGCCCCGAATCCATGGAGGCGCTCTGCCACCGCGGTGCCTATCTGACCCGTGCCGACGATGCCGACCTTCATCGAGGAGAGGGTGCGTCCCATGAGGCCACCGAGCGAATAGTCGTTCACGTTCTGGCGGTATATTGCAGCCTTGTAGTGGCGCAGGACCACCAGTATGAGCATCAGCGTGAAGTCGGCGACGCTGTCCGGCGCATAGCTCACATGGTCGCAGGCGACACCAGCCTTCCGGGCAGCCTCGAGATCGATATGGTCCATCCCGACTGTGCGGGTCACGAGGACATGTACGCCGCGGTCCGCAATCTCGTGCAGCAGCTCCTCCCCGTAATGGCACTTCCCGAGCACAAGCGCCGCATCGGCCCCATCGAGCGCAGAGAGGTCCTTGTCAATGCTCCCCTCGTGGAGCGCAATCCCCTCTATGCCCGGACGCTCCTGCTCCCGTGCGAAGGCTGCGCGTTCATCCGGCCTGACCTCGAATGCCGCAATCCTCATGAAGGCTTCCTTTTTCCTGCCGCAGACCCATGGGATCTGTCGCTCTCTTGGGAAGGAGTATCCCCCAAGTCCGGTCCTCTCCACAAGATAGGCCTGCAGGCAGCCTCCGCAGGGACACCAGCACCATAAAAAAGAACCCGCCTCGCAATGAGACGGGTTCTGCAAAGGAGCAAGTCCGAAGCGAAGCTTAGCGCTTGGAGAACTGCGGGCGCTTGCGAGCCTTCTTCAGGCCGTACTTCTTGCGCTCGACGGCGCGTGCGTCGCGGGTGAGGTAGCCTGCCTTCTTGAGGTCAGCGCGATACTCGCCAGCCTCGAGCAGTGCGCGGGCAATGCCGAGACGGAGAGCGCCGGACTGGCCGTTGATGCCGCCACCATCGCAGAGGGCGATCACGTCGAAGTGGCCCTCGGTGTCCGTCACGCGGAACGGTGCGAGTGCGTTGTCGACGAGCTGCTGACGACCGAAGTAGTTCAGTGCGTCACGGCCGTTGACGGTAACCTTGCCGGTGCCGGGAACGAGACGGACGCGTGCGGTTGCCTCCTTGCGGCGGCCGGTACCATAGTAAACAGCGGTGTTGTCTGCCATCGGTTATGCCCTCCAATCGATCTTGACGGGGTTCTGAGCGGTGTGCGGGTGCTCAGGACCAGCGTAGACCTTGAGCTTGCGTGCCTGCTGGCGGCCAAGGGTGTTCTTGGGGAGCATGCCCTGGACAGCGTGCTCGATGACACGCTCGGGGTGCTTCGCCATGGCCTCCTTGAAGCTCTCGGTCTTGAGGCCACCCAGCCAGCCGGAGTAGCGCCAGTAGGACTTCTTGTCAGCCTTGTTGCCGGTAAGCTGGACCTTATCAGCATTGATGATGACAACGAAGTCACCCGTGTCTACATTCGGGGTGTACTGAGGCTTGTTCTTGCCGCGGAGCACGTTTGCTGCCGTGGTGGCAAGACGGCCAAGGGTCGCACCGTCAGCGTCGATGAGCACCCACTTGCGCTCAACTTCGCCGGCCTTGGCGTAATGAGTCGACTTCTTCACTTGACTCCTCCATGTACTGATACGTAACGCTTTTCCTATGAGATTACGGGGCTCAGTGGAAAGCCTTAAAAGTATACAACGCGCACACCTGACCTGCAAAGATTCTTTTGCCCTCACAGCTCATTCACAACAGAGAATCCGCGCTGCCTTCTGACGCTCAATAGAGGCTCGGATGCTCCGGCGCCCAGGTCGCTTCGGGCACGAAGGAGCGAATCTCGTCGAGGTGCTCGGTCGCCTCCTGGCGCCCCTGGAGATAGAGATCGAGGAGCTTGCCGCCATCGGATTCGTTGACGCCGACCTCGACCGGACGGGGCGGGGCCAGGACAAGGCACTTCCCTTCCTTCTCGTAGCCCCAGAGCTTCTCGCGCTCCCCGTTGTACATGAAGCGGCGATGCTCCAGAGCCTCGGTGAAATAGGGATAGCCATCGTAGCGGTGGGAGCGGAGCACCATGCCTTCGGTGCCGAGGTCCTTCACGTAGCTCCGGTCGCGGGTCAGGACCACGAGCGCCTTGCCCGCCGGCTCGTAGCCTTCGATCTCTGGGAGCTCCTTCTCCCCCATCGCCGCCTCGAAGGGGATGGAATCGCATGTCCCGCCATCGAGCAGCCTATGCCCTTCCACCTCGACGGTATTCGAGAAGAGCGGCAGCGACGAGGATGCCCGGACCTTCTCCACATCGTCCATCATCCGCCTGACCTCGAGATAGGCCGGAGTGCCGAAGGTGACATCCGATGCCACGCAGAACATGCGGAGCGGGTTTGCATTGAAGGTCCCGTTGTCGCTCGGGTCGAGCTCGCGCTGGACCTTGTCGTAGAGGAAGTCCTCGCTCGCGATGTTGCCGGTCGTCGCCCATGACCAGAGCGACATGCAGCGCGGGTCGTCGCGGTAGGCGAGCATGATGCGCATCGTGCGACCAATCTGGCGGCTCTTGTAGGATGCTGCTGTCATCGCTCCCGCAGAGACGCCCCAGACCGAATCGAATCCGTAGATGCCCTGCTCCATCAGGACATCCACGACGCCTGCAGAGAACATGCAGCGATAGCCGCCGCCTTCGAGCACCAATGCCGTGGCCTTCTCCGCCATGAGTCCTCCTTGCTCCAGATTTTCTGTATCGTGGGCCTTATACCCGGACGCTCGCTCCAATGCCTTCTCAGGACATCCCGATGAAGGAGCGGATCTCTCCGATCCTCGATGCCGCTGCCTGCCTTCCCTCGAGATAGAGCGAAAGGATCCGCTCCCCATCATGCTCGGCGGCGGAGACATCGACCGGCCTGGGCGGAAGGATCACGAGGCACTTCCCTTCCTTCTCGAGCCCTGCAAGCTCAGATCTCTGGGCGTTGTAGCGCTCGGCCCTCGTCCTCAGGGCCTCGATGTAGTAGGGATAGGCATCATAGCGATGGGTGCGGATGACTGCACGTTCGGGGGCGCCCATCTTCACATAGCTCGCATCCTGCGTGAGGACGACGAGGGCGCGTGTGGCCACAGGCGCATCTGGCACCGGACGGGCACCAGGGAGCTTCATTGCCGCGGCAAAGGGGATGGAGTCGCATGTCCCGCCATCGAGATAGCGGTGCCCCTCGATCTCCACCATGTGGGAGACCGCCGGCATCGAGGCCGAGGCCTGAGCCTTGCGCACATCCTCCTTCCCGCCCGAGACCGGCAGATAGGCAGGGGTCCCGAACACGACATCGGAGGCCACGAAGAACATGGGCGTCCCATCGCGGTCGAACGTCTCGAAATCGCAGGGGTCGAGCACATGCTGCACCTCGTCGTACATGAACTCGGCGCCGGCGAGGTTTCCGGTCGTCGCCCATGACCGAACCGACATGAGCCGGGGATCGTCGCGATAGGCGAGCATGATGCGAATCGTGCGGCCAATCTGGCGGGAGCGGTAGCTCACCGCATTGAGCGCCCCTGCCGAGACGCCCCACACGCTGGCGAAGCTGTCAGTATGGATGCCCTGCTCGAGCAGGACATCGAGGACGCCTGCCGTGAACGCTCCCCTGAATCCTCCGCCCTCGAGCACGAGGGCGCATTGCCTGCGCGCCATCCCATCTCCTTGTCCCATGTGCCTGTCGCCTATACCCATGCAGGAAGGAACAGCGTAGCACGGCCCGGGATATCGGACAGGCAGGGGCCTTCGTGTGGGCTAGCTGATGTAGCGGAAGTGCCGATCCGTGAGGATGCGGGCGACCGCAAGGCCTATCGGCAGGCCGATCACGATCATCGCGGCACGGAAGAGCCAGGAGACCGAGTTCATCGCATCGTTTGTCGCCATGTAGAACATGGCCCGGTACATGTAGAGGCCGGGGACCATGATCACGATGGAGGGGACGGTGAGCGAGAGGCGCGGGAAGGTGAGCTTCCTGCGCACTGCCGAGGCCAGAAGCCCCGCCGCAAGGGCACCGGCGAAGGCCGCCGCCTCGGGCGCCACGCTCGCGTCCACGAGCGTGAGGCGCAAGGTGTTGGCGACAGCGCCGATGAGGCCGGCTGTCGCCGCCATCTTCATCGGGCTCGTATACATGATCGAGAAGCCGTAGACACCGACGAAGCTCGTGATGAGGCGGAGCAGGAAGAGCATCTCGGGGCTCAGGCCCTGCGGGTCGAATTCAGTCGGCTGCAGGTGCACGAGCGTCGCGACAAGCCAGCCTGTGAGCGTCGCCACCAGGATGATCGAGAGCGCATAGGCCATGCGCTCGAGGCCGCTCTTGAAGTCCATCTGTGCGATATCGAGCCCGCTCGTTATGAGCGGGAATCCAGGAATCACGAAAAGCATGGCGCCGATATAGCCTGCGATGTGCGTCCCTGCCCCAGGGATGATGAAGCCCAGGAGCGTGAGCGCCAGAAGGTAGCTCACGCAGGCCGTCGCGACAGCCACGCTGATGCAGGCGAAGGTGTTGATCCTCTTCGCGCCGATGAGCTTGTTCACGAAGTGGCCGAGCCCCGCACCGACCAGCGCGCACCCCATCTCGATGGGACCGCCTCCCAGAAGGAAGGTGAAGGCGCAGCAGGCAAAACCCGAGGCAAGGCCATATTGCCAGGGCTTGTAGCCCTTGCTGGTGTCGCGCTCGATCTGGTCCATCAGGCGATGGCATTCGCGTACCGTCAGATCGGCGCAGCAGGCCTCGAGATCCTTCAGGAAGGTCTCCATACGCCAGAGGCGCGGCGTATTGATGCCCGTCTTGGGCAGGGTCACGACCAGCGTCTCGCGGTCGGTCCCGTCGACGCAGGTGAGGCTGATCGTGAGCAGCCCCATCTCGGCCGAGCAGACGACGCCGAGCTTGCGGGCAATCCGGTTCATGGTTTCGCGGACCCGCCAGCCACCTGCCCCCGCCGACAGCGTCAGGATCCCGATGCGGGCGATGATGGCGCACTTGTCCTCGAGCGTGGCGTCCTTCGCCTTGAGGCCGCCGTCCTGGATGTTCTCATGCCAGTCCATCGCCATGTGATGTGGATGATTGCCCCCGCTGGCCGAGACCACCTCGGCGAGCTCGTCCCATTCCTCTTCGGTGCTGGGGATATCCTGCATCTTTCATCCTTCCTGGCCCGATGGGGAAGCCACGGCGGATGCCATGGACACACAGGCCTTCAGCGCAAAGTCTAGCATCATTCCATGCGCACGCCTGCATCTCCGCTCTTTGCACAAGTGTGGCCAGGAGCCTTCGAGACGCATCTGCAACATCGGAGGCGTAGACTCTGGACCCGTACGCGAAGCAGATGAGATCAGCGAGGCATGAGCCATGCAGCCATTATCAAACAGGACCGCTTCATTCACGGATTCCGTGATACGGCGGATGACAAGGATATCGAACAAGTACGGAGCTGTGAACCTGTCCCAGGGCTTCCCCGACTTCGATCCTCCCCAAGAGCTTCTGGCATCCCTCGAGGAGAAGGCACGCGACCCGAAGCCGCTCAACCACCAGTACTCGATCACCTGGGGCTCCCAGGCGATGCGCGATGCGCTTGCCGAGAAGCAGAGCCATTTCATGGGGATGGACATCGATCCCGACAAGAACATCGTCGTCACCTGCGGCTCGACCGAGGCCATGATGGCAGCGATGATGTGCGTCACGAATCCCGGCGACAAGGTCTGCATCTTCAGCCCCTTCTACGAGAACTACGGAGCAGACACGATCCTCTCCGGCGCCGAGCCCATCTACATCCCGCTGGTGCCGCCGACCTTCGATTTCGACCGCGAAGCCTTCGAGGCCGCCTTCCGCGACCAGCATGCCAAGGCCCTCGTGCTTTGCAACCCCTCGAACCCCTGCGGCAAGGTCTTCACGGAAGAGGAGCTCTCCTTCATCGCCAGCATCCTCCAGAGATACGATGCCTACGCGATCACCGACGAGGTCTACGAGCACATCGTCTATGCGCCGAACCGCCATGTCTATCTTGCATCGCTGCCGGGCATGGCAGAGCGCACGATCAGCTGCAGCTCGCTCTCCAAGACCTACTCGATCACGGGCTGGCGCCTCGGCTACACGATCGCTGCGCCGGAGATCACGGACCGCATCCGCAAGGTCCATGACTTCCTGACCGTCGGCGCGGCCGCTCCCCTCCAGGAGGCTGCAGCCACCGCGCTCAGGTTCCCCCAGAGCTACTACGATGATCTGCTTGCGCTCTACACGCACAAGCGCGACCTCTTCTGCGATGGGCTCGAATCCCTCGGCATCCCCCATACGCGCCCGGAAGGTGCCTACTATGTGCTGGCCGACATTTCGGAGTTCGGCTACGAATCCGATCTCGCCTTCTGCGAGGACCTTGCCGCCAAGGTGAAGGTCGGCGCTGTCCCCGGCTCCTCCTTCTTCCGCGAGCCGGTGAACAATCTGATCCGCTTCCATTTCGCGAAGAAGGATGAGACCCTGCTCCAAGCCCTCGAGAACCTGAAGCATCTGCGCGAGGAGATCCCTCCCAGGAGATAGGCAAGAGAATCGCTTCTGAGGCAGAAGGCTCCCCTGGCCCGCAATCGGACCAGGGGAGCCTGCCATTTCATGCGTATTGGAAGAGCTTACCAGGCAAGCGCCACAGCTGCCCAAGGGCCAAGCACGAGCTTGCCATCCTCGAACTTGAAGTCATCGCAGTTCGAGACGAACGCGCTTCCGCCTGCAACCGTCTCTTCAGTAAGAGCTGCCTGGCTTTCACCGGAGAAGTTGCAGAGGACCACGAGCCTCGAAGGTCCTTTTGCTGCATCTTCGACCGTGCGCTCGTAGGCGATGACCTTGTCGGAGATCGCATCGAGGAAATGGACGCCACCCTTCTGCACCACCGGCGTCGCCTTGCGCAGACAGATGAGATGGTGGAAGTAGGCCCAGACCGAATCGGGGTCGGCGACCTCAGCCTTCGCATTGATGGTCACATGGTTCTGAGGGATGCCGATCCAGGGCGTGCCCGTCGTGAAGCCGGCATTCAGCGTCCCATCCCACTGGACGGGCGTGCGGCCGTCGTCGCGGGAACGCTCGCACACGATGTGGAAGGCCTCCTCAGGCGTCTTGCCCTCGTCCTGCAGGATCTTGTAGTAGTTGAGGGACTCGACGTCGCGGTACTGGTCGATCGAGGTGAAGTCGGGGTTTGTCATCCCCAGCTCCTCGCCCTGGTAGATGTAGGGCGTGCCGCGCATGAGGTGCGTGCAGGTAGGGAGCAGCTCGCTCGAGCGGCGCCAGCATTCTTCCGTCGAGCAGTCGCCGAAGCGCGAGTTGGGGCGCGGCTGGTCGTGGTTGGACCAGAAGAGCGCATTCCAGCCGCCACCTGCCGTCATCTGCTCCTGCCAGTCACGCAGGAGATTGCGCAGGGCCTTGATGTCAGGCTCCTGGAGCGCCCACTTGTTGCCATTGAGATAGTCCACCTTCAGGTGATGGAACGAGAAGGTCTGGGAGAGCTCGTGGTAGCGCGGCGCCGAGTAGCGGATGCAATTGTCGATGGAGGTAGAGCTCATCTCCCCCACCGTCACCATCCCGTCAATGCCGCCCTCGCGGACCAGCTCCTGCAGGTACTCGTGGATATGCGGGCCATCGGTGTAGAACCTGCGGCCGTCTCCCTCATAGTCGTTCTCGAGCACCTCAGGCTTCGAGATGAGGTTCACGACGTCGAAGCGGAAGCCGGAGACGCCCTTGGCCTTCCAGAACTTGATGACGTCGACGAGCTCGGCGCGCACTTCCGGGTTGTCCCAGTTGAGGTCTGCCTGGCTCACGTCGAAGAGATGCAGATACCACTTGTTGAGGGAGGGCACGTACTCCCAGGCGTTGCCGCCGAACTTGGAGATCCAGTTCGTGGGAGGCTCGCCGGGGTTCTCTGCCGTGGCGTCAGGAGCCGCATCCGCGAACTTGTAGTAGGCGAGGTACTTGGAATCTCCTGCCAGCGCCTTCTGGAACCACTCATGGCTCGTGGAGGTGTGGTTGAAGACCATATCGAGCATGAGGCCGATGCCGCGTGCGCGGGCCTCGCGCGAAAGCTCGTCGAAGTCCTCCATCGTGCCGAACATGGGCTCGACCTCACGGTAGTTGGCGACGTCGTAGCCATTGTCGTTCTGCGGGGAGGTGAAGAACGGCGTGATCCACAGGTAGTCAACCCCAAGGCTCTTGAGATAGTCCAAGCGCTGGGTGATGCCCTTGAGGTCGCCGATGCCATCGCCGTTGGAATCGTTGAAGCTGCGCACATAGATCTGGTAGACGACCTTGTCCCCCAGCTGCTCCGCGCGGTCCTGCATGATGTCTCCTTCTCTGTGGGGCAGCTGCTGCCGCCCTCTTCCATGGAAGGCTGGGGCCATGCGGCCCCAGCCTGGATGCTCCTGGATGAGCTAGTACCTGATGACCGGGGTCTTGCCGGCTTCGACCGCGCCGGACTCGGTGAGGGTGAGGTCTCCTGCAGGCCCCTTGTCGGTCACGATCATCATGATCGTATCCTTGTGGCCAGCAGCTGCGACCTTCTCGCGGTCGAAGCTCACGAGCTTGTCGCCACGATGGACGACGGCACCCTTGCGGACGTGGCAGTCGAATCCGTCGCCGTTCATCTCGACGGTATCGATGCCGATGTGGATCAGGAGCTCGAGGCCGCACTTGAGGGTAAGACCGACTGCATGGCCCGTCTCCTCCATCATGACGGTAACGACGGCATCGCAGGGGGCGACGACCTCGCCGTCGGTCGGGTTGATGCCTACGCCCTCGCCCATGGCGCCAGAGGCGAACACCTGGTCCTCGACCTCAGAGAGCGGGATGACGGTGCCGTTTGCCACTGCGTCGATCTCGCCGTCGTCGGCGAGGCTCTCGACAGCCTCGGAGCTCACGGCAGCTGCGACAGCGGCACCGACTGCAGAGCCGGAGACGCCAGCGGAGATGGTGGCGGCAGCAGCGACATCAGAGCCGTCGAGAGTGATGTCCTCGACGCCCACACCCTTGTCGATGCCCTTGCGCTTGCCGACGATGAGGCAGATGGCGAAGGGAATCACGACAGCGATAGCCATGCAGACGGCGTACATCGGGATGGACTGGGGCTGCATGGAGAGGATGCCAGGGAGGCCGCCGACGCCGATGGCGTTGGCCGTGCAGGAGAAGGCGGTGCAGACGATGGCGGCGCAGGAGCTGCCGATCATGCCGCAGACGAACGGGAAGACATATTTGAGGTTGACGCCGAAGATGGCAGGCTCGGTGACGCCGAGGTAGCAGGAGAGGCAGGCAGGGATGTTGACCTGCTGGGCATCCTCATCCTTCTTCTGGAGGACGCACATGGCAAGGACAGCGGAGCCCTGGGCGATGTTGGAGAGGGCGATCATGGGCCAGAGCATGGTGCCGCCGGTCTGGGAGATGAGCTGGAGATCGACAGCATTGGTCATGTGGTGCAGGCCGGTGATGACAAGGGGAGCATAGACTGCGCCGAAGATGGCGCCGAAGACGACACGGAAGCTGCCGGAGATGCCAGCCATCACGACGTCGCCGATCCAGGTGCCGATAGCCCAGCCAATCGGGCCGACGATGAAGTGGGCGGTCATGACGCCGAGGAGCAGCGAGCAGAACGGCACGATTATCATCTGGATACGTGGGTCTACGAGTTAGGTGATTGATTTTCACCATTTGCGCAGGTACGTGCC
>OMTG01000088.1 GCA_900313905.1 uncultured Actinomycetes bacterium | reverse complement strand
CTGCGGCAGCGATGAGGCGCAGGAGCCGCGCATAGCGTCCAGGCAATGGATGCAGACTCGGGAGGTCCGGGGCCATGCGGCTCCGGGCCTCCTTTCATCTGACGGCTTGATACCAGCCCGTACATGAGGCTTCAGCTGCAGGTGCCGGCATAGCGAAAGCGGAAGAGACGATCCTTTCATAAGGAAGGCATGGCGGACAAGTACGGGAACGTGCGCTGTTCGGAAACGCATCGAAAATGTCAGGAGGCTCCTTTCCAAAGCAGCCTGAAAGAACTATGATTGTCGGCCCGATATCTCTGGATGGCTGGAGGCTCATATGAAAACCGCTGTGCAGTGTCGTTCGGCTATGGAAGCGCTCTCTCTTGCATTGATAGTGCTTGGCATCCTGGGTGCTGTCTTCGTGCTTGTCGGGTGCTTCTTCTTTCCCCGCATTCCCGGACTCACCGATATCGAAGATCTGAAGCTCGAGTGGAAAGATGGATGGCCGAGCCTCGTCGTGGTCTTTGCTGTGGGCGCAGCGGGCCTCTGGTCTGCAAAATCGGGGCACGGCTATGCCTGGGTCCTCCTCGGTGCAGTGGCGCTCGAGATCGTGATGATGGAGGCCATCAGCTATCTGCCGGGTCTCGTGACGCTAGCTATCCAGTGTGTCTGGATGTATCTCAGTGCGTTTTCAGAAGATCCCTCCTCGTCGCCTCTTCTGTATCTGCCGCATGTTATGGCTCTTATCGAGGTGATATGGGCTGGGGGAATGCTCTATCTCGCTCTGAATGCCATCGGGGAGAGCTGGAAGGCGAAGCTGGCTTCCCGTGGGGAGCAGGACCAGAAGAGCATCTGAGCCTGTCTGTCCCATGCTCGTCGTCCATAGTCCGCATGCCCCGGCTCTGCAGAAGCGAGCTGGGGCATGCGGCTTTTCTGATGATGGATTTCCGGATTGCAGGACGAAAGATCAGCTGGGATCTGCTTCCTCGTCCTCTGCGGCTTCTTCCTGCTCTGTGGCCTCGCTGCTGGTGCTCAGCAGGGCATGCACGAGCGCCACATCCTCTGGGTCGGGCGAGCCAAGCGGCAGGCCGCAGGCCTCGAAGAAATGGCTGCCAGCAAACTGGCGGGCACGGAAGGTGTCATGCTCCCCGTCATCCAGATAGCGGATGCGGGAGAGGCAGTCGGTCGTGGCACAGTAGAGCACCCCATGGCGGGAGGCATAGGAGAGATAGGCCTCATCCTCTGACCAGAGGGTCACGCCTGCCATATGCTCCAGCTCATAGGCCACTGCGAACTCCTGCCAGCTGATGCGCTGGATGCGCACGAAGCGGTCGAGGAGCGATGCCATCTTCGTCACCCTCCGCAGGGTGGCCGAAGCATCGATCAGGCGGGTGTCTGAGCGGGGCGCGAAGAGGGTGCGCTCGGAGAGCGTCTTCAGGGCATGCTTGCGCTTCTTTCCACGCAGCATCACGGCAGGGACCGAGAGCTTCATCGAGCCATCCGGAAAGAGCTCGATCGCGGAATGCGCAACGACGGTCTCGTCGGTCTGTGAGGAGCGGAAGACCAGGGAATCATGGGCATGCTGGATGCGGCAGCCAACCCCATTCTTCTCGAAGGCGGCCCGCATTGCAGAGGCGCCAGCGTTCACACGCTCGCGGGTGCCGAGGCGGTCGCTCTCAGGGCCGAGCCGGAAGAGATAGAGGTCGAAGAGGGGCACAGGATCTTCTGCATCGTCTGCCATCGGGTAGTAGACCGTCCTCTGGCAGAACCGCTCCACATCCTTACGCCGGCTCGTCGCCCGGTCATAGAGGTCGACGAGCGCCGTGCCGTCGGCCGGGCCTGACGTCGAGCCTTCACGGATCTCCACTACCCCGTCTGCCACATAGGGCGGGAAGTCGCCTTCGTCGATCCTGACCAGCACGATGCCACGTTCTAGATCGGCGGGATCTGCCAGGAACCGCACCTCGAAATGCGGGGCAGGGGAGACATGGTGGCGGCAGAGCTCGCCTATGATCTGGCTCATGTCGGCAGAACCCTTCGGGATGGGCACGACTTCGCGGGAGTCGTCGGCGATGCCAATAACGAGCCAGCCTCCCCGGGAGTTCGAGAAGGAGGCGACGATCTTCGGGATCTTGCGGCGGACGCTGGGGCCGAAGGTCTGCTTGAACTCGAGGGCAAAACCCTCTTCGAGATCCTGGAGCTGGGAAAGATCGCTCCAGGTGACAGATCCGATATCCTTCTGCCGGCCCTGCTCGTCGCGGAATGGACTGAACATCTGCGCCTCCCAATTCTTGGCACCAAGCCAAGTGTAGCCCTCCCGCAGCTGGCCATGTGCCAGGTCCTGGCACATGGCAGCAGGCCCGGACAATCAGGAGCAGTGGATGCGGGAAGCAGGGAGCTTTCTGCCAGTCACCACAGGACGTCTTGCCAATTAGTCATATAGCTATTACGATATGATAAAAGTCATATAAATATGACATAAAAACGTTGCATGGGAGGTTCGCTATGAAGAGGCTCGAAGGCAAGACGGCTATCGTGACAGGCTCCACGAGCGGCATCGGCATAGGCATCGCCGAGGCGTTCGCCCGGGAAGGCGCCCATGTGGTCATCTGCGGCAGGCGCACAGAGCGGGGCGAGGCAGTGGCAGACGCCATCCGCGCAGCAGGCGGGAGTGCAAGCTTCCATAGGATGGACCTGAACGATCTGGCGACGGTCGATGCCCTCATGGCGGATACCGCAAAGGAGTTCGGGCATATCGATATCCTGGTGAACAATGCAGCCGGCGTCGGCCTCGCCGATGGACGGGTGGACGAGATCTCGCTCGAGGATTGGGATGCGATGTTTGCATCCGGCGTGCGTGGCACCTTCTATGCGATCAAGACCGTCCTGCCGTACATGAGGAAGGCGGGGAGCGGCTCGATCGTGAACATCGGATCGATGGCGTCAGTGGCAGGAGACCTCGGCTCGACAGCCTATGCCGCCAGCAAGGCTGGTGTCGATATGCTCACCCAGTCGGTCGCGCTCCAATATGGCAAGGAAGGCATCCGCTGCAACTGCGTGCGGCCAGGGCTGATCGTGACCCCGCAGAACGATGCCCATGTGCCGCAGCAGCTGAAGGACATCTTCCTCTCGAACATCGAGGTCAGCCGCTATGGGTCTCCCGCCGATATCGCAGAGGCCTGCCTCTACTTCGCATCGGATGAGAGCTCCTATGTCACCGGGCAGATCATCAATGTGGATGGCGGACTGAACTCCCATGTCTCGACCGTGGCCCAGTTCCGTGCCATGGGCTCGAGGACGTGGTAGCCGCATGTCTGCTGAAGGAGCGGGCAGCTCTTTGGAGGATCTGGCCGCAAGGCCTGCCTGGCGGATGCGCACCATCTTCGAGAGGAAGATCATGGCGGCCTACCGCGACACCTATCGGGGAGAGCTCGGAGCTGCCCAGGTGGAGGCCCTCGAGGTGCTGTGGCAGGAAGGGAAGATGCGGCAGCAGGACCTGGCCGATGCGCTCAGGACCTCGAAGCAGCATGTCTCGAAGATCGTGGGCAGGCTGGAGGAGCTCGGACTCGCAGGCCTTGCCCCCGACGAGGAAGACGGCCGCTGCCACTGGATATTTTTGACCGAGGAGGGCAGGGCGTTCGTCGCGCACCATATCCAGGAAGGGGAGGAGCGCATTGCAGCCCTGCTGAGCTCCCTTACAGGCCAGGAGCGTGCGGAGCTCGACCAGGCAATGGAGACCGTCGCACGCCTGCTCGAGAAGGCTTAGGACGAGCGTGTGGCGGAAAAGGAATAGCCCCAGATCCAGGGCAGGATCTGGGGCGCAGGATTGGGGGGCTCAGTTCTGGGCGACCGAGAGCATCTTCTGCGAGCAGCGGGAATAGAGGTCGATCCAGTACTGCTGCGTATCGGTGTTCCAGGAGGATTCCTCGTTGTTCATCTCATCGGCCTTCTGGCTCATCTCGGCTTCCTGTTGCAGCATCGTGCTGTAGTCGCCCATCATCTGGGCCTGGTCGGTGGCCGAGGCATTGGCGTATTTCTGCATGAAGGCGACGTAGGAGTCGACCCACTGCTCATAGGAGTCGCCGAACTCCTTCACGGTGGGGTCGACGTTGCTGATATCGTAGAGGGCGCCTGACGAGGACGAGGCGGAGGCATCGGTCGATGCTGCCGTATCGCTCGAAGCTGTGGCATCGGTCGATGCGTTGGTTCCGGACGAGGAGCTCGTCGTCGTGCTCTTGGTCATCTCGTAGTGGAGATCGTCCTGGAGGCGCTCGTTCTCCTGCCTGAGATTGCTATTATCGAGCCAGAGGAAGGCTGCGACCACAGCGAGGATGACAATCGCGATGGTCTTGCCACGGTGCTTCCTGGGCTTGTCCTTCTTGCTGGTGCTGTTCGGTGCGAGGTCCTTCTCTTCGCTTGCTGCCATGGTGGTACCTTTCTCTCAAGATGCTGTATCTGAAATCTCCTCGTGGGGCTGCTGCGATGACGTACCGGCACGTGCGATGAACTCATCCAGGAGCTCGAGGCCCGGGAGCTCATCTGCTGCACCTGCAGGATTGCAGGGCATGTCGGCTTCCATCTCATTGCCCCAGACCCGCCATGCACGGAGGCGCTCCGAGCGCTGCGGTTCGCTATCGAGGGCGGCGGCGAGCCCTTCAGCACGAAGAAGCCGGTCGGCTGTCTCAGCCAGCTGCTCCTGGAGGCGCTCGATTTCGTCCTGCAGGAGGTCTCCGAGCGTTGCTGTCTCCTGGTCTGACCTGAGCTGGCGTGCTGCCTGGGAGAGCGTCTGGCCGTCCCTCCTGCCTTCAGCCAGAAGGAACAGGGTTGCCAGATCCTGCACGCTGTAGGTCCGCCTGCCCCAGCTGCTGTCTTGGGGCTTGAGGACGCCGACACCTCCTGGCCCTTCGTAGCAGGCTCTCTGGATGTCACGGCGTGAAAGGCCTGTCAGCCTCTCGACATCCGAGATCCTCCAGCCACATGCGGCTGGCATATCCATAGGCTCACCCCCTCTTCTCGATAAAACCTGTTCATCAGATGAACAGCAATTGTCTTTCGCCAATTGCCAGGCGCCCGTTGCCGGTGCCCGCTCGCCTGTCTGCATGGCTGCTCCTCTCTCTGGCTTCGGGAGGCTGCTGCCTCCCCAGAGAGGGCTTGAAAAATCCGCGAGAGGAACCTCGCTGGCGCTGGCGGCATCGCTGCACGCCGTGCTGCACCATTTCCGCTATCGTGGAGGGGAAGGACGATGAGAGAGGAGCACGCATGGAGCTGCAGGAATTCCTGGATATCCTGAATTCAGGCAGGATGGTCGAAGGCGGATCTGAGGCGGCACAGATGATGGACGAGCTCGCCCAGGAAGCGCTGAAGATCACGATGGAGATCAATGGGCGCTACCACACGCCCGAGGAGATCCAGGATCTGATGGCAGAGCTTATGGGATGCGCTCCGAACAGGACCCTCAAGGTGTTTCCGCCCTTCTATACGGACTGCGGCAAGAACATCCATCTCGGGCAGCATGTCTTCTTCAATGCGGGCGTGAAGCTGCAGGACCAGGGCGGCATCTGGATAGGCGACAATGCGCTGCTGGGGCACGGCGTGACCATCGCGACGCTGAACCATGCGCTGGCGCCGGAGAAGAGGACCAATCTCATCCCGGCTCCTGTGCATATCGGCAAGGATGTCTGGGTGGGCTCGAATGCCACGATCCTGGCCGGGGTCACGATCGGCGATGGGGCGATCGTGGCAGCAGGGGCGGTCGTGACAAAGGATGTGGCGCCGCTCACGGTGGTGGCAGGCATCCCGGCCAAGCCGATCAGGACTATCGAGGCATAAAGACCGGATGCATGCCATGGTGTACGAATTCTGCGCCGAGAACTTCACGAAGGTGCCTGAGGCGATTGCGGCAGGGGCAGGCCGCATCGAGCTCTGCGACAACCTGGCAGTCGGCGGGACCACGCCGTCCTCTGGGACGATCAGGCAGACCATCGCCTATGCACATGCCCGGAGCGTCCCTGTCATGTGCATGGTGCGCCCCCGGGGAGGGGATTTCGTCTATAGCGAATGCGAGCTCCAGATGATGGAGGAAGATGCTGCCTGCGCGCTCGGTCTGGGAGCTGACGGGATCGTCTTGGGGTGCCTTGCAGGAGAGTCAGGGTCGTACAAGGTCAGCTTCCCTGATGTGGAGCGCATCCTTGCAGCGGCGCGGAAGGGGAGGGAGCGTCCCTTCGCTGTCACCTTCCACATGGCCTTCGATGAGCTGGCGCCAGATGAACAGCTCCGTGCAATCGATGCGCTCTCCGGGCTCGGCGTCACGAGGATCCTGACCCATGGAGGCGTGGCGGGAACGGCAATCGAAGACAACATCGCCCATCTGCAGGATCTCATCGCCTATGCAGGAGAGCGTCTGCGCATCCTGCCGGGCGGTGGCATCACCTGGCAGAACCGTGATGCGATCGCACGGGCGCTTGGCGCAGATGAGCTCCATGGGACGAGGATCGTCCCGCTTGAGTGAGGGGCAGCATAGGGATGCACAGCAGAGAAGAGCAGCCTTGGGCGAAGATGCCCAAGGCTGCCTGCCTGCTCTCTTTTGGATTGCCTACTGCTGCATCCGTTCTGCATCAGGCCCTGCGATGCAGACATGCATCGGAGGTCTGCCGACAGGGCCGGGGATTGCCGCCACATGCACCAGGGTGTGGTAGATGCGGGAGAGCAGCTCGTCGGTGAGCACCTCTTCAGGCTTTCCGTCAGCGACGATGCGGCCATCCTCGAGGGCGATAACGTGGTCAGCGAAGGCGAGGGCATGGTCTGGGTCATGCGTCACCATCAGCACGGCCATCCCCTCGTGGGCAAGCGCCCGTGCCTCATGCAGCACCTTGAGCTGGTTTCCGAAATCGAGGCTCGCGGTCGGTTCATCCATCAAGAGGATGCGGGGCTGCTGTGCCAGGGCACGGGCAATGAGGACCAGCTGGCGCTGGCCTCCTGAGAGCTCCGTGAAGGGGCGGCTGGCAAGATCTCGAATGCCCATGCGTTCCAAGGCCTCGAGGGCAATCCTTTCATCCGCAGCTCCAGGGGAGGAGAGGCCCTTCAGATAGGGGGTCCTCCCCAGCAGCACCACATCGAGGACGGGATAGGGGAAGGGCGGCTCGCTTGCCTGGGGCACATAGGCGAAGATCTGTGCACGCCTGTGGTCGGAGAGCCCCAGAGCGGAGCTGCCATCAGAGCGAACCGCGCCTGCAGTCGGCGTGATGAGGCCGAGGATAGAGCGCGGCGTCGTGGTCTTGCCCGATCCATTGGCACCGAGGATGTAGGCAAGCTCGCCGGCCTCGAGCCTGAATGCTATCCCGTGCACGATTTCGGTCTTCCCCAGGCTTGCATGGAGCCTCTCCACCTCGAGCGCGGGCACAGAAAAGGCGTTCTCCATCAGAGCCACCGGTAGGGGTAGCGAAGCTCCACCTCAACCTCATCGCCGGGGCGCAGCGCATGGAGCAGGCGTGGATGGAGCTCGAGATAGCCATCTGCCTCATCGAGCCTTGAGAGGTCAGGGGCAGGCCCGTCGGTGAGCGGCGTTGCGACAAGGCCCTGCTCTTCGTCCCAGGAGAGGCTGACGGGGCAGATCACGAAGAAGTCCTCAGGAGGTGGCCCTCCTGCTCCATGGAAGCCGCCACGGGCCTTGCCCTGCGTCCTCTGCTTGAGGGGTGTGGCATAGGTGGCCTTGATGCGGGGGAAGGGCTTCGCCTCGCCGAAGAGCAGCTGGTCGACCAGAGGCTTCAGATACCAGTCGGCCGTGATACCGAAACCGGCAGGAGGGCCGGAGAGCCCGAGCACCGGCGTGCCGTCTATGACAGCCGCGCTCGTGTGCTTGCCAGGACCGTGGTTCGTCTCGTGGCAGAAGACCTCGCCCATCTCTGAGAGGACCTCCATCGTGTAGTCGTGCTCGCCCTTGGAGGAGCCGGCACAGATCACGACAATGTCAGAAGATGCCTGGGCCAGGAGCAGCGCGTCCTTGATGGCAGCTGGGTCGTCCGGCACGCAGCCCATGATGCAGGGCTCGGCACCCCAGGCCTCGAGGCGGCCGGCAAGGGCCAAGCCATTCGTCTCGAAGGCATGGCCCGAAGGGAGCGTGCCGCCGACCGGTACGAGCTCGCTTCCGGTCGGGATGAAGGCGACCTTGGGCTTCGCTATGACGGGGACCTCAGAGATGTCGCACATGGCAAGAAGCGCCATCTTGTCAGGCGTGATGCGTGTGTGGGCATGCACGACGGTGGTACCCTTCATAAAGTCACAGCCGCGCTCACGGCAGCAGGCGCCACGGGCCTTAGGCACAGCTGCTATCGTCGGGGCGCCGGGGTCATCCTCTCCAAGTATGGGCTTTGCGGGGAAGCTTACCTCCTCGATCGGAATGGCGGTATCGAA
This sequence comes from uncultured Actinomycetes bacterium, assembly GCA_900313905.1. Classification (GTDB taxonomy): domain Bacteria; phylum Actinomycetota; class Coriobacteriia; order Coriobacteriales; family Atopobiaceae; genus Olsenella_L. The sequence continues at coordinate 3,570 of OMTG01000088.1, read as the reverse complement.
TCCATCAGGCATGGCGCAGCCGGTATTGGCCCAGCCGAAGTCACGCCCCACCTTCCAGCCTGAGGTATCGGGCATCCCGTGAGCGAAATCATCGAAGCGCACGGCGATGCCATCCATCTGGGCGCAGGTGGCGTTGGGGACATCGGTCCTGGCTTTGAGGTCCTCGGCACTGACGCGCCCCAAGGCGTTCCGTATGCTGACAAGCTCGGCAGGACGGACAGGTCCCAGATGGCCGAGCAGCTTCGAGATCGCCTCTTCATGGGTGAGGACGATATGTTCCGTATGGTCTCTCATGCTTCCTCCTTACGGACAATCAGGTGATGCTGGATGCAGACAGTCACAAGGCCCGCCTCTGGCTGCGGGCGAGCATATAGACAAAGAGCGGAGCTCCGATGAGGGCAGTGAGGACGCCGACCGGAAGCTCTCCGGGCACGAGCACCCGTGCCACATCGTCCACAGCGAGCATGAAGCAGGCGCCGGCCAGAAGGCAGATCGGGATCAGGGAACGGTAGTCAGGCCCTGTCGCCATCCGCACGATATGGGGGATAACAAGGCCGACCCAGCCGATCACGCCACAGTAGCTGACCGATACGGCGCACATGAGGGTGGAGGCAACGATCACCAAGAGGCGGCAGCGCTCGGTATCGACCCCTACCGACCGTGCCTCTTCGTCGCCGAAGGCAAGGGCATTGAGGCGCCAGCGCAGCGCGAAGAGGATGGCTGAGCCTACTGCCAGCACGAGGGCCATCACAAGGACATTCTGGGCATTGCCGGAGCGTGCGAAGCTGCCCATCAGCCAGTAGGTGATGGCAGGCAGCACATCATCCGGGTCGGCGACGTACTTGATGAGGGAAAGGGTGGCCTGTCCGAGCGAGCCGATCACGATGCCGGACAGGATCATGATGAGGGTGGCATCTCCTGACCTTCTCGTCAGGGCATGGGAGACCATAAGGACAAGAGCGACTGCGGTGATACCGAAGGCGAAGGACATGAAGTGCACCATCACGGTCGGAAAGCCGAGAAGGAGCCCCAGCGCCACACCGACGCTTGCCGCATTGCTGACGCCCAGGATATCGGGGCTCACCATCGGGTTCCGGAAGATGCCTTGGTAGGCAGCGCCTGAGATGGCCAAGGCCGCCCCGACCTCGCAGGCAAGAATCACCCGCGGCAGACGGATCGAGAAGAGCACCGCTATGGCGCGGGAGGTCTCAGTATCTGCGACCTGCCCTGAAGCGTAGGCCTGGATGGTGGCGAGAAGCTCATTGAGTGTCAGGTTGTAGGTCCCCACGGTGAACGAGACGAGTGCCAGCACGACCAGAAGGACGGCCAGGCAGACGACTGCGATGCGCCTGCCTGCCTTTCCCAGATAGCCTCGCTCCTCAGTAGGTGCCATTGAGCACTGCTTCAGCATCTGCGTCGCTCAGGTCATAGCCATACCAGGTGGAGAAGAAGTCCTTCACCATCTTCGTCATGTCGACATCGGAGAAGAGGTCGGGATTGATCTTCGTGTCGATCCACGGCGCCATGAGGGCGCCTTCACCGGAGCGGACCGACCACAGGTAGAGGCCCTTCGGGGAGGTGTAGACATGCCCCTCCTTGATGGCCGTGACATCGGCAAGCGCTGCATCGCTCAGGAGGGCATCGGTCGCTTCGGTGGAGTAGGTGATAATGTAATCAGGATTCCAGGAGACGATCTGCTCCTCGTCGACGACTGCTCCGCTCTTGCCGCGTCCGCCGCCAGAGCCCTCCTGTGCCGTGTAGTCTTTCGAGAGGCAGGTCCCACCTGCTGCCTCGATGTAGGAGGCGATCATGGACTGGCCGGTCTCGGTGGTCCAGGAGCCATTCGAGTAGGCGAGGGCAAGCACGGTCGGCTTCTCGTCGGCAGTGAGGTTTGCGGTGCGGTTCTCGGCGTCTTCCGTGTTGCCCTTCCAGTACTGGACGAACTCCTCGGCACGGGTCTCGGCGTCGCCGCCCAGGATGGTGCCGATGGCAAGTGTCGTGTCGCAGATGCCATCGACTGTCGTGATATTGTCCATCGGGATGAAGACGACACCGGCATCGCTCAGCTGCTGCTTCTGCTCATCGGAGTAGGCAGAGCTCGGCCCATAGGCGACTTGGGCGCCCGACTGGATGATCTGCTCCACATCGCTCGTGTCATAGCCCTGGCCGTTGCCTTCCTCGTAGGCAGGCAGGACGGTCTTGAACTCGTCTGAGATCTGCGCCGTGGAAGTCGCGGCGACCTTGCCTTCGGTCGGAGAGAGCATCATCGTGATCTGGGCCAGGGCACCAATGGTCGGTGCAACCTTGTCGACCTCTGCCGGGATCTCGTTGTCGGTCCCATCGACAGTGACAGTACGGGTGCTTGCATCAGTCGACTGCGTCGTCTCGGTCGTGCTCGTGCTCTCCTGGGTGGTGGAGGCACTGCTGCAGGCAGCGAGTCCGCCCATTCCGGAAAGTGCGAGCGTTCCCGCGAGTCCCAAGGTCACGACGCGCCATGCCATAGAGGTCTTCTTCATGCCTATGCTCCTTCTGCTGGTTGTGGGAAGAAGACCATCGGTGGCTTATCGGTACCTGCACTCCCGTAGCCGCATATCTCAATCTGAGACGGGCTTGCGGAAGCTTCTGTGGGACAGCTCCCCCTCAAGCGTTCATCTTAACAAGAAATAACGCTCTGTATGAATGCATAACAAAGTGTTTGGATGCAAATCGGCGAGTGGGATGCTCTGCACCTCATGGAAGGAAGCTGCTCTGCCTGTGGCATGCAAGTATTCAGGCAGTCATTCATCCCCCAACTTCTGGAGATTGCAGGCATTTCCTTCGCCGTGTGGTGCATCGGTTGCTTTGTGATCTCGGCGGCAAATACTTTCGTGTACCCGTACATAAAGGCATCTGCGATTTCAGGAGCGCTCTTGCAGACCATCGGATCAGGTGCAGATGAGACGACCCAAGGCTGGCAGCCCTGGAGCACGGTGACAGGGAAGCTGGTACGCTGTACCCCCGGCGGCTGCTTTGGCAAAGCAGTTCTCGACTTCTGCGATATTGATGGCCCGTGAAAACATGCACGGCCTCCTATGTCCGCAATTGCATCAATTCATCTGATGCGAACCAATTTCGTGGTGTTCCATAAGAAATGGCGTCGGTCACTGCTGACTATCTATTCAGGGCTTCATGCAGCCTGCGCTTGGTTCCCGTTTCAGATCCATCCATGAAGGCTCTATCCTCGAGCCATCTTCAGCATCGTCTCGCTGCACGCACTTGCTTGCCTTGTAGCTGGAAGGGCAGATAGTGGGTCATAAAGATGGGAAGGCGATATGGGACGGCAGCATGGCATCTGCATCCCGGAAAGACGCCTCTTCAATTTTCCCGTACGTTTCCGCAGCTTGTCGCTTCGGTTGGCATTGCGATGCATGCAATAGGCCATATTTCGCAGAAACATGTATTGCCACTTCTCCGACCTCGGAGGTCCGGTTTGTTTTCAGGTCAGCACACCCATCTACCTGATGGTTTTCGTTTTTTTGAATAGTCAACCAGCGTGCGGATGCTAGCGCTTCCTTGAACTGCGGTAATGCG
>OMTG01000159.1 GCA_900313905.1 uncultured Actinomycetes bacterium | reverse complement strand
CGATGCCGGGGAGAGGGTCCGGCATCTTCGGGCAGCGTAAAAACGAAAGAGAGCTACTGGGCAAGCTCCTCGCCGAGGCTCTTGAGCTGCGCGAGCACATCGTCGTCTGGCGCATCATTGCAGATGGTCGTGGAGACGACCTTCACGCCGGCATCCTCTGCCTCAGACTTCCAGGTCTCCATCCACTCGCCGTCGCCCCAGCCATAGGAGCCGAAGAGCGCGACTGGCTTGTCCCCGAACTCAGGGATGCAGGCATCCCAGATCGGCTCGAACTCATCGGATTCAAGCTCCTCTGCACCCATCGCCGGGCAGCCAAAGGCAAAGGCATCGTAGTTCGCGACATCGGCAGCCGAGAAGGAGCTGACCTCGATAGCGTCGGTGCCGGCACCTTCTGCCACCGCCTCTGCCATGCTCTGGGTATTGCCGCTCTGGGACCAGAAGACCACTGCCACCTTGCTCATCGGATGCTCCTCAGGATTGGAAGCGCTTTGCTGCGCTGATTTGTTTGCTGCAACTAACTTATCAGAGCGCATCTATCTGTTAGCTTAGGTTTACTTTCATCCACAGATCCTCCATATAGCCGAAAAGGAGCCCCGGCCTGCGCCAGGGCTCCTTCCCATCTTCTGCTGCGCTGCTGCTATTCAGGCAGGTGCGACACGATCATCGACATCTTTCCTGCGAACTCGATGGTTCCCGCATCCGAAAGCGCGAGGAAATGCGACCCCTTCCTGAGCGGATAGGTGGTGCCGCAGATCGTGGCAGACCCCTCCCCCTCGTAGACCGATACGCAGAGGAATGGCCACTTCTGCTCGAGCTGGTGCGTCCCGTCGACACGGATGCGGTCCACGACGAACTTCGGGCAATCCATCAGCTCGGTCACGCCGTCGACCTCGGGAGCACGGACCTTGCCATCCTTCGGCGGCACCTGTCTGTAGTCCACCACATCGCAGGACTGGTCGATATGGAGCTGGCGCTTCGTGCCATCAGGCTGCACGCGGTCGTAGTCATAGACGCGGTAGGTGATGTCAGACGACTGCTGGGTCTCAATCACGAGCGTGCCGGCGCAGAGCGCATGGACCGTGCCCGGCAGGACACCGAAGAAGTCCCCGGTGTGGACCGGCACCTTGTTGAGGAGCTTGTCCCACTCCCCTGCCTCGACCATCTGGCGGAACTCCGTGGCATTCTTCGCATGCTGGCCGATGATGATCTCGGCACCCTCATCGGCGTGCACGACGTACCAGCACTCGCGCTTGCCAAGCGACCCATTCTCGTGCTTGCCTGCATACTCGTCGTCCGGATGCACCTGGACGGAGAGGCTGCCTGCTGCATCGAGGATCTTGATAAGGAGCGGGAACTTGCCGTGATCGCCCTCGCAGTCGGCGAAGAGCTCGCGGTGCTGGTCCCAGAGCTCGGAGAGGTGCATCCCCGCGAAGGGGCCTCCCACGATCTCGCAGTCGCCCGCCGGATGGGCGCTGATTGCCCAGCACTCGCCGATCGGTCCATCCGGAATCGTGTAGCCGAACTCGGTCTCGAGCTTGCGCCCGCCCCAGATCTTTGGCACGAAGACCGGCTTCATGAAAACGACGCCGACAGGCCCCTCATATCCCTCTGCCATGGCTTCTCCCCACATCTCGTCATTGCACCCACGGGTGCTGTTCTCGGTGCTTACAGGCTACGATAGTGCAGCTCCGTATTCAAGTTCATCTAACATGTCTTTTTAAATTTTGTACATGTTTTATTTATATGCCAAAGGAAAGACCCCAGAAGATCTGGGGCCTGTCTTGTGCATCAGGCCTGTGCCGCAGCCTCGGCCCTCTGCGGGAGCCGCCTGCCCTGCCTGAGATAGGGGCGGGTGTTTGCCACCGCAATCGAGACGGTCGCGATATTGTGCAGATAGGCAGAGGCGGTGAGCGAGAGGATGCCTGCGACGCCGCCTGCAATCAGGAGGGAGTTGTAGATCACGATGAAGCGGTAATCCCGATGGATGCGATCCATCAGCCTCGCGGAGAGCTCCCTCATCGTGACGAGGGAATCGAGCGAATCGTCGAGCACGGATACATCGGCCACTGCCGGGCGATATCGCTCGCATCGGAGAGCGCGACCGACACATCGGCCTGTGCCAGGGCAGGCGAGTCATTGATACCATCGCCGACCATCATCACGGTATGGCCCTGGCCCTGGAGCTCCTTCACATAGCGGGACTTGTCCTCGGGCAGGACCTGGGCATGGAAGGCATACAGCCCGAGCTCTTTCGCAATCGCCCGCGCTGCTGTCTCGGCATCTCCCGTGAGCATGACCATCTGGGATATGCCCTGGGCACGCAGGCGGGCAAGCGTCTGCTTGACGCCTCTTCGGATAGGATCTGCTATGCAGATGGCGCCCATCAGCCTCTTGTCCCAAGCAAGGTAGATGACCGAGGCAGTCGGAGCCTCCCTCTCAATCCGTTCGTCGAGGCCTTCTGGCTTCTCGACCCCCAGATCCTCGAAGAGGAAGTGGGCAGACCCGATATCCGCCTCGACGCCGCCGATGGTCGTCGAGATGCCATGGGCCACGACGTAGTTCACCTTTGCATGGAGCTCCTGCTCGTGGTGGAGCCCCCGCTCCTTTGCTGCGCGCACGATCGCGCGGGCCAGGCTGTGCGGGAAATGCTCCTCGACGCAGGCAGCATAGCGCAGCACGGTATCCTCATCCACGTCGCCGAAGGAGATGACATGCTCGACAGCAGGCGATGCCTGCGTGAGCGTGCCGGTCTTGTCGAAGACGATGGCATCTGTTGCCGCCAGGGCCTCGAGGTACTTGCCGCCCTTCACGACGACGCCTGCCTCCATCGCCTCCTGCATCGCGCTCATGACGGCAATGGGGGTCGAGACCTTGATGGCGCAGGAATAGTCGACCATCAGCACGACCATGGCCTTCGCGATGCTGCCCGAGATGGCCCAGATGCCGAAGAAGGCAAGGAAGCTGTAGGGCACAAGGCCATCTGCCAGGCGCTCTGCCCGGCTCTGGACCGAAGCCTTGAGCATGGAGGACTGCTCGACCATGCGGACGATGCTGTCGATGCGGGCCTTGCCAGGAGGGGCTATGACGCGGACCTTCAGGTCGCCGTCCTCGAGCGCGGTGCCGGCAAAGATCGTGGACCCTGCCTCCTTGTGGACGAGGCGCGACTCTCCTGTCATGCTCGCCTCGTCGATCATCCCATCGCCCGCCACGACTTCGCCGTCGATCGGGAGAACCGTGCCGGCATGCATATGGAGGAGCTGCCCCTGCTTCACCTGGCTGATGCCGATCTTTGCATCCGTGCCATCATCCTGCACGAGCCAGACCGTCTCGCTCCTCGTCACGAGCCCCTCCTGGAGGGAGAGCTTCGCCCGCGCCTCGACGTGATCGCACATGATGTCAGAGAGCTCGAGCAGGAACATGACCGTGCCAGCATCGCCGAAGGCGCCTCTGCCCATCGCAGCGATGAGGGCTGCGGCATCGAGGACCTCGACCTTGAGCTGGCCACGGATGAGGCAGGAGAGCCCTTTCAGGATGAAGGGGACAGAGCGGACGATCGTGAGGGCGATCCGCACCGGTGCCGGCAGAAGGAGGCGCTTCGCGAGCTTCCTCAGCACGAGGCCCACGACACGGGTCTCGAACTCGTTGTCCTGCATCTCGAGCGCCTGGGCAGTCGTCGGCTCCTCCTGTGGCTGGGGCAGATGGAGGACATCGAGCGCGTCCATATAGGAAAGCACGCGAGAGCGCGCCTTCGGCTCGAAGACGATGAGGATCGAGCCATTGGCAGGATGCACGGCAGCTTCGCGCACGCCGTCAAGCGCGTCCAGCTCCTGGGCCACCCCCAATGCCTCTTCCTTATCAAAGAGGCTGCGCCCGCAGCGCAGCCTCAGCCTTCCTGGAATATCCTGTACGATCTCATAGAGCATGGAAAGCCCGCTTCTTCCGGAACGTCTGACGCCTACTTGTCCTCGGCCGGAGCCTCGCTGTCGACCTGCTTGGTGAACTCGGCACGGACGTCCTTCTCGATCTCGGCCATGCGTGCCTTCACGGCAGCATCGATCTTGTTCTGGCGGCGTGCCTCTGCATTGAGGTCGTTCGCATCGTCGACGATGGACTGGGTGCCGGCGCTGATAGCGTCGCCTGCCTTCATGCAGCCAGCCGTGTCCTGCACAGCCGCGTTATGCAGGATGCCGCTCTGGGCGAGGCCTGCGACAGCACCAACCGCTGCTGCGCCACCAACGAAAATGCCGAAATGTGACCAAGACATGACATACCTCCTCGGAATTGCTGTAATTCCTAGCTTGAATCCTTGCTGTGGCTAACTGCAACTCCACTGGGCCGCTCTAGCCAACCCGTTTGGACGCA
>OMTG01000047.1 GCA_900313905.1 uncultured Actinomycetes bacterium | reverse complement strand
TGCAGCATGGGTCCGACAGGAATTCGTGGCCTTATGCTCTATGTGCCGAGCCATTTCCCGAGTTTCGAGCTCCCGTGGCGGGCAGGATGTGCGGCATCGCCGAGGTGACAGACCAGGTCTTCGCGACGAAGGCGCTGGGCGACGGTGTCGGCATCATCCCCTCCGATGGCCACATCTTCGCGCCCTGCGATGGCACGATCGAGGCTGCCTACGAGACCGGCCATGCCTATGGCATCAAGGCCACGAACGGTGCAGAGATCTTGATCCATGTCGGGATGGACACCGTGAGCATGGGCGGCCGAGGCTTCACGGCCCATGTGAAGCAGGGTGACCGCGTGAAGGCAGGCGATCCGCTCGTGGATGTCGACCTCGATGCGGTACGCGCCGCAGGGCTCGATACAACGGTCGCGATGGTCGTGACGAATGCGGATGAAGCGGGAGCCGTCACCTACGGTGAGGACCGCGACGTCGCAGCGGGAGACACCGTGATGCGCCTCGGCTAGCTCCCTCGGCAACGCCTCAGGCAAGGGCAGGATGGCAGGAATGCTGTCCTGCCCTTGTTCTGCTATGGCCGCCCGTCCGATAGGGATGCCTGCTTGCGGGAAAAGACGGGATCGGCGGGAATGCCTGATTATTCAAGAGGGTATATCACCTTGCGTCAGGCCCACGGAGATATCTCTTGAGGTGATTGCAATGGCACGCATCGGCGCACTTGAAGCAGGCGGAACCAAGATGGTCATGGCAGTAGGGGATGAGGAAGGAAACATCCTCGAGCGCGACTCGATCCCGACGACGGCTCCCGAGGAGTGCGTCCCGAAGATGGTCGCATGGTTTGCCGACCACAAGGTGGACACCCTCGGCATCGGCGCCTTCGGACCGACCTGCGTCGATCCGGCGAACGAGAAGTACGGATCGATCCTCGAGACCCCGAAGACAGCCTGGAAGTACTATCCCTTCCGCAATGCCTTCGTCGATGGGCTCCATATCCCTGTCGGCTACGATACGGATGTGAATGTCGCCTGCCTCGGCGAGGCCACCTACGGCGCTGCCAAGGGCCTCGGATACGTCGTCTATGTGACGATCGGCACCGGCATCGGTGCCGGCGTGATGGTCGAAGGCAAGCTCATGCACGGCATGATGCACCCGGAGGCAGGCCACATCCTGATTCGCCGCGACCCCGAGGACAAGGCTCCGTCGAGCTGCCCCTACCACGACGACTGCTTCGAAGGCCTCGCGGCAGGTCCTGCCATCGAGAAGCATTGGGGCAAGCCGGCAAAGGAGCTCTTGGACGACCCGCGTGTCTGGGACCTCGAGAGCTTCTATCTCGCCGAAGGCGTGGCAACCTATATCGTCTGCTACTCGCCGAAGAAGATCATCCTCGGTGGCGGCGTGATGCATCAGGAGCAGCTCTTCCCGCTCGTCCGCTCCAAGGTCGCCCATCTGCTCAATGGCTACATCGTGACGCCTGAGATGCAGGACCTCGACAGCTACATCGTGCCGGCAGGCTGCGATGGCGACCAGGGCATCCTGGGCTGCATCGAGCTCGGCAAGCGTGCGCTCGAAGAGGCATAGGGCTCTCAGGGCAAAGCAGAAGGAGAGGGTCCGCATCCATCCGGGTGCGGACCCTCCTTGCGTCCTGGCTCCCTCAGAGCGCAACGGATGCGATCAGGGATATCACGCCGATCGAGGCCAAAGGGATGCAGCCGCAGATGAAGGAGGCAAGTGGCGGCAGCGCATAGTAGCGGATGTAGCAGACAAGGCTCACGACGAAGCCGATGATGGCAAGGGCAGCAAGAAGGGCTGCTGCGCCCGGCTTGCCTGATTGCGCCAGGCCCGCAGCGCAGAAGAGCTCGAGCACCACCCAGGCGCAGAAGAGCACGAGCTCGGTCGTCGGGACCCTCTGGAAGATGCGGGTGGTGACAAGGAGCAGGATGAGGTAGAGGGCGACGCCTCCTATGAGGGCAGCAAAGACCGCTGAGCCCGGTGCGAGCGCACGCGCCCCTCCCGCCATCTGGCAGGCGCCCCAGAAGCCGAAGCCCACCGCTCCCACGAGCGAGATCACGCCAATGGGACGCCAGATGCCGGCAGCCTCGCCGCCTTGCACCTTGGGCCAGAAGAATATGGCCCACCAGATGAGATAGCAGGCGCAGCATCCTGCCATAGCGAGATGTCCGATCTTCATCTGTGCCAGAGCTTCTGCCATGGTGAACCTTGCCTTCCTGGGGCTTCTGCCGCACCCCGAAGACCAGTATAGACACTCCATCATCCCGGCTCCCGGCCGCGCCGGTGATATAACCTGCGGCGTCTCTTGCCAGGCATCGGATCTTTTGCGACGTCCCAGGGACGGGCGCAGCGGCTTCGAGCTTTGCTGGAAGAACCATGCAGGGGCAGGCCTGGCGTGCCCTGTGGGCCACCACATCGTGGGCCTCACCAACGGGACGTGCATCGGAGGCTGGGACGCTCTGGGCACGGGCGCAGCCATCTCCGTGAACGAGGAAGGGCTTTGCCCCATCGTCTCCTGGGAGCCAGGCAAGATCTGCGCCGCATCGGCTGCAGGGTCCTGAAATCCGCTGCCAGCCCGATGATAGGGAAATGAAAGGCACATCGCAGCCTGTCGGGGCCGTGGCGTGCCATCTCTGTCTCTGGGCGATGGGGCTAGATGACCCTGAAGGCGGCCTCGCCTTCGACGAGCGGGATGTCCTCCTGGTCCTCGATGCGGTAATCGAGATGGTAGCGCTTGTACATGCTGTTGAGCATCCCGAAGAAGACCGATATGTCATCATTGGTGCCCTGGAGCTCCATCTTCACGGAGCCATCCCATTCGTTATGCACCCATCCGGTAAGGCCCAGATTGTTCGCGATCCGCTGGGAGCTCCAGCGGAAGCCGACGCCCTGCACCTGGCCGGTGAAATGGACTGCCAGCCGCCGCACCGCAGATCCGGATTCCTGTGCATCCATAGGCCCTCCTCTCCTGTCGCCTCGGCGGGCGGAGCCCGCCTTCAGCCCTTCCTCACGCTATGATGGATATAACGATACCCCAAGCGGGGGAGAGGGCAGGCAGCGGTGCGGTCAGAGGCGGTGGACGCTATGGCATTCGTCGAGTTCGACCGGGTGAGCAAGATCTACCACATGGGTGAGATCGAGGTCGCCGCTGTCGCCGACATGAGCTTCACGATCGAGCAGGGCGAGTTTGTCGTAATCGTCGGGCCTTCGGGCGCAGGCAAGACCACGGTCCTCAACATGCTGGGCGGCATGGACTCGTGCACCTCAGGCACCATCACGGTCGCCGGGACCGAGATCTCCGGCATGGACGAGCGGCAGCTCACGCTCTATCGCCGCTACGATGTGGGGTTCGTCTTCCAGTTCTACAACCTCGTGCAGAACCTCACGGCTCTGGAGAATGTCGAGCTTGCGAGCCAGATCTGCAAGGACCCCCTCGATCCGAAGGAGGTCCTCGAGAAGGTGGGGCTGGGAGAGCGCCTCGACAACTTCCCGGCGCAGCTCTCGGGCGGCGAGCAGCAGCGCGTCTCGATAGCACGTGCCTTGGCGAAGAACCCGAAGCTCCTGCTCTGCGATGAGCCGACAGGCGCCCTCGACTTCCAGACCGGCAAGTCCATCCTGCGCCTTCTGCAGGACACCTCCCGCTCCACCGGCAGGACGGTCGTGGTGATCACCCACAATGCGGCCTTCTGCGATATCGCGGACCGCGTCATCCGCATCAGCGGCGGCCATGCGATCGCGAACGAGACGAACGCGCATCCTTCCGACGCCGAGACCCTGGTCTGGTAGCCATGGGGAGCGCGTTTGGCAAGAACCTCGTCCGCGCCATCACCTCCTCGTGGGGGCGCTTCTTCGCGATCCTGGGCATCGTCGCCTTGGGCTGCGGCTTCTTTGCCGGCCTCAACATGGTCGGGCGCGACATGCGCCTAGCGGCAGATGCCTACTACGACGACACGAAGCTCTACGATATCCGCCTCATCTCGACGATGGGGCTGACAGATAGCCAGATCGGGAAGATCGCCGCGACCGACGGCGTCGAGGCGGTCATGGCATCACGCTCGGTCGATGCGATGGTGTCTTTGAATGATGACCAGTATGCGGTGAGGATAAGCTCGCTTCCCGATGCGGCGAAGACGGGAGATGCGGCAGATGAGTCCTATCTGAACCAGATCGAGCTCGTCGAAGGCTCCTGGCCCACCTCTCCGGATGAGTGCGTCATGTCCTATGACGCGGTGATGCGCGAGGACCTCAAGCTCGGGGATACGGTCGAGGTGCTTTATGGGTCGAGCGACCTTTCCAATGTGCTCACGTCCACCTCGTTTGTGGTCGTCGGCTTCGTGAGGAATGCCGACTTCGTCGATGCCTCCTATCTCGGTACGACGACGCTGGGCTCGGGCAAGGTCGAGCAGTACCTCTTCGTCGACCCTTCCGCCTTCGCGGATGATGTCCCCTATACGCAGGCCTATATTGCGGTCGCGGGGGCACGTGCTGCCGACTCCTTCTCAGACGAGTACCAGGGCATCGTGGACAGCGTGAAGGGGCGGCTGACGGATGAGAAGGCAGATCTGGCCCAGGATAGGCTGGATGAGATCAAGAGCGCCGCCCAGGAGAAGGTCGACGAGGGCCAATCCGAATACGAACGCCAGAAAGACGACGCGGAGCAGCAGCTCGACGATGCGAGAAGGCAGCTCGACGATGCGCTCGCGACGCTCCAGGAGAACCAGGCGAAGCTCGACCAGGGGCGCGCCGAGGCCGCCTCGGGCTGGCAGCAGCTGGAAGCGAGCAGACAGGAGGCCAAGCGGCAGCTGGCAGCTGCCGAAGCCCAGCTCCAGCAGAACCAGGACGCGCTCGATGCAGCAGAGCGGCAGCTCGGCATGAGCCAGGAGGACATCGATGCGGCACGCAAGAAGCTCGAAGCGGGAAGGCAGGAGCTCGAGAGCGGCAAGGCCACCTGGAATGGGACGCGCTCGACGCTGGTCCAGGCTGAGAGCGACATGACAAAGATCCAAGGCGTGCTCGACACCTTCCAGATATGGCTCCAGCGCACGGACAAGCCGACCGAAGAGGAGATTGCCTCGCTCGAGGAGGAGGTCAGAGGCGGCATCGAGGCGGCGCGTGACCTCTATGCCCTCAACCTCATCGATTTCGAGTCCCCCGAGGTGCAAGACGAGCTCAGATCGCTCGGCGAGGAGGTTGTGGCCCAGTTCGAGGGCATCGATCTCGATGCGGACCCGGAGGAGGTGCTCTCCCAGATTAAGGCTGCCGCCCCCAAGGCGCTCGCGCTTGTCCAGGGCAAGCTCCAGGGCACGATCGACGAGGTGGCATCCGCCATAGCCGAGGGCGACCAGAAGATTGCCGATGCAGAGCAGAAGATCGAGGACAGTGCCTCCCAGCTCGACCAGGCCCAGGCCGCACGGGACCAGATCGACCAAGGGAAAGAGCAGCTCGCCTCTGGCTGGGCGCAGTACGAGAGCCAGAAGGCACAAGCCGAGTCCCAGCTGGCTGCTGCCGAGCAGCAGCTCCGTGATGCGGATGCCGAGATTGCCTCCGGACAGGCCGAGTTCGACCAGGGCTATGAATCCTACCAGGAGGGGCTTGCCGAATACGAGAAGAGCCGCAAGACAGCCTTGGACGAGCTCGCCGATGCTGCCCAGCAGCTGCAGAATGCGCAGGATGCCGTCGATTCGCTCGAGGGGCCGGACATCTACATCCTCGACCGCAGCCAGGGCGTGGGCCAGGTGAGCTACGAGAACGACTCGCGGCGCATCGACAGCATCGCCCATGTCTTCCCGCTCTTCTTCTTCCTCGTGGCGGCGCTCGTGGCCCTCACGAGCATGACAAGGATGGTGGAGGATAACCGCGGCGAGATCGGCACCCTGAAGGCGCTTGGCTATACGACCTTCCAGATCGCCCAGAAGTATCTCGTCTATGCACTCATCGCCTCGCTTGCCGGCTGCATCGTCGGCTCGGCGCTCTTGACGCAGCTCCTCCCTTCGATCGTAATGAATGCCTACGGGATCATGTATGTGGTGCCGGTGCCATCCGTGCCGCTCTCGATCGACCTTCCGACCGTGCTCATCGCTGCTGCTGCCGGAATCGGCATCACCCTCATCGCGACCTTTGCCGCAGTCTGGGCAGAGATGCAGGAGACGCCTGCCGCCCTCATGCAGCCAAAGGCGCCGAAGGCGGGCAAGCGCATCCTGCTCGAGCGCATACGCCCTCTCTGGTCACGGCTGGGGTTCCTCTGGAAGGTGACCTTCCGGAACATCTTCCGCTACAAGAAGCGTCTCATCATGACCATCGTGGGGATCGCCGGCTGCACGGCGCTCCTGGTGACGGGGCTCGGCGTCCGCGATGCCATCCAGGACATCATCACGAACCAGTTCGACGAGATCGTCCACTTCAATGTCGATATCGGCCTCGCCGATGGGGCATCGGAGCAGGATCGGGAGGACATCGTCTCCTATCTCGAGGACGCAGGGGAATGTACGGGCTATGCCTGGGGCGCCGACCTCAACATGAAGGCCGGGACAGGCGACGCAGAGCCGCAGAGCATCCGCCTCATCGTTCCGGACGACTGCCAGGCCTTCGAGAATCTCGTGACGATGCGGGAGCGTGTCGGCCATGCCCCCGTCACGCTCGACGACGGCTCCGTGCTCGTGAGCGAGAAGCTTGCGACCCAGCTCGGCATCTCGGTCGGCGACACGATCCTGATCTTCGACCAGGACGAGATCGGCAATGCGACCGGCACAGGGACCCCGCTTGTCGTGACTGGCATCGTCGAGAACTACATCTCCTACTACGTCTATGCCGGAAAGGATGCCTATAGGGAGGCCTTCGGCCACGAGGCGGGCATCGACCACCTCTACGCGAAGGTCGGCGGCGACGCTTCTGAGCATCGGGAGATGATGGAGGCCCTCCACAGCTATGCCGGTGCCGATACCGTCATCTTCAACGACGAGACCATCTCGACCTACCGCGCGATGCTCACGACGGTGGACGAGGTGATGGTGATCCTCGTCGTGGCCGCAGCGCTCCTTGCCTTCATCGTGCTCTACAACCTCACGAACATCAACATCTCGGAGCGCATACGCGAGATTGCGAGCCTCAAGGTGCTCGGCTTCACGAAGCGCGAGGTCAGGTCGTACATCTTCCGGGAGACGATGCTGCTCACGGTGCTCGGCGCCCTCGTGGGGCTCTTCGGCGGCTTCTTCATGGAGCAGTTCGTCGTCGTGACGGCCGAGGTCGATTTCGTGATGTTCGGCCGCGAGATCCATGCGATGAGCTATGGTGCTGCCTTCGCGACGACCCTGGCCTTCACCCTGATCGTTATGGCGGCCCTTTCGCCGAAGCTTGCCCGCATCGATATGGTGGAAAGCCTGAAGTCGGTCGATTGATCTGCGCTCTCGTCTAAGATGGTAAGGAAGGCCCCGATCGTCCGGGAAATCTCTGATATATAGTATGGTGGCAAGCAGAGCCCTGCCGCTGGAAGGAATGACCCATGGCTGATCCGAAGTTCTACCTGATGACCGATTCGCCCTGCGACTTCTCGCAGCAGATGGTGGACGATGCCAACATCGGCATGCTCCACTTCACCTATACCGAGGCAGGGAAGGAGGACGGAGGCTTCCACGGCGTGGACGACCTCTTCGTCTCCCGCTCTGCCCATGAGTTCTACGAAGCCATCCGCCATGGGGCGACGCCCATGACATCACAGCCATCGCAGATGGAGTTCGAGCGTGCCTTCCGCGAGCGGGCCGACGCCGACCTGCCGACCGTCTATCTCGCCTTCGACTCCGGCATCTCCGGCTGCTACGAGGGTGCCTGCACGGCGCTTGCCCGCGTGAAGGAGGAGCTGGGCCGTCCCGACCTCCCGATCCATATCGTGGACTGCAAGATCGGCTCGACCTCCCAGTATCTCTTCATCGTCGAGGCGATCCGCCAGCGCGACAAGGGTCTCACGGCCGAAGAGATGGTGAAGTGGGCTGAGGAGGCCCGCTACTTCGTCCAGACCATCTTCATGGTGGACGACCTCGATGCCCTGCACCGCGGTGGCCGCGTCTCGAAGAGCGTCGCCGTCGTGGGCGGCGCCCTCGATGTGAAGCCGCTTCTGACCTTCGACCTCGATGGCGCCCTCTCCGTGATCGGCGTCACCCGCGGCCGCAAGAAGGGCATGAAGAAGATGGCGAGCTTCTATGAGAAGACGCACAACACCGATATGTTCTCATCGGTCGTCGCGATCGGCAACGCCGACTGCCCGCGCGATGCAGAGCGCCTGGCTGACATGATCCACAAGACCGATGAGACCGCAATCACGATGATCTCGACGATCGGCCCCACGATTGGCTGCCATGTCGGACCGGGCATGATCTCCTGCTGCTTCTGGGGACCTGACCGCAGGAAGGGAGCTTCGGTCTCGGACCGCATCGCCCGCAACGTCCGCAACCAGTAGAGATCAGAAGACAGCACAAGACAGGGCCCGGAAGCTCCACGGCTTCCGGGCCCTGCGCTCTTTCGATGTCTGCCTGGTGCCTAGGCGTTCTCGGCGAGCTCGGAGGCGAGCTTGCGCCAGCTCTTGATGGTCTCTGCCATAACGAAGGACTTGAAGGGCTTGAGGTCGCCCTTCTGGTTGAAGGCCTCGAGCGCCTCGTAGTAGGCGGGGCGGTCGGTCGCGAAGATGACGGCAGGCGGGTTTCCGCCATAGAGCAGCGTGTAGTTCATCAGGAGGCGGCCCGATATGCCGTTGCCATCGGCGAAGGGATGGATCGTCTCGTAGCTTGCATGGAAGAAGCTTGCTGCGGTGAGGACGCCTTTGGGAGTGGCCTGGCCGAGCACATCGCTCACCTGGTCGCAGAGATCGTCCACAAGCTCGGGGACCTCCGAGGGGTCGGCGCCGACCTCGGTGGAGTCGGGAATCAGGCAATCGCCCAGACGGTAGGTTCCGGGACGCTCGCCGTCTGCGAAGTTCGTCTCGCTGTAGGTCGCAGCGCAGAGCGTCTGGTGCAGGTCGAGCACGAGCGAGGAGTCGATGGGACGCCTGCTCTCCAGGTAGCTTGTCGCACGCATCCAGGCACGCTTCTGGTTGAAGACCTGGACGAGGGGCTTGAGGCTTCCGGTATAGTTCTCGACGGCGCCCTTATCGAATATCTGGCGGGCCACTTCGCGGGGCGCATGCTCCTTCTCGATGCGGGCCGAGTTGAGCGAGAAATTGAGCGCGAAGTCATCGAGCGCTGCCTGCCTGGTCGAATCGTCGAGGTCCTTCCACCAGCCGCAGATGCCGAGATACATTCCTTCGAGGTTCATCAAGCTGCCTCCTGTCTGAGGGGATGGTGCTGGGGTCGTGTCATGTCCTGCATCCATCCTAGCCCAACAAGCGCTCAAGGGTGCGAGACCTCGTGGGCGGAAGCGGCGGGCGGGGGAGCGGAGGTGCGCCATCCGGGCAGGTCGCAGGAGGGGATGTGCAGCTTTTCCGGAGCCTTTCTGGAGGAATCTCCACAGGCCGGATGGCTACTGGTGGATCACATGGCGCATGAAAACCATATAAGATAGCGTACGTTGGTCCTCTATGCAATGGAAAATCGTGTAATCGGCAAAATTTTAGGGAATTGGTGCTAAAATAGGGACATTCGGAAGCAAGGAGGATTCAAGCATGTACAAGGTCGGCGAATTTGTGGTCCATCCGGGTCAGGGAGTCTGCAAGGTGAATGGGGTTACAGAAGGCACGACGCCTTCCTATATGCTCATGCCGGTCGGACAGCGCAACCCCATGGTGATCAGCTTCCCGGTCGCCTCTGAGAGCCGTCTGCGCCCGGTGCTCACCCGCGACGAGGCGACGGAGATCATCGCCGAATATCCGACGATGGATGTGGAGCACTACAAGGACCGCAGCATCGCGCTGGAGGAGGAGCACTTCAAGAAGGAGATCCGCAACGGCACCTGCCAGGACTCGGTCCGCATCGTGAAGACGTTCCGCAAGCGCATCGCCGATGTGAAGGCCCGCAACAAGAAGCCGCCTGTGGTCTTCGAGCGCATCCTCAAGCAGGCAAGCGAGCGCTCGCTGTGCGAGATGTCGGTCGCGCTGAACATGAGCTCGGATGATGTGATAGCCCTCTTCGAGGCAAGCATCGAGGACGCGAAGAACTAGCTCCGTCTGCAAAGTCGACCACAGGAAAGGTCTCCCATGAACCTGAGGCAGCTCGAGTATTTCATGGCGATCGCCGAAGAGCACCAGATCACCGCCGCGGCGAGGCGTCTGCACATCACCCAGCCTCCTCTGTCCTATGAGCTGTCCTCCCTCGAGAAGGAGCTCGGCGTCAAGCTCATCGAGCGGGGTCCCCGCTCTGCCGAGCTGACCGAGGCAGGCCAGCTGCTCTATGCCCGTGCAGAGCGCATCCTGGCGCTCACGAGCTCTGCGACCCGCGAGGTCAAGAGCTTCGGGCAAGGGACGAGCGGGACCCTTTCCGTCGGCATCATCTCATCGTCGGGAGGGCTGCTCCCGACCCCGTCGATGCAGCGGCTCTGCCGCAACTATCCGCAGGTCAGAATCGAGCTCCATGAGGGGAACACCTACGAGGTGCTCGAGATGCTGAAGCGCGGCGAGGTCGATGTGGGCATCGTCCGCACGCCCTTCTCTGCCGATGGGCTCAATGTCAGCTATGCCGGCTCCGAGCGCATGGTGGCCCTCATCCCCAAGGGCATCCGCTGCGGAAGGGATCCGGAGAAGATCACGCTGGCCGAGCTTTCGGGCCAGCCGCTCGTTATCTACCGGCGCTTCGAGCATCTGCTGGAAGATCTCTTCGCTGAGCAGGGCAAGCAGCTCTTCGTCGCCTGCGCAGCCGACGATGCGCGCACGGCCTGCGTCTGGGCCGCCCGGGGCATGGGCATCGGTATCGTGCCTGAGTCCTTCCTGAAGACGATGAAGCATGAGGGGACGACGAACAAGGTCATCGACTGCCCCGAGCTGGTGACGCGGATGGCGCTCGTCTGGCGCAAAGGCTCCTATCTGCCTCCCCTGGCAGAGCGCTTCATCAAGATGTTCGAGAACGACTGCCCGCCTGAGGAAGGCGCCGAGAGCCAGCCTGAGGGCACTGGGGCAGCCGGTGAAGGAAGAAGACCAGAGGGCAGCCCCGCGAAGTGAGGCCTCCCCGTGCGGAAAGGAAAGCCGCCCTGCAGCATGGTGCGCTGCGGGGCGGCTTTTCCTGTCTGCATTGCCGGACAAGGCTCCCTTCGGGAGGCTGCACGAGAGGGGAGAATCTGCGCAGCTCTCTGCCTGGAGCGCTACCGGTCCTGGTCGCTATCGTCTGCAGAGCTCTCGTCGTGCGTGGCGCTTGCCTTCGAGAGGGCAGGCTCAGCGTCTGTGTCCTGCATGCCCTCGCGGATGCTCTTCACGGTCTTGCCGAGGGCGCTGCCGAGCTTCGGCAGGTTCTGCGGGCCGAAGATGAGGAGCGCGACGAAGAGGATTACGAGCATTTCAGGTGCACCAAGTCCACCAATCATGGGATGCCTCCAGCAAGATCATTGCAGCCCGCCCTGTTGCGGGCTGTTTCATGTCTCCATCCTAGGTGGGTGCAAGCGATATGTATAATACATGCAACTCATGTTTGCATATAGCGATTCTATGGCACCTCATCTGCCTGCAGTTTTGCAAGCCAATGAGAAACGTACAGCTCAGGTGCCATGAAAACAGCGCGAGAATTGTCCTGAGCACGGATTCTCTTTGCAGGCGAGTTGGATTAATATACGTGCGTCAGCTGGTTTTCCTGCATCGGCAGGGCCAGGAGCAGGCAGAGGATGCATGAAGAGGTAGGCGCATGGCAGAGCAGGAATCTGGGCTTGGCCAGAAGGCCAGCAAAACAGGAGCTGGCAGCAAAGCATCCGATCTCGTGAAGGCTCCCGTCTCAGGGAAGGTCGTACCTCTGGGCGAGGTGCCCGATCCGGTCTTCAACAGCGGCATGCTCGGCCAGGGCTGCGGCATCTGGCCGGAGGAGAACTATCTGCGGGCCCCCTTCGACGGCGCGGTCTCGTCAGTCAGCAGCACGAACCATGGGATTGTCCTCACCTCCGATGCCGGCGTGCAGTGCATCGTCCATGTCGGGATCGATACGGTCGAGATGCAGGGCAAGGGGTTTGCCCGTCTGGTGGAGAAGGGCGACCGCTTCAAGGAGGGGGAGCCCCTCATGCGCTTCTCGATCGATGCGATACGCCAGGCAGGCTATCGGGAGATCGTGATCTGCGTCATCCTGAACTCTGCCGACTACCTGGAAGTCGAGCTTCTGCCCGAGGGGCATGTATCGGCAGGCGATCCGCTCCTCAAGGCGCAGGCGGCTGCCTGATCGCCACCGGAGGGCCAGAACAGCAACCGAAACAGAAGCAGGGGCCGCGCGAGCGGCCCCTGCCTTGTCTTCAGATCTCTTCTGCGATCCTAGTCGCGGTATCCGCCACGGTTCGAGCTGCCGTAGCCGGAATTGAAGTCACGGCCGCCACGATAGCCGCCGTCGCGCCTGTTGTCACGGCCGCCACGGTAGCCGCCACGGTCGGAGCCGCCGCGATAGCCGCCGCGGCCACCACGGTCGGAGCTGCCACGGAAGCCGGAG
>OMTG01000092.1 GCA_900313905.1 uncultured Actinomycetes bacterium | reverse complement strand
CCATTCAAGCCGACTGCTGGCAAGATGCCTCCTGTCCTTATCGGCAGGGATTCGGCCATGCAGGGCTTCGAAGACGTGCTTGATGGCAGCATGGACGCTCCTGGCCTGATGCTCATTTCTGGGCAGAGCGGGCAGGGCAAGACGGTCATGCTCACGGCATTGGAGCGCATTGCGGTGAGCCATGGCTGGGACGTGGTCTCCGATACGGCATCATGTGGTGTGAGCGAGCGTCTGGCTGCAGCTTTGGTGGGATGCGGGCTTGATGGCATAGGCATCTCATCTGCATCGGCTGGCTTCGATCTGGGAGAGACGATCGAGTGCAGGCTCAGGCGCATGCTGGAGGGGAAGGGCATCCTCTTCACGATTGATGAGGCGCAAGCTGCTTCGGAAGATGATCTGGCTGCCATTGCGGCTGCTATCCGGCATGCGTATAAGGGGATGCAGGACCTTCCGGAAGACAGAAGGCACGGTGTTGCGTTCGTGTTTGCAGGACTGCCTTCGATGATTGATGAGGTGGCCAACAACAAGAAGCTGGCCTTCCTGCGGCGTGCCCAGCAGCAGGTGCTCGGCGGCCTGCCGTTCACTGATGTCTATGCAGCATATATCGATGCGGTGGGGGAGTCTGGCAAGCAGATCGGCCGGGAGGATGCGCTTGCTGCAGCTGAAGCTGCAGCAGGATACCCCTATATGGTGCAGCTTGTTGGCTACTGCATGTGGCAGTCTGCAGAGCGCAGAGGGTCTTCCTGCATCGAGCATGCTGATGTGGAACGGGGCATAGATGATGCGGTGGTGGCATTCGGCGATGCGGTCTGCGCCCCTTTGATGGATGGTCTCACGCCGGCGCAGAGAGAATTCGTGAAGGCGGTGGCTGTTGTGGCACCCGCCCCTGCAGCCGTGTCCGATATCGCGAAGCGGTGCAGAAGAAGCCCAAGCTGGGTGAGCAAGTACCGTGCCAGCCTTATAAAAGAGCGTGTCATCGAGCCGGATGGCTGGGGCTTCGTGCGGCTTGCGGTGCCGCATCTGGCGGACTATCTGAGGAAATCCTCCTGGTAGCCGCATATGGAGGCATGCAGACGATCTGACGACGATGAAGGACCATCAATACGTACGGCCGTATGCCTAGGCCGAGGGCCATCGGAGGGCTGCTGACCTGTAGGTCTTTCGGATAGCATTGAAGCCACGCATGTGGTGGATGGTCTCTCTAATAATATAGCTTATAAGCTATATTATTAGAGATGTTCAGATGTGGCAGATTGACTATGGATACATCGAGGAATGGCTCGTCGGACAGGATGAGGAGACGGCAACGGACATATTTGCTGCCCTTGAAAGGCTGGCAGAGGAAGGACCGAACTTGGGCCGCCCCTTGGTCGATACGGTCAAGGGATCTTGGCTGAGCAATCTCAAGGAACTCCGTCCTGCATCTCTGGGTGATACCGAAATCATGCCATTCGCTTCACTTGAAGGAGCTGGGAGGACAGAATGACGCATCTCGATGACTATCTGGCAAAGCGCGGCATCACGGATGAGCAGATGGATGACGCCCGGAAACGGACGCAGGCGTATGTGGATTCCTATAAGCTGAGAGAAGCCCGCAAAGCTGCCGGATTGACACAGGTGGAGATAGCGGAAAGGATAGGCGTCTCCCAGAACCGGATCTCCCGCATGGAAGACGGAGATCTTTCCGTCATGTCTGTCGACTCCATCAGGCGATATATCGAAGCGCTTGGCGGGAAGCTGATGCTTGTCGCCGACCTGCCGACCGGTGCAGTGAAGCTTGTGAGCTGAGTGCCCGATATGAAACGAGGACGCTTTCCCAAGCAGGGAAGCGTCCTCGTTCGGATAACGGCGTTGCGTTGGATTGGCCGCAGGTCTCGCATGCCTTGCAGGGAGATGGCTAGTCAGCGAGCTCCTGCTCGAGCTCCTGGCGGATGGCTAGGATGAAGCCCTTCGTGTCAAGCGTCACGGGATCTGGCAGCTTCGTGATGCGGGCGAGGTCTCCGGTCATCTTGCCAGACTCGATGGTGGCGATCGTCGCATGCTCGAGCTTCTCGGCGAAGGCTGCAAGCTCGGGGAGGTCGTCGAGCTCGGCACGCTTCTTCAGGGCGCCGGTCCAGGCGAAGATTGTGGCGACGGAGTTCGTGGAGGTCGGCTCGCCCTTCAGGTACTTGTAGTAGTGGC
>OMTG01000130.1 GCA_900313905.1 uncultured Actinomycetes bacterium | reverse complement strand
ATCAGCACATTATCGTGAGGCTGCTCGGGTATAGCGGAGCAAGATACCCTTACCAAGTCTCTTCAACTGTGCAAACACGCATCATGCCTGAAGGAGCGAGCCGACAGCCTCTCCACTGGCTTGCAGGTTCACAAACGCAAGACGGTGCACCCAGTAGACCACAGCCCACCAGGCGCACCGTCAAACCAACCTCACGATAATGTGCTGAGCTACTCCCACTCGATGGTTGCAGGCGGCTTGGGCGTGACGTCGTACACCACGCGGTTCACGCCGTCGACCTCATCCACGATGCGGCTCGAGATCTTCCCGACCACGTCGTAGGGGAGCTTCGCCCAGTCCGCAGTCATCGCGTCGGAGGGCTCGACGGCGCGCACGATGACGGGGCGCTGGCAGGTGCGCTCGTCGCCCATGACGGCAATCTTGAGTGGCACCGCCATGGACGGATACATCGCCCTGAGGCAGATGCATATCCCCGGATAGCTGCCGGTCTCCCTGATATACTCGGTGCGGCCGAACTCGAAGCTCTGGTCATCGTCGGTATCGACCACCGCCACCTCGCGGAAAGTCTTCTCGGCGGATTCGTGCGTCAGCGCGAGTCCCGTGATGGTCATGTCGAGGTCCATCGTCGTCCTGGATGCCACGCCCACGAGGGAGGAGACGAGCATGCTGCCCTTGATGACGATGTTGTCGCGCCATTTGGACTTCGACAGACGCTCGAGGAACCTCTCGAAGAGGTAGCCTTGCATCAGGGGCTGCGCAGGGACGCCCGCTTCCTTCGCCCTGCCGTTGATGCGCGCTTATGACCGCATCGTGTTCCTGGCCCTCATAGCATCTCCAGATATTTGCGAATCTTCGGCTCCACACCGGGGTTTCGGGCATAGACGACGAGCTTCATGGGGTCGCAGTCTCCGCTTCGTACGCAGGCCCTCATCGCCGGAGCGACCAGCTGGGCATCTAGCGTACCCTGACC
This sequence comes from uncultured Actinomycetes bacterium, assembly GCA_900313905.1. Lineage (GTDB taxonomy): Bacteria > Actinomycetota > Coriobacteriia > Coriobacteriales > Atopobiaceae > Olsenella_L. The sequence goes on along the minus strand of OMTG01000130.1, from coordinate 5,240 downwards.
GTGGATGAGGTCGCACAACGTCCTTTCGGCGTCGTATGCCCTGACCATGTTGCCGTACTCGGTCCTGATGCTGCAGAGGCCCAGGCCAAGAACATCGTCGTCGCAGGTGCGGCATGCGATTCCGGCAGCCGCGGTCGCGTTGTGGCTCCTAGGGAAGGTCATGGTCGGAGCGAACGGAGCGCGGTCCGTCATGCCGTGGAGGAAGAGCGCCGTGTCGTCCAAGAAGACCCCAAGGGAGAAGCGGTGCTGGACGATGAAGAGGGGATCTCCCCACACGTCCGGCAGCGCATGGAGGCTGCGGTCCACCTGGGCGAACTCACCGGTGCGCGCAGCTTCCGTGAGCTTGCACCTGGGGATGCCAGCTTCCGTCGTCTGCATCGAGGTGATGTAGCTGTTGAGGCTTGCGGCTATGTCCATAAGAGCTTTCGTAGGACCGCCTGCCATTCGTGATGCGGACCTGCGCCGTAGCTCCAAACGATTCCGCCTGAGAACGCGGACGAAATTGCTTGCTTCAGATGATCAGAGAGTGAGTCTGAGTCCCCAAATACGAGGTCAGTATGCAGAGTGCGAGGTCATGCCTTCCTGAACTGGCGCTTCCTCGTTGAGCCCTCACCGACCAATTTGCCCGATTCTATGAGTGCGGATATGTGAGCGCTGGCGCTGCGTTTTGAGACTCCAGCAGCATCGGCCGCCTCTGCCAGCGTGAAGCTGGCTCGTGATGCAGCGAGCTCCAGTATGGCTTGGTCGATGTCCCCCCGCTGCCTGGCGGCTGTCGCTATGGTGGACAAAACTCCATCTGCGTCAGGAACCGTCGCGCGGAAAACAGTCCCGTCCACAAGAGTCGGGTCCCCGCCCATGAAGCTTCGTGCATACTTGAAGAGGTTGCGCGTGCCGCTCCCCAACTCCTCCGCAAGCCCTATCTGAGTGAAGACATTGGCAATCGAGGGATTCTTCGGCATCGGACTAAAGTCATTGAGTGTGATACTCCCCTCAAAGAACGTCCTGCTGGCGTTCTGGGTGCGCAATCCCCCGCGGTCGATCTCCAGCTTTGCAGGATAGGGGCTCGTGAACTCCCGATGGATGAGCATGTTCGAGATGAGCTCACGGCATACAATGCCCCGCACACTTACCCTTGCATCTCCCTCAATGACAAAGGGGTCAGGAAGGTTACGCTCGCAGAATCCCATGAGGGCATCGTACGCATCGATGAGATTGGTCTTCACTGTAAGACGATCATCGTAGCGGTCCTGGTCACGCAGCCTGACCACAGCATCGGTTTTGTAAGTAGGAGAGAGCGAGCCAATCGTCTCATCGCTACCGAACAGCAGGCCAGCGGCAAGGGTAAGGCCTTCCTGTCCTGTTGAGAAGTCCTTGACCAGAAGCTGGGCACTCCGCAAGAGCTGCTCGTCATCCAACCCTGCCCAAGGATGCCCCGGCCGCCGTGCCGTTGCCATCTGCCTTGCGCGGTGTATAAGATCTGCACGCAAATCACTCAGCGTCAAATATGGAAAGATTCGCCGCTCAGTCTCGAGATTGCTCTTGCGGATATACATGGCCGAAATCTGGCTGCCAGCGCTAACCTTTACATCGGCATCAGCAATGCGGTCGTACACGACACCTTTATAGCGGTGAACATCCGGGCTCATGGGAACCCAAATGCGGATGACGGTCTTGCCATCCACGGCAATCAGTTCAGTTTCGAGCATCACGGCGGGATCGAACAGCTTGGGGTTGCGAGCAACATTGGCGATATTGCGCTGTATGGCTATTGCCGCGCCTTCCGCAATGCCGTTGACGGTCCCGTTATCCTCCACACCAAGGTAGACGCTGCCACCCATGTGGTTGGCGAATGCGCAGATGGTCTCAAAGGTGTCCTGTTCAGGTTGTCCTCCACACCTCTTAAACTCGACTGATGCAGATTCACCCTGGGCGATCGTCTCTAACAACAGTTCGGCTTCCATGCGGGCTGCTCATTCCAGTTTAGGGCTCTTATTCTGTTGAAAGTTTACCATGATTCGGGAAGCATTCGCGTATTCAGGAAGCAATTTAGGAAGAGATTCGCGAATAGCTTCCTGAATGTTTGTAAATAATCCTGCCGCTGAAATAGTGGGCATAGATTTTCAGCTCGTCCATACATGCTCCATATCCGCAGAAGCTCAGCATGGAAGCACCGCAGCGCACTGCCTATCCTATCGCCAGTTTTCGGGTGCCAAAATGGGCCCAGAATCGCCTATTGCACACAGTGCTGAAAGTGACAATCGCTCTTTCTGGGAGCTCGGAAACGGCCCAAAGTCGCCAGGACTCGCAGATTTCCGCGTTTTGTCACTCTTCACTCCTACCTGCAGTCTTGCGAAATGGATGTCGGAAAGCTGGATAACTGCAAGGTGACTACATGACTCGCGTCAAAAACACCCCTGCGGTTAAATGACGCGATGAAAATGCCCTTCTCGCTCTGGCATGGTTTTGCATCGAGCCTCATCTCTTTGCAACGGGCCGCAACACGTCACCCCTGAGCGATGGAGTGAAGAGCATTTCCGCAGGTTAACACCCATAGAACAAGCCCCGAAATCCGAGGATTCCGAAGCTTTCTCGCATTTGCCACTCCCCAAGAGTCTTGGTGGCTTTCTCAAATCGGGGGGCGCTGGCTGTAAGCCACCGCGGCTAGGCATGCAGGATGAAACTAGATGAAATAGGCCATTTCCCTATTCCCACTCGATGAGCGTGGGCGTGGATGGGATGCGCCGTCATGCGACGGCGTGACGTGGCGTCCACAACATGCACTGGGGTCTTCCTCGTTTCGCTTGGTTTGATACTCATTTGGTACTCATGACGGCCGTTATCCCAGCTTGTTCGAGTGGCTTACATGCCGGACGACAATTGTTGTCCTGTCAGTCTGTTAAGGTTGCGAATAGAACTGGCAGTGCTGGAAGGGAGCAACATGAGCGAGCCAGCGCGTCAAAGCAAATCCTTCGTTCCACCAAAAGGGGCAGCAATCTTGATGGGCGACCCCCTCCCGGGACTCACAGCGCAAGACTTCGCTGACGGCCTCGACGATAGCCTCTCTGACCACGACCTGGCGGAGGCAATCGCCCTCGTGTGCAACAAGGTCAGCCACCTCCTGCACCTCGTCGAAGAGGGAGAAGCCTCGAGAGACGAGCTCGATGAGTGGCTCGTCCTTGAGAACAAGCTCTGCCAAGAGGCACTTGAGCGTGGCGGTTCCATCTCGGGAGAAGGCCCTGGTTTGATGGGGATGATTGCAGCGTTCATGGAGCGCAACGGATACAGGGATGCGCACGGCTGGTGGGTATGCGACGAGGGAGGCGCCTGCCAAGGCGTCGCGGACGGCATCTGCCCCGAATGTGGCGCGAACCTTGAGGGGTTCGTCGAAGGCTCGTGCATGGGTTCTCGCTGTCCCGCGTGTGGATGGTCGGTCGTGACGACGTACACGCCGACAATCATGGAGGACGAGCGGGAGTACGCCATCATCCTCATGCTTGGTGCTACCCCGACAAAAGAGGCACTCAGGGCCCTCTCACGCATCGCGATGTGTAACTACATCGAAGTCAGGAGGCTGATGGAAGGTGCCCCTACAACGCTCTTCGTGGGACACGCAACCGAAGTCCTCGCATACAAGAACGAGCTCGAAGATGCGGGCGTTCCGATCGAGGTGCAACCCGACTTCCCCTACGACAAGGACGGGAAGCTCAAAGACGCGGTCAGACTCAACAAGCTCCTACTTGAGACGTTCCCCGAGCTCTCCAAGCAGTTCGAGGAGCACACTTCCTGGCAGGACGGCATGGAAACCGGCTGCTTTGTCACCTACGAAGACCTGCTGCTGCCACTCGCCCGGCATGCTCTAGATGACCATGACGAGATGCTCCTTACCCGTCTTGGTATCTTCATCGAGCGACTGATGACGTCCGGTGACGCATACGCCGTCAACCTGGCAACCGTTGGCCTCATCGAAGGGCTCAAGGCATACGGAAACTCGCCTATCCGCTCTTTTCTCGGCCCCGTCTCCCTCGAAGAGTTCGACACGATGGTCTACTAGGGGCCTGACGGCGCCATGACCTCACGATGGTGTGCTGAGTCACTCCCGCTCAGTAGGGCTTTGGAGTTAGGGCAACTTTACACGCCGTTGTTTCAGCAGGTCAAAGGCTTGTGATCTCGACGTGGCATGGAAGAGTCATCCCACGTGGAAGAATCTCGGAAGAATCGTGCTCCGCACTGTACCAGCGGAAGAACGCCTTGGAAAACGTAGGGTGTACGCCGCGTCATAACGTGCATCTCTAGAACACCTTCGAGGTGGCCACCGCAGCCTCGGGCTTGGCGCCTATATTCAACGTGCGCATAGATGTCCATGGTGATCTGAGGGCTGTAGTGACCCGCCAGTTCCTGCATCACCTTGGGGTGCACGCTGTTCATGGCGAGCAGAACGAGATAGGTATGCCGGAGCTCATGAAGGGTAAAGCCTTCCAGCCCAAATCTAGCGCAGTCGTTGGTCCACCACGTGCTGAGCGTGGCCAAGTTCAAACGGGCAGCGCGGAAGGCCGCTTGCCAAGCTGATAAGCGGCCTTCCGCATCGATCGCCTATCGCAAAGCCAGCCGACACCGGCACAGCTCGAGCACGCTACGTGCAACTTGGTCGTCCCCAAGCGCACCTTGGTTTAGGGTCGTCCAAGACGGCGCGGATGGCATGTAGAATGCGACTCGTCGAAAGGAACGCCATGAAGATAACAATCGACGAGCGACCGGAAGCGAGCGGAATCGAGGTCGCCATCGTCTGCAGGAAGACGGACCAGCAGGTCCTCAACATCGTCGCCAGGCTGCGCATGTTCGACCGCAAAGTCACGGGAAGCGCGGACGGAGGCACCTACGTGGTGAACGCCGCGGACATCCTCTACGTGGAGTCGGTGGACAAGCGCACGTTCTTCTACACCACCGACGAGGTATACGAGACCGCGTTGCGCCTCTACGAGATGGAGGAGCGCCTGGAGGGGTGCGACTTCCTACGGGTAGCCAAGGGCTGCGTCGTGAACTTCCGCAGGATCGCCTCACTGCGCCCGGAGATGAACGGACGGCTCGTGGCGACCATGGACAACGGTGACCAGATCGTCATATCGCGGCAGTACGCGCCGGACGTGCGCCACAAGCTTGGGATGCTCTAACAACACGGGAAAGGAGACCAAAATGACACGCAAGGACATCATCGACACCGAGGCTCGCACGCCTGCGGAGAA
>OMTG01000132.1 GCA_900313905.1 uncultured Actinomycetes bacterium | reverse complement strand
AGCTGCTGGAATGCCGTTCAGGCCTCAGGCGTTCGGCTGACAACTGGATTCAACCCTTGCATGCATCTTCATTGTTTCGTTCAGAAAGCAATGACACGTGCGCAGCCTGACGCTCCATGGAAAAAGGGCACACAGCCGTAGCCATGTGCCCTCTTCATATATGTCTGCTGTTCGTTTCCGTTTAGATGGTGCCCAGCGGGAAGGTCAGCGCCATCACCATGATGCAGGCGATGAAGATGATCGACGTGATGACCGTCAGGCGGTCGAGGTTCTTCTCCCAGATGCCAGAGCCCGAGGTCGCGTTGTACATCGAGGAGGCAATGAGCTCAGACACGCCGGTTCCCTTGCCGGAATGCATGAGAATCAGGATTGCCGTCATGAACCCAGACAGGAAGAGAATCACCACAAGGATGATGTTGAGAACGCTCACGTCGTCGCCTTTCACCCATGCTGCCAACGCAGCATAGCTCATATTCACAGCCATCCATAATAACACAGAAGCGCTCCCCCACCAAGCAGGTGGAGGAGCGCTGCAAAGACTTCACGAAGGCAGATGCCTTACATGGCAGCCTTCACCATAGCGGCGAAGGAGTCAGCCTTGAGGGAAGCGCCGCCGACGAGTGCGCCGTCGACATCCTCCTTCTCGAGGAAGCCAGCCACGTTGTTCGGCTTTGCGGAGCCGCCGTACAGAACGCGGATGCCATCTGCGATCTCCTGGCCGAAGATCTCGGCGAGGGTCTTGCGGATTGCGCCACAGACTTCCTGTGCATCGTCAGCCGTAGCGGTCTTGCCAGTGCCGATAGCCCAGATCGGCTCGTAGGCGATGACATACTTCGAAGGATCGGTGATCTCGAGACCCTCGGTGTCCTTCTTGATCTGGTCGACGACGAACTCGACGTGCTTGCCGGCCTCGCGGACCTCGAGGGACTCGCCGCAGCAGCTGATGGGGACGATGCCGTGCTTCATCAGTGCCTTTGCCTTGCGGTTGATGTCCTCGTCGGTCTCGCCGAAGTAGCCGCGACGCTCAGAGTGGCCGATGATGCAGTAGGTTGCACCAACGTTGGTCAGCATATCGGGAGCGGTCTCGCCGGTGTAGGCGCCGGACTCCTCCCAGTACACATTCTGGGCACCCAGTGCGAACGGGGCCTTCTTCTGCTCGATGACCTCAGCGACACCCTTGAGGTCGACAGCAGGCGGGCAGACGACGACGTCGACAGAGCCCGTACCATCCTGCAGCTCGGAAGCCAGACCCTCTGCGAGCTCGACGCCCTCAGTGTAGGTCTTGTTCATCTTCCAGTTGCCAGCAATCATCCTGTTACGCATCGAGAAGAGCCTCCACTCCAGGAAGAGCCTTGCCCTCGACGAGCTCCATGGAGGCGCCGCCACCAGTGGAGATCCAGCTCATCTTGTCGGCCAGGTTGAACTTGTTGATAGCTGCGACCGAGTCGCCACCGCCGATGATGGAGGTGCCGCCGAGGTCCTTGACCTCAGCAACGGCACGGGCGACAGCCTCGGTGCCATGTGCGAACTGGTCGAACTCGAAGACGCCCATCGGGCCATTCCAGAACACGGTCTTGGCGCCCTTGATGGCCTCGGCGAAGAGCTCCTCGGTCTTCGGGCCGATGTCCATGCCCATGCGGTCGTCGGGGATATTGTCGGAATCGACAACCTCGCCCTTGGCATCCTCGCCGAAGTGGTCGGCCACGACGTTGTCGACAGGAAGCAGGACCTTGACGCCCTTCTTCTCTGCCTTCTCGAGCATCTCCTTTGCGCGGTCGACCCAGTCCTCTTCCTTGAGGGAGGTACCGACGCTGTGGCCCTGGGCCAGGAAGAACGTGTAGGCCATGCCGCCACCGATGATGAGGGTGTCAGCAGAGTCGATCAGGTGATCGAGCACGCCAATCTTCGAGGAGACCTTGGAGCCGCCGACGATAGCGACGAACGGACGCTCCGGCTCAGCGAAGATGGAGGTCAGGGTGTCGACCTCCTTCTCAAGCAGGAAGCCTGCGACTGCCGGGATGTAGGCAGCCGGGCCCACGACGGAGCCCTGTGCACGGTGGGCCGTGCCGAAGGCGTCGAGGACGAAGAGGTCGCCGTAGGAAGCGAGCTTCTTTGCGATCTCCGGGTCGTTCTTCTTCTCGCGCTTGTCGAAGCGGACGTTCTCGAGGACGAGGATGTCGCCCGGCTTGACAGCGTTGACAGCCTCGGTGGCCTTGTCGCCGTAGGTGTCGTCGACGAACTTCACGTCGTAGCCCGTGAGCTCGGCAAGCTTCTCGGCAGCCGGCTTGAGGGAGAGCTCAGGCTCGGGGCCATCGCCCTTGGGGCGGCCAAGGTGGCTCATGAGCACGATGCCAGCACCATGCTCCTTGAGGTACTTGATGGTCGGGATGGCAGCACGGATGCGGGTGTCATCCGTGACGACGCCGTCCTTCAGGGGAACATTGAAGTCGACGCGCATGAGAACGCGCTTGCCCTCGACATCGACGTCGCGAACAGTCTTCTTGGTGAAAGCCATGTTCACTCCTTTTGGAAAACGAACCTAAAAGAGGCGCGGCCGCGGCCCGAAAGCTGCAACCGCGCCTCCAAAACTACTTTGCGAAACGCGCCTTAGGCAACGAACTTCTCGAAGTACTTGATGGTGCGGACCATCTGGGAGGTGAAGGAGTTCTCGTTGTCGTACCAAGAGGTGACCTGGACGAGGCTCTGGCCGTTGCCGAGCGGGTTGACCATGGTCTGGGTGGCGTCGAAGAGGGAGCCGTAGGTCATGCCGACGATATCGCGGGACACGATCTGGTCCTCGTTGTAGCCGAAGGTCTCCGGAATCTGCTCAGAGTAGGCCTTCATTGCAGCGTTGACGCCCTCGACGGTGACTTCCTTGTCGACGACAGCGTAGAGGTTGGTGAGGGAGCCGGTCGGCGTCGGAACGCGCTGAGCAGCGCCGATGAGCTTGCCGTTGAGCTCAGGAAGGACCAGGCCGATTGCCTTAGCAGCACCGGTGGTGTTCGGGACGATGTTCTCTGCGCCAGCGCGGGAACGACGGAAGTTGCCCTTGCGCTGCGGGCCGTCGAGGATCATCTGGTCGCCGGTGTAGGCGTGGATGGTGGTCATGATGCCGGAGACGATGGGGGCGAAGTCGTTGAGGCCCTTGGCCATCGGGGCGAGGCAGTTGGTGGTGCAGGAGGCGGCGGAGATGATGTCGTCGTCAGCGGTCAGCGTCTCGTGGTTGACGTTGTAGACGATGGTGGGCAGGTCGTTGCCCGCGGGAGCGGAGATGACGACCTTCTTGGCGCCAGCGTTGATGTGAGCCTGGGCCTTGGCCTTGGAGGTGTAGAAGCCGGTGCACTCGAGGACGACGTCGACGCCGAGCTCGCCCCAAGGCAGGTTGTTGGCGTCTGCCTCCTTGTAGATCTTGATGGTCTTGCCGTCGACAGTGATGGAGTCCTCGCCGGCGGTCACCTCATGGTCGCGAGAGTAGTTGCCCTGCGTCGAGTCATACTTGAGCAGGTATGCAAGCATCTCAGGGGAGGTAAGATCGTTGATTGCGACGATCTCGGATCCCTCATGGCCGAACATCTGGCGGAAAGCCAGACGACCAATACGACCAAAGCCGTTGATAGCAACCTTAACTGCCATGCTTTCTCCTTTCGCGAGGTCGACCCGGAGCGTGTCTCCGGACCTGACCTTCTTCCACAATGGATGTTACCGCTAAATGTCGGACTCTATTCGGATTATCTTGACGACTGGCCGAAAATCGGGGCTCCAAGCTGCCAGATGTCTACGCATCCCTAGTCATTGGGAGGTGGCTCCGGGCCTCGTTCTGACCAAAACCGCAGGTAACCTGAATTGTGTCCTTTCTTTGGAGAACCTCCCCGGCTCTCTGGGGTCTCACACATCCCTGTCGGCAAACGGCCTCATTGGACGCCCGAACGGCATTCCTCTTCCTCATTTCCCGCATCGCCCTCCTTCGCTTCCTGCACAAGCTTCTGGAGCCTCAAGAGGCGATGGTAGAGGGCGGATTTCGATGCAGGAGGATCGCATTCCTGCCCGAGCGCGGCAAGCGAGAGCTCTGGATAGGCGCGCCTGAGCCTGCAGAACTCCCTCACTGCAGGCGGGAGCTTCCTGAGGCCTATCAGGCGCTCCGCCTCGTCGATCAGGAGCAGCTGCTGGACCGCGGCATCAGAGGAGCGGTTCGAGTTCGCGATCTCCGCATTGACGCGGCGGTTCACATCGTTCTTCACGGACTTCACGCGGCGCACGTTCTCGATGGCCTGGGCAGAGCGGCTTGCTCCCATCGCGGTGAGGAGCGCCGTGATGTCCTCGAAGCTCTTGAGGTAGATCGCATAGGCGCCCCGGCGCCGGTTCAGCCGTGCCGTGATGCCGAGCGTCCCCATGAGCTCGATGATGCCCTGGGCAAGGTCCTCCCCCGTCACGGCGATCTCGAGATGGAAGTCATTGCGGGGATCGGCGATGAAGCCTCCTGCCATGAAGGCGCCCCTGAGGAAGGCATTGCGGCAGCACTGCCTCTGGAGCAGATGCTCCGGGAGCCCGGTCTCGAGCCGGTTTCCAGGAAGGAGGATGCCGAGCCTCACGAGCTTGTCTGCGAGCCCCGGCTGGTCCACGATCTCGATCAGGTAGTTGCTCGACTTGTGGAGCACTGAATGCCTGACCGTGAGCCTCGTGTCGATGCCGAGATAGCGGTGGGCATAGGTCACGATCGTGCGGGCGACAGCGCCTGTCTCGGTCTTGATGCGCACCGAGAAATGGCCGCTGCCCGAGAAGGAGAGGCTGCCGCAGACCCTGATGAGGGCCGATGCCTCAGCCAGGATGCAGGTCGGGCATTCGCCATTCTGCCGCGAGAGCTCGTTCTTCACTTCCGCCGTGAACGACATCCTACTGCTCCCGAGGCCGTGCCACATCGGCCTTCGGCAGGTCGCGATGGCCGATCGTCACCTGGTAACCGACGCTCTTGAGGTAGCTTGCCGTCGCCTCGGCAATCGCGACCGAGCGATGCTGGCCGCCGGTGCAGCCGATGGCGATCGAGAGCTGGGGCTTCCCTTCCGCCACATAGCCCGGCATCACCACATCGAGGAGGCGGTACCACGCAGAGAGGAACTCCTTCGTCTTCGGATTCTCGAGCACATAGTCTGCGACCTTCGCATCGAGGCCCGTGAGATGGCGCATCTCGGGGTCGTAGAAGGGGTTCGGCAGAAAGCGCACATCGATCATGAGGTCGGCTTCGGCCGGAAGGCCGTACTTGTAGCCGAACGAGAACACGCTCACGTCCATGAGCTGCTGGTCGGAAAGCTCAGAGAAGCTGTGCTGCAGGGTCGAGCGCAGCACGGCCGTCCGCATGTGCGAGGTGTCGATCACGAGGTCGGCATGGCGCTTCGCCGGCGCGAGCTGCTGGCGCTCGCGGCCGATCGCATCCTCGAGGCTCTCCCCCGGCATCGCCAGGGGATGGCGGCGGCGGTTCTCCTTGTAGCGGCGGATCAGCACCTCGTCCGAGGCATCGAGGAAGATGAGCTTGTAGGAGAGGTCGTGGTCAGAGAGCTGCTTCATGCCGTCGGTCAGCTCGTCGAAGAGCCCCTGGCTCCTCAGGTCCGAGGTCACGGCCAGATGGCGCCCAACGCCCGAATTGATGCCCACGAGCTCGGCGAGCTGCAGGATCAGGCGGGGCGGCAGGTTGTCGATGCAGAAATAGCCCATGTCCTCGAAGGCATGGAGGGCCTGGGTGCGGCCCGACCCGCTCATGCCGGTGATGATCACGATGTCAGGAACGCGCGCAGCCTTCTCCGCATCCCGGAGCCGCGTCCCCTCGTCCTTCTGGCCTGCCTTCTTGCCCATCTGCACGAGGCCTTCCCTTCCTCTCGCCACACCTTTATCCCATGGTACCCTGTCCGGCCAGCAAAGACGAGGGCGGCCCCGCGACTCGTTTGAGAGCTGCAGGGCCGCCCGCGAAAAGGGGGGTCTGCTCTGTGGATCAGGCATCCATCGCAGCGCGGAACCACTTCGTGAGGCTCGTCGGATGGGTGATGCCCGTGCCGACGACGACTGCCCAGGCACCGGCATCCTTGGCTGCCTTGGCATCGGCCGGGACATGGACATGGCCTTCGCAGATGATGGGGAAGCCCGGGAACTCGCGCGTTGCCTCCTCGAGCAGCGCGATGTCCGGTCCCTCGTCCATCGTGGTCTGGATGGCCGGCTTGTTGTGCGAGAGCGTCGTGGACACAAGGTCGCAGCCGATCTCGACGGCGTTCCTGATGTCCTCGATGGTCATGCAGTCCGCCATGACGAGGGTCTCGCACTGGGCGCGCAGGTCGCGGACGGTCTCCGCGAAGGTGCGGCCGTCGGGACGGGGACGGTCGGTCGCATCGATCGCGACGACGTCGGCGCCGGCGTTGACGCAGGCCACCGCATGGCGGAGCGTCGGGGTGATGTAGACCCCCTCGTGCCCTTCCTTCCAGAGGCCGATGACCGGGATCTCGACCCGGCCCTTGATGGCAGCGATGTCAGAGAGGCCCTGGCAGCGGATGGCGGCACAGCCACCCTGCTCGCAGGCCTCCGCCATCTGTGCCATGGTCTCGGGATGGCGAAGCGGCTCTCCCGGATAGGCCTGGACAGAGACGATGAGCTTCCCCTTGAGGGATTGGATGAGCGGTGCGATATCCATGAGTGCTCCTTAGTCGATCTCGACGTAGGCAGACTTGATGACGTTCTGGGCGGCGCCGATGAGCGGCGCGTTGTCGCCGAGTGCCCCATCGACGATGGGGGTGGCTGCGACAGGCGGCATGACGGCTTCCTTCCATCCACGTGCCATCGCGTTGTGCCAGACCGGGCCGCACTTCGCGACGGAGCCGGAGAGGATCACGCAGTCCGGGTCGAACATGTTGACCATGGAGCCCAGGACCTCGCCGATGGCATGGCCGGATCTCTCCTCGGCGGCGATGGCCGCCTTGTCGCCTGCCTCTGCCTGCTTCGAGATGTAGGCGCCATCGACGGGCGTCCCATCCGGCAAGGTCTCAGGGCCGCCGAGCTCGATGTAGCGTGCCAGGATGCCGGGTCCTGCCGCAATCGGCTCCAGATGCCCCGTCGCCCCGCAGGAGCAGGGGATGCCGGCAGCATCCGTGCAGGAGACATGGCCGATGTGGCCTGCCTCGGAGTGGGCGCCGAGCATGATGTGGCCACGCTCGACGAAGGCGCCGCCGATGCCGGTGCCGACTGCGCAGACGAGCGTGCTCGTCTTGCCGAGGCCAGCTCCCCAGAATGCCTCGCCGAAGGCGTGGGCATGGACGTCGTTCATGACCTTGACCGGCACGCCGAAGATGGCCTCGAGCTCTGCCCCCAGATGGGTGCCGCCCCAGCCCGGCATCATGTCGTTCGCATAGGTGACATCGCCGGTGCGCGGGTCGATCACGCCGCCCGAGGAGACGCCGATGCCGTCGATCGTGCCGCCAGCCTCGTCGAAGATGCGCCGCGCCGAATCGATCGCGACCTGCAGGACGTGCTTGCCACCCTTCTTCGGCTCGGTCGGGAGCTTCCCGAAGTGCGATACCTCAGGCGCCTTGCCGTCCTCGAAGACGACGAGGGCCGATGCCACCTTCGTGCCGCCGATATCGATTGCTGCCACACGCTTCGTGCTTCCCATCATGCATCCTTTCCGAGATCTCCGATGAACCGTCCCTACAGAAGGCCGTTGTCCTTGAGGACCTGCGCGATGGCCTCGCGGTTCGCGCCCTCGAGGGAGCGGACCGGACGCGGCATCGTGTCGTGGTCGATGATGCCCATGAGGTTGAGGGCCGTCTTGAAGGCGCCGACACCACCGGCATACCCGACGACACCCGAGGTGACGTCGAAGATATGGGAGACCTCGTTGATCTGGTCCTGGAGCTCCTTGACCCGTGCCCAGTCGCCTGCCTGGAAGGCATCCCACTGCTGAACATAGGGCTCGGGGATCACGTTCGCAAGGCCTGGCACCGAGCCGTCAGCGCCGGAGAGATAGGCGCCGTCGACCACGATCTCATGGCCGGTGAGCAGGCTCAGGGGATGGCCTGCCTTGTTGTTCGCCTGGACGAGGTAGCGGAAGTTCACGTCGTCGCCCGAGGAGTCCTTCACGCCGGCGATGACGCCGTCCTGGCCGAGCTTGATGGCGAGCTTCCAGGGGATCTTCGCATGGACGCAGACCGGGATGTCGTAGGCGAAGATCGGCAGGTCGATCTCGTCGTGGATGATGCGGAAGTGCTCCTCGATCTCGGTGAGGCCGCCCAGGGCATAGAAGGGGGCCGTCACGACGATGCCGTCAGCGCCGAGCTCCTGGGCACGCTTCGCGTGCTCGATCACGCGGTCGGTCTCGGTATCGATGCAGCCAACGAGGATGGGCACGCGGCCTGCGGCGATGCGGATGCCCTCACGCACGATCTGGTCGCGATGCGCATCGTTCGCGAAGGCGACCTCGCCCGTGGAGCCGAGGAAGAAGAGGCCATGGACGCCCGCATCGAGCATGCGGTTGATGAGCCGCTCATAGGAGGCGACATCGACCGTGTGGTCCGGCAGATCCGGCGTCACGACAGGAGGGACGACGCCGCGCAGTGCAAACTTTTCAGACATGTTGAGACCTTTCTCTGTTGTCTGGCTGGATACGTAACGAATCAGAACGCGATATAGGGCTGGAAGAACGAGAATGCTGTGTCCTCGAAGGCGTTCACCCGCTCATGGGCCCATCTAGGATAGGTCTTCCGGCAGACGAGATTGCCGAGAGATGAGGCAATGCGATCCTGTGCTGCCGGAGGGGCGTAGGTGTCGAGAAGCGAGGTGCCGAGAAGAACCGGTGCGGCGAGCCAAGGGGCGAAGGCTTCTGCATCTGCGTAAGAGAGGGTCCTGAAGAGGGCATCTCCCCCCTCCCCTTCAGGGTCTGCCCCTCTTGCCCAGGCGACGATCGAGGCGCTCGGGCCTTCTGGCGTGCCTGAAGAAAGCACACACGCTGCATCTCCTGGCACCGGATTGAGGAGCGCAAGCGCCGCTGGAGCAGACCCTTGAAGCTCTCCCAGGGCACCCGCAGCCAAGCCCAGGCCAGCCCCCAGCCCCTCTCCGAAGATGAGGGCAGGGACATCGGGGATGAGCTCCTGCGCGAGCAGGAACGCCGACGTGGCGTCCTTGATCTGCCGAACGAAGGCAAGATCAGCTGGATCCGGGCTGGCATGCTCATAGCCTTCCGTCAGATCCTCGCGCCAGGATCTCCGCTCGAAGGAGAGGACTGCGCATCCCAAGGGAAGCCAGCGGCTGAGATGGAGCCAGCCGCGCATGCCGCGACCCACGTCGTGGAGCTCGAGGACGACCCCTGCCGGCTTCATGAGGCGCGGCGCGATGAAACGCCCTTCGAGCTTCTGCCCATCGTCTGCCACGAACGAGACCTCTTCGTAGCGGCCGACACGCGTCTGGCACGGCGCCTCCCCGAGAGTGAAGGACGCGGGGGCCTTCGGCAGCTCATCTGCCCAGAAGGCACGTATCTCCTCGGAGCTTGCCCTGCCTGTGCTCATGCGCCCACCTCTTCCTGCAGGAACCGTATCGTCTCATCGTCGAATGCCTGTATCTCCTCGTGCCCGAAGCAGGGGTAGATGAGATGCCGCTTGGGGCCTCCCAGAGCGTTGTAGACCGCATACTGGGTCTCGGGCGGGCATACGATATCAGACAGCCCGGTCCCAAAGAGCACGGGGCATGCGACCCTCGAGGCGAACGACAGGGAGTCGATGTAGCCGAGCTTCCGGAAGGCCTCCTCAGCGCCTGCCCCTTCCGCATCGAACCAGCGCGACCAGTAGCGCATCCCCTCGTAGGCGATGTTGTCGGCACCGAGCTCGAAGACCTTCTCGAAGTCCGAGAGGAAGGGATAGAGGATTGCTGCCTTCTTCACGGCATCCGGATTGAGGGCAGCCGTCGCAAGGCCGACGCCGCCTCCCTGGGAGTCGCCGTAGATATAGGCCCCCTCTCCTAGGAATCCAAGCTCGCCCAGAACCCTGATCAAGATCCTGATGTCCTGGTGGAGCCTCACGTAGTAGAGGTCCTTCGGCTCGCCTTCGAGGCCTAAGATCACGTGGCCCGAGACCGTCGTGCCAGGGAATCCCCCAACATCTTCGGAGCGCCCTCCCTGGCCCGGATTGTCCATCGTGACGACGCGCATCCCGAGCCCTGCCCAGGAGGCATTCTCGAGCCAGGAGCGGGTGCGTCCCGGATAGCCATGGAAGCGCAGGAGGAGCGGCAATGGGCCCTCTCCCGCAAAGCGGGGCGTGGGCTCAAGCACCTTCGCATAGAGCCTCGCCCCTCCCATGCCCTGGAACCACAGGTCGCGGACCTGCACGGTGGGACAGGAGGTCACCTCGGAGGCAGGCAGGAGCTCGAAGGAGAGCTCTTCTGCTTCCGCCTCGGCCATCCGGCCCTGCCAGAACTCGTCGAAGTCGGCAGGTACCGGATTGGTTCCCCGATAGCGCTCGAGCTCGTGGATCCGCGCCTCGAAGCACTCCATGGCCTTACGCGCCCAGTTTCGGATGGAGGAGCGACGGAGCTGCCCCCAGGAGCGTCTTCGTGTAGGGGTCGGTCGGATGCTCGAAGACCTGCTTTGCCGGACCCTGCTCCATGATCTGGCCGTGGTTCATGACGATGATGCGGTCGGAGATGTAGCGCACGGTCTGGATGTCGTGGCTGATGAACATCATCGACAGCCCCAAGTCATGCTTGAGGTCGGTGAGGAGGTTCAGGATCTGGGCACGGACCGAGACGTCGAGTGCCGAGGTCGGCTCGTCTGCGATGATCGCAGACGGGTTGAGCGACATGGCACGGGCAATGGCGACACGCTGGCGCTGGCCGCCGGAGAGCTGGCCCGGAAGGGCGCGCAGCGCGCTCTTCGGAAGGCCGACCATGCTGATGAGCTCGTTGATGCGCTTCTCCTGCTCGGCTTCCGTGCCGATCTTGTGGACCAGCAGCGGGTCGAGCAGCTGGTCGTGGACGATCATGCGCGGGTTCAGGGCCGTTGCCGGGTCCTGGAAGACGACCGAGACGACGCGTCCGATCTCCTTGCGGAGCTCAGGCGTCCTCTTCGTGACGTCGCGCCCCTTGAAGTAGACGTGCCCCGAGGTCGGCGACTGCAGGCCGCACATGACATTGGCGGTCGTGGACTTGCCGCAGCCGGACTCGCCGACGATGCCGATGGTCTCGCCGGGCATGAGCTTGAGGCTCACGTGCTGCACCGCATGGACCAGGTTCGGGTGGAAGAGCGTGCCGGTACGGGTCTTGAAGGTCACGGAGATGTCATCCAGGAAGATGATCGGCGTCTCCTCGGAAGCGCCTGCTTCCTGGGTCTTCGTTTCAGCTGCCATCGCTACCTCGCCTCCTGGCTTGCTTCGACGGTTTCGAGATAGGGCACAAGGCCGTTCTCCTTGAGATAGCTGTCCGGGAGCTCGGAGAAGCGGTGATGCTTCGAGGCATCCGGCAGCTGCTTGATGACGGGATGGACATCGAGGCCCAGGGTCGGGTGGCTCGAGCGCGGCGCGAAGCGGTCGCCCTTCGGGAAGTCCTCAGGCGAAGGCACAGAGCCGGGCACCTGATGGAGCCTCGTGCCGTCCTTGGCGCCCTCCTCGATCGAGAGGACGGAGCCGAGAAGGCCACGGGTGTACTCGTGGATGGGGTTCGTGAGGAGTTCCTTGGTCGGCGCCTGCTCGACGACCTGGCCAGCGTACATGACCGTGATCTCGGAGGCGACCTCAGCGACGAGCGCCAGGTCGTGGCTCACAAAGATCATCGCGAAGCCGAGCTTTGCCTGCAGGTCGTTCAGGAGCTTGATGACCTGCTTCTGGACCGTGACATCGAGTGCCGTGGTCGGCTCGTCGCAGATGACAAGGGACGGATCGCGCGTCAGTGCCATGGCGATGAGTACGCGCTGGCGCTGGCCACCGGAGAGCTCATGCGGATAGGACTCGAGCGTGCGCTTCGGGTCGAGGCCGACAAGTTCGAGGAGCTCTTCTGCGGAGCGGGTGCCGCCGCGGTCGGTCAGCTGCTTCATCTGCGTGGAGATGAGCATCGACGGGTTGAGCGAGGAGAGGGCATCCTGGTAGACCATGGCGAGCTCGGTGCCGAGGAGCTTGCGGTGCTCCTCCTTCGTGAGCTTGAGCAGGTCCTGGCCCTTGTAGAGCACCTGGCCGGTGATGGTCTCGTTGGGGTCGGTGAGGCCCATGATGACCTTGGTCGTGATGGACTTGCCGCAGCCGGACTCGCCGACGAGCGCCATGCACTGGCCCGGGCGGACGTCGAACGAGACGCCGTCCACGACATGCACATCGCCGTGGGAGGCGAAGCTGATCGAGAGGTCCTTGACCGAGAGCAGAGGCTCGACCGAGAAGTCAGGCACGTGGCGGTCGGTGCGCTTGAGCTCGACCTCACGCAGCGCAGAGAGGCGACGGCGCAGTGCCGGCTCCTGCTCCTTGTAGGCACGGACCGGGTCGGAGGCCAGGATGTCGTCCTGGCGGCGGGACTCGGAATTCTCGGTGTCGATCGGGGCGCCAGGAGCTGCTGCCATGGCATCCGTCAGGCCCTCGGAGAGGATGTTCAGGGCAAGGCAGGTCAGCATGATCGCGAGGCCCGGGAACACTGCCTGCCACCAGCGGCCGGCAAGGACGCCCTGGCGGGCATTGGAGAGGATGTTGCCCCAGGTCGGGGTCGGCTCGGTGATGCCGGCACCAATGAAGGTGAGCGATGCCTCGAAGATGATGGCGTCAGCGACGAGGGTCACGGTGAAGACCATGATCGGGGCGATGCAGTTCCTGAGCACGTGGCGCCAGAGGATCCAGGGCGCACGGGCGCCAGAGACGATGACGGCACGGACATAGTCCTCGCCGTACTCCGAGACGACGTTTGCGCGGACGATGCGGGCGATCTGCGGCGTGTACATGAAGCCAATCGAGAAGATGATGGCCGGCACGGAGTTGCCGAGGATCGTCACGAAGACAGCGGCAAGCGCGATGCCCGGGATGGACATGATGATGTCGAGGATGCGCATGATGACTTCAGAGACGGCCTTGCGCGAGACAGCCGCCAGGGCGCCGATGATGGAGCCGCAGATGAGCGCCATGCCCGTTGCGCCGAAGCCGATGATGAGCGAATAGCGTCCGCCATAGAGCATGCGAGAGAGGATGTCGCGGCCCTTGTCGTCCGTGCCGAAAAGGAAGCCATTGCCAGGAGCCTCGCGGGCATTGAAGATCTCGGTCGGGTTGTGCGGAGCGAGGATCGGGGCCAGGATCGAAGCCAGCGCGATCAGCACCAGGATGATGAGAGAGATCTTGGAGGAGGTGCGCATCTTCTTCCAGCCGCCGAACTTCTTGCCCTGTGCGGCAGCGGCTTCGAGGGTCTTTGTCTGTTCTTCACGAATCTTAGTCATGCCTACACCGTCCTAATACGCGGGTTGATCAGGAGGTACAGCATGTCAACCACGATATTGATGATGATGAAGGAGAGGGCAACGACGATGACGACTCCTTGGACGAGCATCGTCTCATTGCCTTGGATGCCTTCGAGGATTGCCGTGCCCATGCCCGGCAGGTTGAAGATGACCTCGATGACGACAGCGCCGCCCATGAGGTAGCCGATCTTGAGGCCGAGCGTCGTGACCGGCGTGATGAGGGCATTGCGCAGGACGTTGCGGCCGACGACGACGCGCTCAGGCAGGCCGGCGCCACGTGCGGTCTTCACGTAGTCCTTGTCGAGCTCCTCGACCATCGCGGTACGGACGATACGGGTCATCTGGCCCGTGAGCGGGAAGGCAAGGGCGATGGCCGGCATCAGCATGCGGGCAAGGTAGCCGCCTGGGTTGGCCGTGAAGGATGGCAGCTGGCCCGATGCCGGAAGGACGTGCAGGTACGAAGAGAAGAGCAGGATCAAAAGGACTGCGAGCCAGAAGGACGGCGTCGCGATTCCTGCGATCGAGATCACGCGGATAAGCTGGTCGGGCCACCGGTCGCGGTAGAGGGCCGCCAGCACGCCCAAGAGGAATGACACCACCGCGCCGATGATGAGGCCGATGAACGTCAGCTGCATCGTGACCGGCAGCGCCTGGGAGATGCGGTCGCCGACCGAGTAGCTTGCAGCGCCATAGGTGCCGAGATCGCCGTGGAAGAGGCCGCCCATGTAGCGGCCGTAGCGCACGATCCAGGGATCGTCGAGGCCGTGCTCCTCATGGTACTGGGCGACTGCCTCAGGCGTGGCGGACTCGCCCAAGGCGTTGTAGGCCGGATCCACCTTCGAGAACGACATCAGGAAGAATACGAGAATGGTGACACCGAAGGCCATGATAGGCAGGGCGATGAGGCGCCTGCCGATAAGGCGCAGGAGGTTGTTCACTCGCTCCCCTTTCTCTTGCAACGAACATGAATGGGAGGCCGGAGACCTCAGGTCTTCCGGGCCTCCCGGTCAGCAGGGCAGTTTGCTCTCTGCCCTGCACATCAAGATCTGAAAACCCTGCTCAAGCTCTAGGCGGAGACGGTGACGGAGTCGATGAAGGAGAGGCCCGTCGTGCCGATGCCCTTGAAGTCCTTGATGGCGACGCCATTCGGGGCCTTCGAAGTGTCCTGCCAGGAAGCGGTGCAGGTCTGGACCTGGAGCACCGGATACAGGACGCAGTTCTCGGCGATGAGGTCGAAGCACTTGTTCCAGGTCTCCTGCTGCTCAGAGCCGGACTGGGTGAATGCCGTGCTCATGAGGGAGCTCAGCTGCTGCCACTCTGCGGAGGTCTCCCACGGGCAGCGCGTCTTCATCCAGACGTTGTCGCCGTACCACCAGTTCATGAGGAGGTCGGGGTCGGCGCCGAAGCAGGAAGGATCGCCCGGTGCGAGCAGCAGGTCATAGGTGTTGTCGCCCGAATCGATCGCTGCATAGGTGGCTGCGGAGGTGTCGGTCACGATCGTGGTCGTGAAGCCGAGGGCGTCGAGGTCCTCCTTGACCTGCGTTGCCATCGCGACGACCTGCTCGTTGTCGGTCGTGCGGAGCTGGATGGCACCCGGCGTGACGCCAGCCTCGGAGAGGAGCGACTTCGCCTTGTCGGGGTCATGCGTGTAGACCGTCGAGGCCTTGTGGTAGTTCGTGAAGTTCTCCGGCAGGTAGCAGGTCGGAGCGGCCGCGAGGCCAGCGAAGGCGTTGTTGATCATCTTGTCGTAGTCGAGGGCATACATGACGGCCTGGCGGACCTTCACGTTGTCCCAAGGAGCCTTGGCGACGTCGAACATCATGAACCTGGTGCCGAAGCCCTGGACCTTGTCGATGTTGCAGCCGAGGTTCGTCAGGGTGTCGACGGCGTCAGCCGTGACCATCTCCATGACGAGGGTGGAGCCCTCCTGCTCAGCGGTCAGACGGGCCGTGGCGTCCTTCAGGACGTCGTAGTGGATCTTCTCGTCCTTTGCAGGATGGTCGCCGTTGTACTCAGGGTTCGGGACGAGCTCGAGCGAGCTGTCGGAGATCGTGTCATACATCCAGGGGCCAGAGCCGATTGGCTTCTTCGTCATCTCGTCCTTGGTGGAGCTGGCCGGCACGACGCGGATGATCGCGAGGCGCTCCTTGATGAGCGAGAAGTTCGGCACGCTCGTCGTAATCGTGAGGGTCTTGTCGTCCTTCTTCTGGATGTCGGCGATCGGGGCGAGCATCGAGGTGTAGATGTTGCCGGACCAGTCGGCAGCCTTGCCGGAGGAGCGCTGATAGGACTCGATGACATCCTCAGGGGTCACAGCGTTGCCGTCGGAGAACTTGGCGCCGTCGCGGAGCGTGACCTCGAAGGTCGTGTCGTCGACCTGGGTCGGGTCGCCGGAAGCGAGCTCGTTGAAGGTCGAGTAATTGTGGAAATCGATGCCGTAGAGGCCCTCGACGACCTGCCAGTTGGTGCCGCAGGCGAGAGCGGAGGAGGTGCTGGAAGGATCGTAGTTCTGGGTGCTGTAGGCAGTGCCTGCCGTGATGGTGCCGCCGCCCTCAGTGCCGGCAGCAGAGCTCGAGGAATCGGAGCTGGAGCTCGAGGAACCGCCGCCGCAGGCCGCAAGGCCGAGCGCAGCTGCAGAGGCACCAGTCAGCCCGATGAAGTTCCTACGAGTGAGATTGTTCATGGTTCTCCCCTTTCCGCAGTGCATGGAACATGCCGTGCCTGACACTCCCCCGGTATGCGTGTCTGGGTCCGGCTTTGACAGTTCCTATAATGCCTTTCCAGGTCCGGTGAAATCGTTACCAATCGGAAAAATGGCCATGACTATCGCCCAACGGAAAACAGCATATCCCGAGTGGAAGAATGCTCCAATCGGACGGTATGCATTGCATCTCCACAATAGACAGAAAAGCAGCTCAGCGAATGCACTTCGCTGAGCTGCTGTTTGATGAAGAATATAAATAAGAACTGATTCGTTACGAGATATTCATGCAAAGTAACTTGCGTTTTCATGCTCTTTAGGATTCTTGCGCGTTCAGTTCCTCTTTGCGCTCCTCTTCCTCGGCGCTCCATGCCTGGAGCGTGTTGTAGACACTCTCTGCCACAGCTCTTGGAATGCCCGGGGTCGCAGCGATCTCCTCTTCCGTGGCAGCCCTCAGCTTCTTCAGCGAGCCGAAGCGGCGCATGAGAGCCTTCTTGCGGGTCGGCCCCACCCCTTCTATATCGTCGAGCACCGATTTTGTCATCGCCTTGTCCCTGAGCTCGCGGTGGAAGGTGATCGCGAAGCGGTGGGACTCGTCGCGGACCCGCTTGATCAGGTAGAGGGAGGGAGAGCCTGACGGCAGCACGATCGGCGTCTCGTCCCAAGGGACGAAGACTTCCTCGTCGCTCTTCGCAAGGCCGCAGCACGGGATATCGAGCCCCAGGCGCTGGAGCTGCTCGATCGCGGCGGTGAGCTGTGGCTTGCCGCCATCGAGCACGAGCAGGTCGGGGCGCGAGCCGAACTTCGGGTCCGCCATGGTCTTGGGGCTGTAGCGCCTCGAGAGCACTTCGCTCATGGACACGAAGTCGTTCGCCTCAGTGAGCGGCGTCTGGATCTTGAAGCGGCGGTACTGGCCCTTGTCGGGCCTGCCATTCGTGAAGACCACCATCGAGGCGACCGTGAAGCGTCCATGGATCGTCGAGATGTCGAAGCATTCGATGCGCATCGGCGGCGCATCGAGGGCAAGGGCGCTCTCGAGCTCCATGAGGGCCCGATTCGTCCTGTCGTCGGCATATCCGGTCCGCACCATGTAGCGGTTGAGCGCATGGTGGGCATTCTCCTCTGCCATCTTCAGAAGGTGGCTCTTCTCTCCGCGCTGCGGGCGATGGATGCGGCAGATCCTCCCCTTCTTCTCGCCGAGCCACTCGGCGATGACATCGGCGTCGGGGATGTCGATCGCGAGGTCGACCTCGTGGGGGATGTCAGCCGTCTCGTCGTAGTAGCGCTTCACGAAGGATTCGGCGAGCTCGGTCTCGGAGACATCGAGGCCCTTGTCGAGGATGAACTCGACCGAACGGATGGTCCTGCCTTCGCGCACGACGAAGACGCAGGCAGCCGAGATGGTCTCCTCGCGGTAGAAGCCGATGAGATCGATGTTCACATCGGAGGAGAACATGACCTGCTGGCGCACATTGAGGGCGGAGAGCGACTCGATCCGGTGCTTGAGGCGCCCTGCCCGCTCGAAGTCGAGCTCGTCTGCCGCCTCATGCATCTGGTAGGTGAGCTCGTCCATGATGTCAGAGCGCTTGCCCTGCAGGAACCGCTCCACCTGGCTCACGTTCTTGGCGTAGTCGACCGTATCGATGGCGCCGATGCAGACGCCGGGTCCCTTCCCCACGTGGTAGTCGAAGCAGGGCCGTCCCTGCTTCGCGAGGAGGAGGTTCGCGACCTCGAGGTCGTCTGGATGGGCCTCGAGGATGCGCTTTGCCCGCTTCCACTCGACGCAGTTCGCAGAGCAGATCGGCACGACCTTGCGCAGGGTATCCACGGTCTCGCGGGCTGCATGCGCATCGGTATAGGGCCCGAAATAGCGGGTCCCCTTCCGGTGCCGCTCGCGGGTGTACTTGATGGCAGGGAAGGCATCGGATTCGGTGATTGCGATATAGGGGTAGGACTTGTCGTCCTTGAAGTCGACGTTGTAGTAGGGGTGGTACTGGGCGATGAGGTTGCGCTCGAGCACGAGGGCCTCGTGTTCGTTGTCGACGACGATGTAGTCGAACGAGCGCACCTCCTGCATCATCAGGGGGATCTTCTGGCGGTCATCGGTCAGGTTCGTGTACTGCCGCATGCGGTTGCGGAGGTTCTTCGCCTTCCCGACATAGATGACGGTCCCCTGGGCATTTTTCCAGAGGTAGCATCCCGGTTCGGTCGGGACCTTCTCCACCTGCTCAGCGATGGAGGGCTGCCCGTCGTGGCCGATCTCCCACGGCAAGAGCTCGTGCCCCATGGCTACTTTCCGGCCCCTTCGGAGGCATCCTTGGCAGCCTCAGCCTTCTCCTTGGCCTCCTCTGCCTGCTTCTTCTCCTCGTGCACCGCCTTCTGGGCACGTGCCGCATCGCGCTCGGCGCGGCGCTTCTTCTCCGCATCGTCCTCTGCATGGCGGCGGCGGGAGACGACGACGTCGCGGGCCTTGATGAGGAGCATATAGAAGCCATGGCGGACCGGGATGTCGCGCGAGGGGGCCACCTCCGTGGTCTCCTTCGTGAACTTGCACTTGAATTCGTTCAGACCCATGAGCGACGGCGCGAACTCCGATCCGATGCCCATCATATCGTAGGAAGTGATGCCCTTGTTCGCGCTGAGGTCGCAGCACTCGAAGTAGACGAGCTTGTCGGTCACATGCTGGCGCATGAACTCGTTCAGGGAGGCGCCGTAGTAGCGCACGGCACGCTTTCCGGAGATCGTGACGATCGACCAGGTCGCTACCTTCCCATCGACGCGGCCCGCATAGACGCGGCAGTGCTCGGGGCCAAGATCGCGGATCATGTCCTCGTAGTCGGAGATCGGGGCCGGCGCGAAGCCGTCGCGCTTGCCGGTCTCGACCATGACCTGGTAGTACTCCTCGAAGGACTTCGTCGCCGCTTCGGTCTCATCTGCGCAGGTGGCCGGGCTCTCACGCAGGGCCTTGCGCACATCGCGGCGTCCGCGCGGCTTCATGCGGGACAGGATCGCGTCATCCCCGCCCGTGATATCGATCACGACCGTATGGTCATATGGAAGCGTCGAGAGCACCGGGTGGCTCTCGACGATGTCGTGCTTCACTGCCATGCGGATGAAGACCTGCTTGCGGTCATGCTTGTGGAGGTAGTCGGTGAGGGCCTGGGCGAGCTCCGACTCTTCCTCCTCCGTCGGCTCATGCACCCAGATGGGGCCATGGATCGAGTTGAGATAGTGGTAGCCATGCGTCTCGTAGTCGAAGAAGGCGGCATAGGCGACGTCCTCGCCATCCACGCTTGCCGCCAGGGCGCCCCAGGGCGTGCGTCCTGGAATGGTCGCCTGATAGCGGGCCCAGATCTCGGTCTGCTCGATCGGGAGCATGAGCTCCCGCTTCTCAGCTTCCTGGGCCATGTCAGCCAGCGTGATCTCACGGATATCCATCGGTTGGGACCTTCCCCACAGGGCATGCACCGCCCACCCTGTGTACCTTGATCGCTCATGTTTTTCTGGACACACCATTGTAGCAGGCCTTCCACAGCTGCCCTGATGCTGCACCAGATTGACACGCGACCCTGTACGGACGGAGAGGGAGCTTGAACGAAGGGCCTATTCCGTTGTATCTTCGCGCATCTCGCGGAAGAAGCAGCTCCTGTGCCCGGTATGGCAGGCAGGGCCAGGCGAGTCCACCTCGTAGATCAGGGTATCCGCATCGCAGTCGACGAGCACGCCCTTCACCTGCTGGACGTTGCCGCTTGTGGCGCCCTTGTTCCAGAGCTCCTGGCGCGAGCGCGACCAGAACCAGGACGTGCCGGTCTCGAAGGTCTTCTGCAGGGCCTCCTTGTTCGCCCAGGCAACCATGAGGACCTCGCCCGTATCGTATTGCTGCACAACGACCGTGATGAGGCCGCGATCGTCGTATTTCAGGGCATCGAGATCGAGCTCCATGGCCTCGGTCGGCTCTCCTGCATAGCTTGCTGTGTAGTCTTCAGCCATTCAATCCTCCTGACATCAGAGAGCGGCAAGGCTGGCATCCCGCTCATGAACCTCCTGCAACAGCATGGGCCAGGCCCGAGCATCACCAGCGTACCGCATCCATGGAAAAGCAGCTCCGTCCCAGCGAATGGGAATGCAGAGCTGCCCTGCATGCAGGCCTGAAGCAGGCTCTCAGAAATCCAGGCGGACCGGGATCCCCTGTGTCGCCATGTATTCCTTCACCTGGCGCACCGTGTAGGTGCCGAAATGGAAGACGCTCGCTGCCAGCACGGCATCCGCTTCGCCGTCGATGATGCCCTCGGCGAAGTGCTCGAGCTTGCCGACGCCACCCGATGCAATGACAGGGATGGGGACGGCACGGGCGACCGCACGGGTGAGCGGAATATCGAAGCCATCCTTCGTGCCATCGCGGTCCATGCTCGTAAGCAGGATCTCGCCGGCGCCGCGCCGGGCTGCCTCCTCGGCCCACTGGACTGCATCAATCCCGGTCGGGACACGTCCACCGTTGAGATAGACCTCCCACTTGTCGCCAGGACCGACCCATTTGGCATCGATGGCACAGATGACCGCCTGCGAGCCAAAGGCCTGCGCTGCAACAGTCAGCAGGTTCGGGTCGCGCACGGCAGCAGAGTTGATCGAGATCTTGTCGGCGCCCGCTGCGATCATCTGGCGGCAGCCAGCGATGTTGCGGAAGCCTCCGCCCACCGTATAGGGGATGCGGAGCTGCGCTGCGGCACGCGAGGCCAGGTCGATGGTCGTCGCCCGGTCATCAGATGTCGCCGTGATATCGAGGAAGACCACCTCGTCGGCGCCTTCGAGATCGTACTTGTGGGCAAGCTCTACCGGGTCGCCGGCGTCCCTCAGGTCCACGAAGTTGACGCCCTTCACGACGCGGCCGTCTTTCACATCCATGCAGGGAATGACACGTTTGGTCAGCATGCTGTCTCCTCCCCATGAGCTGCCGCAAGGGCATCCTCCAGGCTGAAGGCCCCCTCGTAGAGGGCCCTGCCGCTAATGGCACCCTCGATCGTCTCGTCGCCGAGCTGAGCCAGAGCACGGATGTCTGCAAGCGACGAGATGCCGCCTGAGGCCACGACCGGGAATCCGGCCACCTCTGCGATATGGCGATAAGCGTCTGCATCGATCCCGGTCTGCATGCCGTCACGGGAGATGTCCGTGAAGACGAGGTGCCGGAAGCCGAGGCCGGCAAGATGCGCCACAAGCTCGTCTGCCGAGATGGCCGATCCCTCGCGCCAGCCATTGACCTTCACGATGCCCTGCTTGGCCGCCACATCGGCCACGATGTGGTCCGGATAGCGCTCGGCAGCTGCACGGGCAAACTCAGGGTCCTTCACGAGAGCCGTGCCGACCGAGATGCGCTTCACGCCAATCGAGAGCAGCGCCTCGATGTCGGAGAGGCTCCGCACGCCGCCGCCGGTATCGACCGAGATGCCCGGGAGCTGCGCGATGCCTGCGAGCGCCTCGCGGTTTGCCGTGCAGGCCTCCTCGTCCTCGCCGAAGGCACGGGAGAGGTCCACGACGTGGATCCACTTCGCCCCCGCCTCGCGGAACGAGATCGCCTGCGCGACCGGGTCTTCGTTGTAGACATCCATATGGGCACGGTCTCCCCGCTGGAGCCGCACCACCTTGCCTGCGATGAGGTCGATGGCAGGGAAGAGGATCATTGCCTGCCTCCCGTCACCACATCGACGAAGTTGTGGAGCATCAGAAGCCCGGAGCGCGAGGACTTCTCGGGGTGGAACTGCATCCCGAAGACGTTCTCATGCCAGAGGGCCGAGGTGAAGGCGCGGGCATAGTAGGTCTTGCCAGCGATGACCGCAGGATCGATATCGTCTGCCAGGGCATAGCTGTGCGTGAAGTAGACATTCACGCCCTCAGAGACCCCCTTCAGCATCGGGCATTGCCTGCCGACCTCGGTGATGTGGAGCTGGTCCCACCCGACATGGGGGACCTTGAGGCGGGTCGACTCGAGGCGGGTCGCAGAGCCCTTGAAGATTCCAAGGCCTGCCACCCAGCGCCCATCGTCGGGCGGGTTCGCGATGCGCTCGTCGCCCCGCTCGCAGAGGAGCTGGAGCCCGAGGCAGATGCCCAGAAGCGGCACGCCGCGGCCAATCGCATCCTTCAGAGCATCGGCCTGCCCGCTCTCGTTCATGTAGATCATCGCATCCTCGAAGGAGCCGACGCCGGGGATAACGAGGCCAGAGGCCTGGGAGATCTCCTTCGGATCGTCCGTGATATGGGCATCTCCTCCGACCTCGCCGAGCGAACGCACGACGGAGAGCAGGTTGCCCTTGTGATAATCCACGACGGCGATAGGTGCTGCCATAATGACCCCTCTCTAGAGTGTCCCCTTGGTGGAGGGGATGCCGCTGACCCGAGGATCGCTCTCGACGGCCGCCCTGAGCGCACGGGCGCAGGCCTTGAAGGTGGCTTCGATGATATGGTGGGCATTCGAGCCTGCCACCTCATGCAGGTGGAGCGTGATGCCTGCCTGGCGGGCAAAGCCGGTGAAGAACTCCTGGGCAAGCTCCGTATCGAAGGTCCCGACCTTGTCAGGGCCGATCGGCACATCCCAGAAGAGCTCTCCCCTGCCTGAGATATCGACAGCAGCCATTACGAGGGCCTCGTCGAGCGGCACGGCGACCGAGCCGAAGCGGCGGATGCCGCGCTTGTCGCCCAAGGCCTGGGCCAGTGCCTGCCCGAGGGCGATGCCGGTGTCCTCGACCGTATGGTGGTCATCCACCCACGTGTCGCCTGCCACCTTGATCTTCATATCAATCAGCGAATGGCGCGAGAGCGCCGTGAGCATATGGTCGAAGAAGCCGACGCCCGTCGAGATCTCGGACGTCCCCGTCCCATCGAGGTCGATCCAGATCTGGATGTCGGTCTCCCCGGTCTTCCGTGCGACCTCAGCTGTGCGTCCCATCTAGTCCTCCTTGGCGAGAAGCTCCGCTATGGCGGAGACGACCGCCTCGTTCTCCTCGTGCGTGCCGACCGTGATGCGCAGGCAGTCCTCGAGGCCCGGCGTCGTCGAGAAGTCGCGGACGAGGATCGAGTACTCATCGCGGAGCTCTGCGCGCTTCCTGCCTGCCTCTGGCATCCGGACGCAGAGGAAGTTGGCGCTGCTCGGCCAGACCTTCACCTGGGGGAGCTTCGAGAGCTCGGATGCGAGCCAGCCACGCTCGTGCACGATGTCCTCGATCACCGGCTCGAAGGCCCCCATCTCATGCACCGCCACAAGGGCTGCGGCCTGGCTGAAGGAGTTCACCGAGTAGGGCTGGCGCACCGCAGAGAGCGCAGCCAGCACATCGGGGGCACCCAGGAGATAGCCGATCCTTCCGCCTGCGAGGCAGAATGCCTTCGAGAAAGTATGGAGAACGACGAGGTTGTCGTATTCATCAAGCAGCGGCTCCGAGCTTGTGCCAGCAGGCGCGAACTCGCTGTATGCCTCATCGGCGAGCACGATGCCCGGGCAGGCCTCGCAGATCCGTGCCATGTCCGCACGCGCGATGCAGTCGCCCGTGGGGTTGTTGGGAGAGGTCAGGACCACGAGGTGGGCATCCTTCGCCGCCTCGACGATTGCGTCGATATCCGGCAGGAGCGTCTCGGGGTCGCGCGGCACATCCACGACTGGCGTCTCGACCATCTCGGCGTAGAGCCGATAGACCGAGAAGGTCGGCGGGCAGTTCACCATCTTGTGCCCGGCTCCGCCAAAGGCCAGAAAGAGGTTGAAGAGCGCCTCATCCCCGCCATTCGAGACGAGCACCTGCTGGGGCGTCACCTGATGCCACTCGGCAAGCGCCTCGCGCAGATCGGTCGCGAGCGGTGCCGGATAGCGGTTCTCCACGACGTGGGAGAGGGCGACCGACATGTCACGGCGCACCTCTTCCGGCATGCCGTGGGTGTTCTCGTTCGCAGAGAGGTTGATCGCAACCGGCGAGAAGCCAGGGTCATAAGGCTCGAGGTCGGCAACGCTTGCGCGCACCAGCGCCTTCACCCGAGGAGAGAGTCCTTTTCCCATCTGCTAGTCCCCATTCAGGCTGACACGTCCCGGCGCTGCAAGCTGGGTCGGCCAGGCCGTCGCATTCGCATCCTCTGTTGCTGCCGCAGGATCGGCGAAATGGTCCATGCCTGCCTCGACGAGCTTGCGGCGCAATCCGGCAGACAGGGCATGGGCCCAGAGGCCTTCCGCTTCCGCCATGGCCTGGGTCGCCGGAGCATCCTTCATGAGGCCCTGGGGCGTGTAGGAGATGATCGAGGAGCGCTTCTGGAAGTCGTAGACCCCGAGCGGGTTGCTGAAGAGAGCGGTGCCGCCCGTCGGCAGCGTGTGGTTCGGGCCGGCCACGTAGTCTCCCAGGGGCTCCGAGCTCCAAGGACCGACGAAGATGGCGCCGGCGTTCTTGATCTTGCCGAGGAGCGAGAAGGCCTCCGGGACATGGAGCTCCAGGTGCTCAGGGGCGATCACATTTACAGAATCGATTGCGGCATCGAGCGAGGGTGCCACGACGATGACGCCACGGTTGTCGAGGCTTGCCTTCGTGATGTCGGCACGCGGGCTCTGCTCGAGGAAGCGGTCCACCGCGGCCAGGACCTTGTCGGGCAGGTCTGCATCATCCGTCACGAGATAGCAGGCTGCCATCGGGTCATGCTCTGCCTGCGCCATAAGGTCGGCTGCGACGACGACCGGATCGGCCGTCCCATCGGCGAGCACGCAGACCTC
Source organism: uncultured Actinomycetes bacterium (assembly GCA_900313905.1). Lineage (GTDB taxonomy): Bacteria > Actinomycetota > Coriobacteriia > Coriobacteriales > Atopobiaceae > Olsenella_L. Next base: position 5,397 of record OMTG01000132.1, on the reverse strand, counting down.
TGAGGGGCCGGCCACCATATCGATGCCGACATCGCCGGAGACGTAGCGCTTGGCTGCAGCCACATAGGCATTGCCCGGTCCCACGATCTTCGCGACCTTCGGGATGGTCTCGGTCCCATAGGCGACCGCGCCGATCGCCTGGGCGCCGCCCACGGCGTATACCTCATCGACCCCTGCCACAGCGGCAGCGGCGAGCGTATAGGCGGAAAGGGTGCCGTCTTTCTGCGGCGGCGTCACCATGATGACACGGTCGACGCCAGCGACCTTCGCAGGCACCGTATCCATGATGACAGTGGAGGGATACTGGGCACGACCTCCCGGGACATAGACAGCCACCGATGGCACCGGCGTCACCTTGACGCCCAGGATCGTGCCATCGGGCTTCGTCGTGAACCAGGAATCCTCGCGCTCATGCTCGTGGAAGTCCTTCACCTGCGCGTGGGCCTTGCGGATCGCCTCGAGGAAGCGCGGGTCGACCTTCTCGAGCGCACCCTTCACGACTTCATCCGGCACCCGGAACGTATCGGGGCAGGCCCCATCGAACTTCAGGCAGTAGTCGCGCACCGCGGCATCGCCGCCGGCACGGACCGTATCGACGATCTGCTGGGCGGACGCCATGACCTCCTTCGGGAGGGCGCCCGTCCGCTTCAGGTCCTCGTTCGTGAGGGTCTCGCCCTCGCTCAGCTCCACTTTCCTCATGTTCCCTATTCCTTCCTGCTGGCAGCATCCGCAAGGCGGTCTGCCAGAGAGCGTATGCGTGCATCGCAGCGATAGGCTGCCGGACCGGCAAAGAAGCGGGCGCTGCATTCGAGCACGTCGTCCACGATCACAAGATCGTTCTCCCTGAGCGTCGTGCCCGTCGCCGTGATATCGACGATGCGGTCGGCCATGCCGACAATGGGTCCGAGCTCGATGTTGCCGTGCAGCGGCAGGATCTCGACCTGACGGCCGATACGGTCATAGTACGCCTGCGTGATGCGGGGGTATTTGGTTGCAACGCGTTCGTAACCGCGCCACGCATAGGCGCGGTCGGTCTTGCCGGCATTGGCGCGGGGCTCTGCCACGACGAAGCGGCAGGTCCCATACTGGAGGTCGACGAGCTGCAGGAGGTCCACCTGCGCCTCGAGGATCGAGTCGTTGCCGCAGATGCCGCAGTCAGCGCCGCCGTAGCCCACGAAGTAGGGCGCATCCTGGGCGCGGACGATCACGTAGTCGACGCCGTCCTCGTGCACGACGAGCTTCCTGCCTGGATCGCGGAGTCCTTCGACTGGCATGCCAGCTGCCTCGAGGAGCGCGACCGTGTCGGAGAAGAGCGAGCCCTTCGGGACCGCGATGCGGATCGGACGCTCCGCGAGGCGCACGCCTGGCGTCACGACGCCGGTGTCGCCCATCTCGCCCAGGACCTCCTGGAGGCGCTCGAGCGAGAGCGCGAAACCGCAGGCACAGGTATCGGGCATGCCGAGGTTCTTGAGCACCGCATCATAGCGGCCGCCCGAAGCAAGAGATGCTGCGATGCCCTCCGAGTAGGCCTTGAAGATGATGCCGGTGTAGTAGTCGAAGGAGTTGATGATCGAGAAGTCGAAGGCAAGCTGGCCTGCTCCGGCGAGGTCCGTGAGACTCGAGACGAGGGCGCGGAGCTCCCGGGTGCCTCTCCCCTCCTGCGTGACCCCTGCCGCATCGAGAAGGGCATCAAGCTCGTCGAGCACCGAGGCGTCGCCGTTCAGGCGCGGCAGCTCGTGCAGGGCACGTGCCGCCTCAGGGGCGAGGTCGGACTGTGCGACCAGCTCGTCCAAGCTCACAAGGTCGCTCTCATGCACATAGCCGAGCGCCTGCCGCTCAAACTCCTTCGAAGGGGCGCAGGCTGCAAGCAATGCCTTCAAGGGCGAGACGGAGCCGCAGACGATCTTCCACGCAGGGACACGCAGCGCCTGGAGCACCTCGCCCAGAAGCGAGACGACCTCGGACTCTGCCTTCACGTCGTCGCCGCCGATGAGCTCAACGCCGAGCTGCGTGAACTGGCGGGGCTGGCCCTTCAGGTTCGCGCGCTCACGGACGACGGGCGCCACATAGCGCAGGCGTGCCGGCAGCTGGCCTGCCCCGAAGCGCTCCGATGCCATGCGGGCGATCGGGAGCGTCAGGTCGGGACGCAGCACCAAGAGCTGGTCATCCTCGGAATCGAAGAGCTGGAAGGGCAGGTTCTTGATCCTGCCTGCCTCCTCGAGCGTGCGCCTGTCCTCGAGCAGCGGCGTCTCGACGGGGAGGTACCCATGGCTGGCGAAGCAGCTCCTCACGACGTCGCAGATGCGCTCGCGCGCCAGTGCTTCTTTGGGCAGGATATCGCGAAACCCTTGGGGTGTACCGCTCAACACGTAGACATCGCTCCTTCATGAGGCGCCAGGGCCTTCCCTGGCATGCTCTTCTCCCTGCTGTTCTGTGGTGGCACTTTAGCATACTAAAGTGCCCCGTGCAATTCCGACGCTTCCCTGTAACCTCCATGCAATGAAGCGCACACAGCACGTGCAGCATACCGCAGAAGGGCCCCATCAGCCTTGGGAGCCGATGGAGCCCTTCTGTCACGCACGGGCTATATGGCTACTTGCGGAGTGCTGGGATGAAGCGTGCAGCAGCATGGCGGATGGTGCCCGCCTCGGGGACCTTGAGCAGGATCGCTCCGCCGTAGGTCACGATGAGGGCAGGGATGCCGCCAATGACGCAATAGAGGATGGCCTTCAGCATCGAGCCATCAGTCGGCCCCATGGTGGCATTGAGGCCAGCCAGGATGAGGATTGCCATCACAGAGCCTGCGAGGCCGAGCGCGAAGGAGCGCAGGGTCGCTGCCGCCATGTTGCGAATGCCAACGCCTCCGATGCGGCGCTGCAGCTCGATGAAGGCGACCACGTCGACGATCGCATAGAAGACCGTGTTGCCCCAGGCCGAGACATTGAGGCCGAAGATTGGCGTCGCGACCATCAGGTAGACGACCTCGATTGCGCCGGCCACGACATTGGCCGTGGCGAAGAGCATCATGTGGCGCATCGAGGAGCAGATCTTCTGCAGATAGATGTAGACGCCGTAGATCGGCAGCGACAGCGAGAGGGCGATGAGGAAGCTTGCCGTCATCTCGATCTCGTCGGCAGAGAAGCTCCTGCCTGCCATCACGGTGATGAGCGGGGTCGCGAAGACGATCAGGAACATCATCATCGGGATCAGCGTGAAGAGGATCTGGCTCGTGCCGTGGGAGATGCCGCGGCGGTATCCCGTCATATCGTGCTTCTCATAGAGATCCGAGAGCTCCGTGAACATGGCGGTCGTGATCGGCACGCAGAGGATCGAATAGGGCAGCGTGTACCAGATGCGGGCATAGTAGGCGACAGACGAGCCTGAGACCGAGGACTGCATCTCGCATGAGGTCTGGACCGAAGTCGTGACGAACATCACGACGGTGCAGAGCAAGGACGGAATGCCTATCGAGAGCGTCTCCTTGATGGCAGGGTCGTGCATATCGATATGGAACCTCAGGCGCACGCCGAGCTTGTGGAGGCTCGGGAGCTGGACCAGGAGCTGGACCGCGACGCCAAGCGGGTTGCCGAGCGCCAGAATCACGAGGGCAAGGCCGGGGTTCGAAGGCGCCAGCTGCGCATAGAGCACGAACGATGCGATTGTCATGAAGTTGTTGAAGATCGGCGCTGCCGTGCTCCAGAAGTACTCGCGCTCGGCGTTCAGGATGCCCGAGACGACGGTCGAGAGCGAGTAGAGCAGGATCTCCACCGCAAAGAAGCGGAAGAAGTAGACCGACAGGTCGAAATCGAGGTCCTTCGTGGCAGAGAAGGTCTGGGTCCAGACCACCTGTGCCGCGAATATGATGCAGATGACGGTGAGGCCGCCCATGATGAGGAGGATGAAAGAGAAGAGGTTCGATGCGTAGGCATTGGCCCCCTCACGTCCGAGCCGGCGCTTCACGCTCATGTAGACCGGCAGGAAGGCCGTCACGAGCATGCCGCCCATCACGAGCTCGTAGAGCAGGTTCGGCAGGTTGTTCGCGATCGTGTAGCAGGAGGCCAGCATCGTGACGCCGACGGCGTATGCCTGGCTCCAGGTGCGGAAGAAGCCGGTGATGCGGGAGATGATGACAAGCACGCTCATCATCGCCGACGAGCGTCCGACGCTCTCATCCATCTTCTTGGCTTCTTCTTCTGTCTGAGCTGCAGGCACCGCCTGCTGCTTTGGGGATGTCTGGTTGCTTGCCATGATCACCCTTCCCGTACGATATCCACGAACTGCGCATCGAGGAACGATGCGAGCTCCTCGGGGTCGAGCACGAGCCCGACGCCACGCTTGCCTCCGGATATGCCGATAGTGTCAAAAAGCTGGGCTGTCTCGTCGATCAGGGTCGGGAACCGCTTCTTCATCCCTATCGGCGTGCAGCCTCCGCGCACATAGCCCGTGACGGCCTCGAGCTGCTTTATGGGCATGAGCTCCAAGGACTTCTCCCCTGCCGCATGGGCCGCCTTCTTGAGGTCGAGCTCGGATGCCACCGGGATGCAGCAGACCACATGGTCGCGCGTCGGCGAGACGCAGACGAGCGTCTTGAACTGGCTTGCGGGGTCCACGCCCATGATCTCTGCCAGGCGGAGCCCCAGGCCCCGGGAGATGTCCTCCTCTTCGCCCTCCACGGTCTGCACGGTGTAGGAGATGTGCGCCTGGTCGAGCTCGCGCATCGCATTCGTCTTGACCTGCGCCTCACGCTTCCCCATGCTCATCCTCCTTCTCCATGCGTTCCCGGTCCCGTGCCAGGATCGGGGCAAGATACCTGCCGGTATAGCTTGCCTCCACCTTCGCGACCTCTTCCGGCGTTCCGTAGGCGACGACCGTGCCGCCTCCGTCTCCGCCTTCAGGGCCCATATCGATCAGGCGGTCGGCCATCTTGATCACATCGAGATTGTGCTCGATGACAAGGACCGTATTGCCGGCATCCACCAAACGCTCCAATACCTGCACAAGCTGGCGGACATCCTCGAAGTGGAGGCCGGTCGTCGGCTCGTCCAGGATATAGAAGGTGCGGCCGGTCTGGATGCGCTGGAGCTCCTTCGCGAGCTTCACGCGCTGCGCCTCGCCACCGGAGAGGGTCGTCGCCGGCTGCCCCAGGTGCACATAGCCCAGGCCCACGTCGTAGAGGGTCGCGAGCTTGCGCTTGATCTTCGGGATGTTCGCGAAGAAGGCGAGCGCCTCCGTCACAGTCATATCGAGGACATCGGCGATGGACTTGCCGTGGTAGAGGACCTCCAGGGTCTCGCGGTTGTAGCGCTTGCCGTGGCAGGCATCGCAGGGCACATAGATGTCCGGCAGGAAGTTCATCTCGATCTTGATCTGGCCATCGCCCTTGCAGGCCTCGCAGCG
>OMTG01000041.1 GCA_900313905.1 uncultured Actinomycetes bacterium | reverse complement strand
TCCTGTACACTTGCTGGGCTGTTGGGCGATACTGCGAAAGACATTCCTCAACATCCTTGAGAGTTTCAAGAGAGCTTTCATCATCACGATTGAGGTAACGGCAATTGTCGGTTTTGTCATTCGTCTGCAATGCTTCCAGCACATTGTCGTCGCACTGCTATTGATGGCGCAGTATGTGCGTCTAATGCAACATAGAAGATCAGGCGTAAGCGGATGGATCATAATCGCTGATCACATTCCCTTATCGGATCCTATCCAGCTTCATCATCATTGATAGCGTCCAGCAGCGGAGTCCGCTTGGCCTTATACGACAATGCCTCAGACGACAAGCATCTGAGGCACGTATGCGGTAAATGACAGCAAAAACACTCTTTGCATTGCCGCTTTTGTCACATATACGCTGCATTTACGCTACATTTGCAGCTGATTCCATTGCTAAGCCAGGCTTGCTCGCCAAATTGTCAGCAAACATGGTATCGCAAGCTAAAGTCTTACGCCCGGCCTTTGTGGCCGGCGCTCTTCAGATAGCGCCTGCGCTGGAAGAACCCCATCGTTGCAATGCGGGTTCTCTCCTCTTCTTCCCCATCACGCTTTCCATCGCGTCGTGCATCGCCGACAGCATCAGCGCTTGGCAATGCCTTGATTGTTGCCAAGGAAGAGGTGAGCTGGGTGCTCAGCTCAGAGATGCGCTGATCTTTGCGGTCGATCTCTTCTTTGTAGATGGCATCCTTCTCTTTGAGCTCGGCCTTCAGACTGTCATTCTGCTCTTGCAGGTAGTCAATCTGCTGGCGCAATGCTTGGCAAAGCTTTTCCCAAGCATCGGAAAAAGCGGCAATGCTTTCCGCATTTTCGTCGTCGAGCTGTGGAAACTTGTCGCTCTCTTCCTCAGCTACATCATCCTGGGTGGCAACGCCGTCAGTAATCCTCACACCAATCTTTGCCGCCACGACCGAGGCCGCATAGTCGTCGACTATGGCAGCCCTGCCGGATTCTCCGGTCGATACATGATCGTCCCAGAGTCCTAGTTTGTGCAGGTAATTGTTGACGGTCTGACGGGTCACTCCGCACTGGTCGGCAATCTCTCTGAGCGTTGACGGCATTAATCGATCTCTTTCGACAAATTGTTGGAAACTGCCTTTGATTTTAGCCGCTTTTGTCACGCATCTTGCAGCCATCCTGCAGCAATCCCACATTTTCCGCCTTTTGCATTGACGATTGCCGCCCGACAGTTCAAGACATCGATGCAATGCGTTGGGGAGATACATCCAGTGATATTCAGGACCTCTGCCAGCTTGGAAAACGTGGCTCTGTAAGCCTCTATAAGACACGTTCTTTCATTTCAATGGACAGTTTATCGTTCTATGCATAACGTGCCCTCATATCGCCTTACAGTGCCTTATGGATAGCATCGTCCTTGCAGATGGCGTTTGAACCTTTATCTATGGTATTTCGGGGCATCTTGTTATCCGCAGGCTGCACCATTCTGCTGTCTGCCCATGGATTCATGGGAAGAGCCGCAGCCCCTTTGTGGGAAGCTGCGGCTCTTCAGGCAGATCCTTATTTCTCTTGCCGGTCTGCGCTCTGCCGGCCATTGGGAAGCGCATGCTGCTGGTGGAGCGGAATCCTCAAAGTGAAGGTCGTGCCCTTTCCAAGCTCCGATTCGACCGTGATGGTGCCATTGTGGCGGTCGATGATCTCCTTGGTCACGGCCAAGCCGACACCCAGGCCGCCCGATTCCATCTCGCGGCTCGCATCCGAGCGCCAGAAGCGGCTGAAGGTGCGGGGCAGGTCCTCCTTCGCGATGCCGATGCCCGTATCGGAGACAGAGATCAGCGCATCTGAATGGTCCTGATTGATGGCAACCAAGACCCAGCCCCCTGCCGGGGTGTAGCGCATGGCGTTGGACATGAGGTTGACGACAGCCTGCCTGATGAGGTCGGGGTCGACATCGGCCACAAGCGTCCTGTTCGGTGTCTCATCGACGAAGCGGAGCTGCAGGTCCTTGTCAGCGAAGAGCTGCTCCTGCGAGGTCACGAGGCTCTTCACGAGCCATACCAGATCGGTCTCCTCAGGATTGAAGGGGGTCTTCCCGTTCTCGAGGCGGGAAAGCTGGAGCATGGCGCCAACAAGGCGGGAGAGGCGCCTGACCTCTGTCGCGATGACCTCGAGGTGCTCGGCATCGGTCGGATAGACGCCATCCTGCATGGCCTCCACCGTTGCCTGCATGGCCATGAGCGGAGTCCTGAGCTCATGGGCGACATCGCTCGTGAGCCGGCGCTCATGCTTGATGTCCTTCTCAAGCGAGGTCGCCATATCGTCGAAGGTCTCCCCGAGCTGGCCGATCTCATCATTGCCTTTGAGGCCGGTCCTGGCAGAGAGATCGCCATTCCTGATCTGCCGTGCCGTCGCCGTGATCTTGCCGATTGGCTTCGAGAGCGACCGGGAGATCATGAAGCCGATGATGCAGGAGATGATGACCGCAATGATGGCAGCAATGAAGATGGCTGTATAGGAGTTGGTCCGGAAGGTGGAATCGGCCTGCGTGAGCATGGCGTCAGACCCGAAGGCCCAGAGCCGGACCGTGCCGACAATCTCGCCCGAGGTGAGCGTGATATTTGCCGTGACGATGCTGTCGGTGCCAGAGGGCACCGAATTGTCTGAGGAATCGACCTGCTTGCCGTGGATCCAGGTATCGTCGAAGATCGTGGAGCCCGAAGCATTCTGCACCTGCACGGCGATATCCGAAGAGGTGTTCGATGCCATCTCCGCATAGCTCAGCACATCCGGCGTCCAGCCACCCGCCTCCTCATACTTCGCAGCAAGCGTGCTTGCCGTGGCCTGCGCCAGGCTCTGCATGTTCTGGCGGGTGTAGGACTGGAACTGATCTTCCCAGACAAAGGCAAGGACCAGAAGGAATATCACTGCCGTCATGACCGACGTGGCAGCGAATGCCAAGGTCATCCTTCTTGCATAGGTCTGCTTGGTCTTCGCCACCGGCTTGATGGTGTTCCAGCTTGCCTTGCTCGATCCATCAGAAGGCACGCCTCCATCGGAGGCGTGCTTTGCTGACTTCCCTATCTCGAATTTTGCTCGTGGCACGCTCGGATCCCTATGCCTTCTTCTGCTCTTGGTTCAGTGCAGGTGCCTCGAATCGATAGCCGACGCCGTGGACGGTGTAGAGCCAGCGCGGATTGCGCGGATCGTCACCGAGCTTGGCACGGAGGTTCTTCACATGGGAGTCGATGGTGCGCTCATAGCCCTCGAAGTCGTAGCCCAGGACCTTCTCCACGAGCTCCATGCGCGTATAGACGCGGCCCGGATAACGGGCAAGCGTGGTCAGGAGCTTGAATTCGGAGGCGGTGAGGTCGACCTCCTTGCCTTCGACGAGCACCTTGTGGCCGGAGATGTCGATCACGAGGTCGCCGAAGTCCAGCACCTCGAGCTGGCTCTCCACCTCAGTGTGGGCACGGCGGAGCAGGGCGCGGACACGGGCGACGAGCTCGCGCGGCGAGAACGGCTTGATCAGGTAGTCGTCAGCGCCGAGCTCGAGGCCGATGATGCGGTCCTCGACCTCGCCCTTCGCCGTCAGCATGATGATGGGCACATTGGACGTCTCGCGGATGGCGCGGCACACACGCTCGCCCGAAAGCTTCGGCAGCATCAGGTCCAGGATGATGAGGTCGAAGGAATGCTTCTCGAACTCCTCGACAGCGCTCTGTCCATCGCCGACACCGCGGACGATATAGTTCTCTCTCTCAAGATATGCAGCCACTGCGTCGCGGATGGCCTTCTCATCCTCGACCAGCAGAATCTTCTTCTCATCTGAAGCCATTGCGGTCCCCCTCGCAGAAACATAGAACCCACGAAAACAGAACTTTCATACACTCTACATTCTACCCCAGAGCGAGGAATTGTGTGCATTTCGTCGTGCTTTTATGTTTCGCCTTAGCTTGGGGCAGACAGGGCTGCCGAAAGGCTAGATGCTGAAGGTCCTCACGCACACGCTCGAAGGATAGCCCGATGAGGCATCCTTCACGGTGCTGAAGCTCACGAAGGTATCGCAGGTGCCGCAGCGCGCAGGATATTCGCCATAGTCCAAGGCTCGGTCAGCCGCCGATATCACCTTGTAGGTCTGGTTGTCCGTATCGATCAGGTAATAGGAAGCCCTCACCTTCACGATATAGGTGTGGTCCTTTCCGCATGAGACGCAGAAGGGCTCGCGGCCGACCACAAGGAAAGGCCCGTCTCCGTGGCCGATATAGGTTCCCATCGAAGCGAGGAGGCCACCTGAACTGTAGCTCGCCTCGATCGAGAAGATGAACTCATCCCCGATGCGGGTCGCGCAGAGCGGCCTCACAGACTGTGGGAGGACCAGCTGGTCCACGATCGTCGCCATATCATCAGAGAGCGAGTAGGCCGTGATGCCGTAATAGGTGCCCTCGTCGGGCTTCACACGCGGCACGAGCGTCGCAATCCCATCTGAGATGGATATGTCGCAGCCAAAGCGTCCCTGGGACTCGATGACGGCCTTGGCGCTGGAATCGCCCGCACGCCAGAGGTAGCAGTGGGAGTTCGAGCTGGTCTGGTTGCCTGAAGTCGACGGCTGCACCTGCCAGAGCACCTTCGAGCCAGAGCAGGCGATGGCAGGGGGATCCCAGTTGGAATCCGCCTCCCAGAGCGTCGAGGGACTGCCTGAGACGGCGCCATTCGAGAAGGCCTGCCCATAGAGCTTCCAGTCACGGGTCAGGATGTTCATCTCGACCCAGGCATAGACCTCATCGGAGCAGCGTGCATCGTAGATCTCCATGTTGGCGCTCGAGGTGACCGGCTGGGCGATCACCGTCGAGAGCGTGCCTGCCCCGGTATTGAAGGCCGATCCCGTGATCATAGGCGATGCCTTGGCGCCTGCCGCCGTGACAGGCACCCAGGTTCCCTCTCCGGGATGCAGGACGCAGCCCAGAGGGATGGTATAGGTCGCCGCAGCGCTGATCTCGCTCTCGTCGTAGGTATAGGAATCGAGCACATCAGTGCCCGACCCCTCATCCACGACGACAGGATTGCCCTGCGTCGCCTGGTCCGAATTGTTCGAGCAGCCAGCGAGAATCTCGACAGTGGTGGCTGCAGCGGCAGTCGCTGCAGCCCCCTTGAAGAACCCCCGTCTGGTCAGAAGATGATGCGAGCGTGCCATCTAGGCTTCCTGCCGTGCGGCGGCGCTGGCCTCTTTCAGGGCGCGGGACAGCTGGTCCGCGCAGGAGGTCGGACGCGGTCCACAGGTATTGCCTGCAAGGACATCCGAGATGTCCTCGACAGGCTTGCCCTTCACCAGAAGGCCGATCGCTTTGAGGTTGCCATTGCAGCCGCCCTCGAAGCTGACATCTTCGATGGTCTTCCCATCATCGGTGAGGTCGATATGGATGGCACGCGAGCAGACGCCACGCGGCCGGAAATCATAGTGGAACATGCTTCTCCTTGCAGTTTCTCTATCAGTCGAACTCGAGCTCGCCGAGCCGGTCGAAGACAAGATCGATGCGGGTCAGGAAGGTCCAGGGATCGAAGATCTTGTCGAGCTCCTCCTTCGAGAGCGTGCAGGCAGGATCGGCAAGGAGCTTCTCCTCGAAGGTCGTGCCCTGCTCGCACTGCTGCACCTCATGCCATGTCGCCATCGCGTTGGTCTGGACGATCTTGTAGGCATCCTCGCGGGTGATGCCGGTGTCGACGAGGGCAAGCAGGACCTTGGAGGAATAGATCAGCCCACGGGTCTTGTTGAGGTTGGCGAGCATCTGCTTCGGATAGAGGATGAGGCCATCGACAATCCTGATGAGGCACTGGAACATGTGGTCCAGGGCGATGAAGCTGTCTGCCTGGGCGACGCGCTCGGCAGAGGAGTGGCTGATGTCACGCTCATGCCAGAGCGCCACATTGTCGAAGGCGACCTGGGCATTGGCCTTCACGACACGGGAGAGGCCGCAGACCTTCTCGACCGTGATGGGGTTGCGCTTGTGCGGCATGGCAGAAGAGCCCTTCTGGCCCTTGCGGAACGGCTCCTCGGCCTCGAGGGTGTCGGTGCGCTGGAGATTGCGGATCTCGGTCGCGATGCGCTCGCAGGTCGCTGCGGTCGTCGCGAGGACCCCTGCCAGATAGGCATGATGGTCGCGGCTGATGACCTGCGTGGAGAGCGGGTCGGCATTGAGGCCGAGGCGCTCGCAGACATACTGCTCGACACGCGGGTCGATGGAGCTGTAGGTGCCCACCGCGCCCGAGATGGCGCCGAAGCTCACGTTCTTGCGGGCGTCCTTCAGGCGCTCGTAGTCGCGGTAGAGCTCCCAGGCCCAGCTGCCAAACTTCATGCCGAACGTCATTGGCTCTGCATGGATGCCATGGGTGCGGCCGACACAGAGCGTGTTGCGCTCCTCGAAGGCGCGGCGCTTGCAGATCTCGCCGAGCTTCTTGCAGTCATCGAGCAGGATATCGGTCGCCTGCACAAGCTGGTAGCAGAGGGCGGTATCGCCCAGATCCGAGCTTGTCATCCCGTAGTGCACCCAGCGGGACGGCTTCGGCTGGCCTTCCGGCACATCCTTGTCGATATAGGAGCCCATGTTGGTCAGGAAGGCTATAACGTCGTGGTTCGTCACGGCCTCAATCGCGTCGACCTCTTCCTTGTTGAAGTCAGCGTGGTCGCGGATCCACTTGGCCTCCTCCTTCGTGATGCCAGACTCGCCGATCTCTGCATGCGCTTCGCAGGCGAGGACTTCGATCTCCTGCCAGATGGCATACTTGTTCTCAAGCGAGAAGATGTGTCCCATCTCGGGGCGGGTATAGCGGTCAATCATGAGGTTCCTTTCACCGGGCCAAGGCTTGCCTTTGCTGCCATCCCCAATAGTAGCGCTCACCCGCCTACCTTCACAGGCATCGCGGGGAAGCGCTATAGGAAACGCAGGTTCTAGTTGCTGGCAGGGGCAGGGAGGGCATCCTCATCCGTTGCATAGCGGGCCTTCGCCTCTGCAAGCTGCTCCGCCACGGCATCCTTGCCGGTCCCGCCATAGGTGTTCCTTGCATAGGCGATGCCCTTGGGATCCAGGTCACGTGCGACATCATCCTCGAAGAGCGGGCTTGCTGCCTTGAACTCCTCGGGCGTGAGGTCCTCGAGGCCCTTGTGGTGCTGCTCGCAGTACAGGACAAGCTCGCCCACCACCCTATGGGCCTCACGGAAGGGCATGCCCTTCTTCGCGAGATAGTCGGCGACATCGGTCGCAGCGGTGAAGCCGCGCTTTGCCTGTTCGAGCATGGTGTCCTCATTCACCTGCATGGTCTCGAGCATGCCCGAAGCGATCTCCATGCAGTCGGAGAGCGTCTTGGCGGCATCGAGCGGGCCTTCCTTGCACTCCTGGAGATCCTTGTTGTAGGTAAGAGGCAGCCCCTTCATCACGGTCAGGAGCGCCATCAGGTCGCCGTAGACACGTCCGGTCTTGCCACGGGTCAGCTCTGCGAAATCAGGATTCTTCTTCTGCGGCATGATGCTCGAGCCGGTGGAATAGGAATCAGACAGCGTGATGAAGCCGAATTCAGTCGAGCTCCAAAGCACGATCTCCTCGCAGAGGCGGGAGAGGTGCATCATGCTGACGCTTGCCGCATATTCGAGGTCGAGCAGGTAGTCTCGGTCAGAGACCGCATCGAGCGAGTTGGGGATGGTCGTGGCGAACCCCAGGAGCTTTGAGGTGTAGGCCCGGTCCAGAGGGTAGGTCGTGCCCGCGAGGGCAGCAGCGCCCAGAGGATTTGCATCGGCGGCATCATAGGCAGACGCAAGGCGCGTGTAGTCGCGCGTGAACATCCAGAAGTAGGCCAGCAGGTGATGGGAGAGCTGGACAGGCTGGGCATGCTGCAGGTGCGTATATCCCGGAAGGACCACACCCTGGTATTTCTCGGCGAGCTCCAGGAGCACCTTCCGTAAGGAGAGGTTCCCCTGCAGGAGGTCACGGGCAAGGTCCTTGGCAAGCAGGCGGATGTCGCAGGCCACCTGGTCGTTCCTCGAGCGGCCGGTATGGAGGCGGGCTCCTGGAGCCCCGATGTCCTTCGTGAGCTTCGACTCCACCGCCATGTGGATATCCTCGTCGTTCACATCCCAGACGAAGGTCCCCTGCTCAATCTCGCCGGCAATCTTCTCGAGTCCGCTATCGATTGCCTTCTGGTCGTCCTCAGAGATGATCCCCTGCTTCGCGAGCATCTTGGCATGGGCACGCGAGGCCCTGATGTCCTGCTGCGCCATGCTCTTGTCCACCTCGAGGGATGCGCCGAACTCCTGCGTGAAGGCATCGACGCCCTTCTCGAATCTTCCACCCCACAGAGCCATTGAGCTCTCCTCTCCATGATCAGTTTGTTCCAGTATGCCACGGATGGGCACAAAGAAGCTCCGCTCCCCTGGCAGGTGCCAGAAGGGCGGAGCTTCCCGAGTCGCCAGAAGCCTGCAGCGGAACTAGTCGCCGCTCTGGAGGCCAGAGCCGGGGCCCTGGATGCGCGACCAGGTCTTGGACTGGAGGCCGTGGATCGTGATGAAGCCCTTGGATGCGGTGTGGTCGAAGGTGTCGCCCTCATCGTAGGTGGCCAGGTTGTAGTCATAGAGGCTGTAGGGCGAACGCAGGCCGTCGACGAACAGGCCGCCCTTGCAGAGCTTGATGCGGACCTCGCCGGTCACGTACTGCTGCGTGTAGGCATTGTAGGCATCGATTGCCTTGCGGTTCTGGGAGTACCAGAGGCCACGATAGACCGTGGAGGCCCACTCGACATCGAGCTTCGCCTTCTGCTTCAGGGTCTCGGCGTCGAGGCAGAGGGTCTCGAGCGACTGGTGTGCCTGGATCAGGAGCAGGGCTGCCGGGCACTCGTAGCACTCACGGCTCTTGATGCCGACGACACGGTCCTCGATCATATCGATGCGGCCGAAGCCATTGCGGCCAGCGATCTCATTGGCCTTGATGATGCAGGAGAGCAGGTCCATCTTCTCGCCGTTGATGGAGACCGGCACGCCGCCCTCGAAGCCGATGACGACAGTCTCAGGATCGGCAGGGCAGTCCTCCGGGTTCTTTGTCATCGTCCAGATGTCTGCAGGCGGCTCATTCCAGGTGTCCTCGAGGACGCCGCACTCGATGGCGCGGCCCCAGAGGTTGTCGTCGATGGAATACGGCTTCTTGTGGGTCGTCGGCACGGGCACGCCATGGGCCTTCGCCCACTCCATCTCGGAGTCACGGGTGGTCAGATCCCACTCGCGGACCGGAGCGATGATCTCGAGGGTCGGGTCGAGGGCACGGATGCTCGTCTCGAAGCGGACCTGGTCATTGCCCTTGCCGGTGCAGCCGTGGGCGATGTACTTGGCGCCGTACTGATGGGCGATCTCCACGAGATGCTTGGAGATGATGGGGCGGGAGAGGGCGGACAGGAGCGGGTAGATGCCTTCATACTTGCCGTTTGCCCAGATGGCCTTCGAGAGGATGGTCTCTGCGTACTCCTTGCGCATATCGACTGCCTCGGAGGCGATGGCGCCCATATCGAGGGCCTTCTGCTTGATCCAGCTGAGGTCCTTCTCGTCTTGGCCGACGTTGCCGCAGATGGCAATGACGTCCATGTTCTTCTCGATCTGCAGCCATTTGACGATGACGGAGGTATCGAGACCACCAGAGTACGCGAGAACGACCTTTTCCTTTTCTGCCATGATTGAAACAGCTCCTTATTGAAGTGGTTGGAAAGCCGATGAAGAAGACCTGCCTGCCGCAGCGGGCAGGGCGCCTGGTTGCCAGATCGGGCATTTCAGCGCAAAAAATACCCGGCGATGCCGGGTGCTGTCAGACTTTAGCTTGGTAGATGATGCTCAAGCAGACCGACACCACGTGTCATCGCAGCGTGATTCGTCGTGCCTGACGTCGGAGAGCCACCTCGTTCGCATGAATCATGTCCTTATGTGCGAACGAACGCTTCATTGCGTGGCCTCCTCTTAAGCGAGTGGCGCGGGCAACCTTTGCCCGCGGCTGCAGCTTGCACATATCAAATGTGCCCTTTGCTTGATGTGCACTATAGGCCAACACATCGGATGCAAAGGGCACAGACGTCATTTTCAATCAATTTGAAACATAACGATTACGCAAGTCCGGCTTCCTGGAGCGCCGAATAGAGGAGCGTGGCGGGATCTGACGTGGACGACGAAGCGGCATTCAGGGTCTGTACCTGGGAATCCACCGCGGAAAGGCCAGACGACAGCCGCTGGGCAAGATCGTTCAGCTGCGGGAAATGCGAGGTCGGCGCGGCCGTAAGCTCCTGCTGGCCCTCCTCGATCACGGTCTGGGCGTTCTTGAGGCTTGCTGCGAGGTCGGTCGCAGCATCGACCTTCTCCTGGTCGGTCGTGTCGGAAGAGACGAGCTTGTCATAGGCATCGAGCGCCGGTGTGAGCGCATCGGTGTCCACCCTGTCCATGACATCCACCATGGTCTTCGCTGCCGTCACATCGTCCCCGATGTAGGGCACATGCTCGATCACGGTCCATTCCCATTCCTGCGACACGGCATCGAGGGTCTCGATGTCGCCCATGAGGCCGGTCAGAGCAGTGCGGGCGGAGGCAAGGTCTCCGGAGGAAGCGGCCGTCTGGAGCTGGGTGGCATAGGTGGAGGCAGATCCCAGCGTCGACGAGACCCTCATCATGCTCTCGACTGCAAAGCCGCCCACGACGAGGATGGCGACAAGCAGGAGAATGAGGATGTTCCTGATCGGATGATGGCGCTTGGGCTTGCGGTCCGGAAGCGACACCTGCTGCGGCGTATAGGTCGAGATCGGCGTATAGCCGACCGCCTGCTGGAGCGGCGGCTGGGCTGCGGTCCGCTCGACCTCAGGCTCGATGACAGCAGCCTTCTCGGCGGCGGTGTCGTCGGGCATCGAGGTCACAGGGCGGGCGTCAGGCGCCTCCTCGGGAATCTTCTCATGCTCAGGCGCCGGCTCTTCCTCTTCTGCCGCCGTCTTCGCTTCTGGCTCATCCTCCGGCTCGGTCTTCCTCATGTGCTTCGAAACGTATTTCGGAGTGTCTGCCACGATATCTCCCCCTTAAAATGCAGAGGGCAGGTGGGGGATCTTCCCCGCACCTGCCCCTAGAATTCGTGGTGCACCGTCAGGGTCTCGAACCCTGGACCTTGGGATTAAAAGTCCCCTGCTCTGCCAGCTGAGCTAACGGTGCAAGCATCATAAGACACCTGGAACCTCATTGTACCTTCAGGACGTCCCTGCAGGGTCGCAGTTCGGAAAAAGGGGCCCGATTGGTGCGTCGTTATATCCTAGCACCAATTCTGCGCTACTCCCATGCCCATTGCCCATTCACAAAGATAGGCACCTCGTCGCCGTCGGCCGTGATGCCGGTGATATCCATATCCTCAGCGCCGATCATGAAGTCGACATGGGTATGGCTCTGGTTCACGCCATGGCGCTCCAGCTCCTCTCCCGTCATGCCATATCCGCTTTCATAGCAATCCGGGAAGCCGATCCCGAGGGCGAGATGGCAGGAGGCATTCTCGTCGTAGAGCGTGTCGTAGAACAGGATGCCCGACTCACGGATCGGCGTGTTCTTGCTGATGAGGGCGCACTCCCCAAGACGGCAGGCATTCTCGTCGGTCTCCAGGATATGCTTCAGCACGTCCTTGCCCTGGGCGGCATCGTAATCCACGACCTTGCCGCCTTCGAAGCGGAACCAGAAATCACGGACGACCGAGCCGGCATGGACAAGCGGCAGGGCGGAATGCACGACGCCGTCGGCACGCATGCGGTCAGGCGAGGTGAAGATCTCTTCGGTCGGGATGTTCGGGAAATAGGCTATGCCCGAGGTCGTGCGGGCAGCCCCTCCCTCCCAGATATGATGGTCCGTCATGCCGAGGGTGAAGTCGGTGCCATTCGAGGACTGGTAGTGCAGCCGGTCGAAATGATGGGCGTTGAGGAAGCGCTTGTTCTTCTCGAAGGCGGCGTTGTGCGTCTCCCACTCCCCCTGGGGATCGTCACCTGCGGCCCGGGAGGTCTCGAGTATCGCCTCCCAGAGCCGATAGAGCGCCTCCTCCTCGCTGTAGTCAGGGAAGACCTTGGTGGCCCAGGACACGATCGGGGCGCCAGCGATGCACCAGGTGTTGCGACCGAAGTCCATCCCATCGTGGAATGCCTTGAGCTCGGTATGGGAGGCACGGCTCGCCATGGCCGGCTTGGCAGGGTCGATGCCCTTGAAGGCCTCGGGATCCTGTCCCTCGATGAAGAGGAAGGCAGCGCCTGCCTCCGCAAGGGAATTCAGCTGCTCGCGCTTCCAGGAAGGGACATGCTCGAAATAGCTGAGGTCGACATTCTCATATTCAAGGCGTCTGGTCTCATCGTCGTCCCAGATGACCGTGACGTGGCCCGCACCGCACGCATAGGCGCACCTCACGATCTCGCGGCCGAAGTCGGCGCGTTCCAGGGGGCACTCGAGGACAAGCTCCTGTCCGGGCTGCAGGGCGACACCCTGCTGGACAAGCAGCTTTGCGTAGCGGGCGATATGGGGGCGGAGCCGGCGCATGCCGGCAGCGCACTCCTCATGCGTCATAGGAAGTGGCATTGATCTACCTTCTCTTGTTCTTATGCTGTTGCGACTGCGATTGCGGGAAGGTGGCTCTAGATCGAGAAGAGCCTCGAATCGCGCTCACCATCTTCTTTACCCATGCAGAAGGTGACGGCGACACACAAATCGCGGGCCAGGAGATTCGCATCATCCATATCGGATTTCGGGAAGACGATCACCTTGCGCCAGAAGGTCCTGTTCCTCGCCATGATGGCCGAGCTCTTCCAGAACTGGTCGTAGCTCGAACGGAGCACGCCGCGCTTCTGGTACCAGTCGGCGACGTCCTTGGCGCCATGCTCTTTCAGGAAAGCCTTGACCTCGGAGTTCCCGGCAAGCGGGTAGTCAGGGATGATATAGCCCTCGTGGCGGGCGACATCCCAGACAAGCATCTCTGCCGATTCGAAATAGGACAGGTCGTCGCGGCAGATCTCCTGGACAAGGGTGAGCAGGGCCTCAGGCTTGACCTGCTTGGGCAGCTGCAGCTTGCCGGTGTCATCAATCCAGGACTCGACCGCTTCCACGAAGTCCTTGCCCAAGTTCACCAACATCCGCGCCACAAGATGCCTCCGTCTATGAAAAAGGCCCTCGAAAGGGCCCGTCTGATACCTATGGAGCGGGCAACGGGATTCGAACCCGCGGATGACGGCTTGGGAAGCCGTTGCCTTACCACTTGGCGATGCCCGCTTGTGCTTAAGAGATGATACCACAGCCTCAATTTGTGGTCATCAGAATTGTTCCGTCTTATCCGATTGCCGCTTCTGCCGCCAAAGAGCATGCCAAAAGCCGTCTCTTTGCCCAAATGGGCGCTTTGCAGGCCATGGCAGGCTGCCTGTGCCCTTCCATGGCAAAAGCCTGCTTTGCTGCATCCTGGATTTTTCGCTTTTTCCACTCCTTTGCAGCCGTATCCGCGATGGACCTTCGTCAGGCCGGCGAAGTCAGCTGTTCCTGGCAGCGGTCATATGCCTGGCTGTCCGCTGCATGACCCCTGCCCTCCGGCATGGCAAAGGCTGTCAGACCTCCTTGCTATGATGCCGCTTCCACTGCAGCCAAGCCGAAGGAGCGTGCCATGCAGAAGAACATTCCAAGATCGCTTGCATCAAAGACACCACGGAAGCCACGCCCGGTCTTCCCGCATACCCCCATCAGGGGAGGCGACTGCCCGAGAGGTGGGCGCCGAAGCGGGCCAGGGCACGCCGGAAAAGGGCGGCTTGCCGCTTTTGCCACCACGTTCTGCCTCATTGCCGCCTTGGCCACCCTCCTCATCGCAAAGCCACAGACGGCTCAGGCCTATTCTGGGAACATGACCTGGACCTATAACGGTGTCCATCTGATCAGCAACATGGTCGGAAGCGATGGCTCGCGTGGTTATTGCGCCGAAGCCGAAAAGATGGGGCCAAGCCAGCCGTATTCCGAATGGTACTGGATTGGCGAAGTGGACCGTGAGACCCTGCATGCCGATCCGCATGGGCTCGCCTGGCTCATCAGCCAGTGCTATCCCTTCCACTCAAGCTTCTATGGACAGGATCTCTCATCTGATGAAGCGGTCCATGTCTCCCAGGCAGCCATCTGGATGTACCAAGGCACCATGAACCAGGACCATTACATCCCTGCCCGCAAGACGACCTGTACAAGCTGCACGGAGGCTGAAGCAGCCATCGCCTGGAAGCTTGCCCAAGAGGCAAAGGGGCATGAAGGACAGGAAGGTCCATGGGACCATTGCGCCAAATACTGGATCGCGCCGAGCTCATCGCTGCAGAACATGATCGGCATCCCGCCTACGGGGTCCATCATATTCTCGAAGCAGAGCGCAGCGCCTGAGCTCACCGTTTCTGCCCCAGGCTACTCCCTCGAAGGCGCCAGCTTTGGGCTCTATACTGACGAGGCATGCACCCAGGAGCTGCAGAGCTTCACGGTAGACGCAGAAGGCAAGGCGCAGATCGATGACATAGGTGCAGGAACCTACTATCTCAAGGAGAAGGCAGCCCCTTCCGGCTATCTCCTGGACAGCGATCCCATCTCCGTCACGGTCACCGCAGGGAGCACCACCGAGGCAAGCATAGCTGAGACCCCTCGCTACGGCGTGCCGGATATCCTGATCGAGAAGCAGGACAGCGCGACGGGCACCGCAACGCCCCAAGGCGATGCATCGCTTGAAGGCGCCGAATTCACCGCATCCTTCTATCCCGCAGGGACCAAGGCGGAAGCTGGCAAGCCTGAGCGCACTTGGGTCCTCAAGACCGATAGCGACGGCATGGTGCGCATGGATGATGCGCACAAGGTCTCGGGCGACGACTGGTATCAGATTGGCGATGGGACGGTCGTCCTGCCGCTGGGAACGCTGGTCCTGGAAGAGACCAGGGCGCCCGAAGGGTATGAGCTGCCCCATGATGCCAAGACCATCTTCACGATCTCGCCGGATTCCTCCTCATCGACCGGAGCGAGCGTGCTCAATCCCGCAACCGTCTCAGAGGATGTCATCCGCGGCGGCCTCAGCGTCCAGAAGCTCGATGCTGAGCGCAAGGATGCGACACCGCTCGGCAATGCCACCCTGGCAGGCGCCGTCTTCACCATCACCAATGCAGGCGCACAGAGCGTCGTGGTCGATGGAAAGACCTATGCGCCCGGAGATGCAGTCCTCACGATCGAGGCAGATGCGACTGGAAAGGCCTCGACAGCAGCAGATGCCCTCCCCTATGGCACCTATCGTGTAGATGAGACCACGGCGCCAAAGGGATACCAGCTCAACAGCAGCTGGTCAGGGACCGTCAAGATCTCTGAGGCTGGCAAGATGGCCACGCTCGAGGAAGGCGAAGCCTGCCAGGACTATGTGATCCGTGGCGACCTCTCCTTCGTGAAGCAGGATGCCGAGACCGCTGAGCGCATGAAGGGGGTCCCATTCCGCATCGTCTCGAAGACGACAGGGGAATGGCACATCGCCGTGACCGATGAGAATGGCCTCCTCGACACTTCAGCAAGCCATCAGCCCCACACCCAGGACGCCAATGCAAACGACAGGGCACTCCAGGATGATGGAAGTGTCGACGACTCCCTGATCGACCCGACAGCCGGCATCTGGTTCTCGGGCAGCGCGGACACGGCCGTGCCGGCAGATGACAGCATGGGCGCCCTGCCCTATGACACCTACCGGATCGAGGAGCTCCCCTCCTCTGCCAACCAGGGCAAGAAGCTCGTGAGCTTCGAGGCCACCGTCTCCCGCAACAGCTTCATGGTCGGGCTCGGCACGGTCAGCAACGAGAATGGCCCCCATATCGGCACCACGCTCACCTCGGAGGAAGGCGAGCATGTGGTCGCCTCGACATCCGAGCCCTTCACCCTCATCGACACCGTCTCCTACAGCAATCTGACCCCCGGGACGACCTATGAGCTCACAGGCACCTTGATGGACCACGATACTGGCGAGCCCCTTGCAGGTGCGGAGCCCGTCACGGTCTCGTTCGTGCCCGACACAGAGAGCGGCACGCAGGAGGTCTCCTTCATGATCCAAGGGCTTCCCGAGACCGTGAAGCGCATCGTCGCCTTCGAGAGCCTGAAGGAGGAAGGCAAGAAGATCGCAGCGCATGCCGACATCGAGGATGAAGGGCAGAGCGTCCGCTTCTCTGAGCTGCACACCACTGCCACCTCCCGCAAGGATGGCACGCATTCAATCCAGGCAGGCGATGGGGCAGAGATCGTCGATACGGTCACCTATGTCGGCCTTGTTCCACAAGAGACCTATACGCTCGAGGCCACGCTCCATGTGGTCGATGGAAACGGCAATGACGGAGGGGCACTGCTCAATGAAGGTGGAGATGTCATCTCCTTCACGAAGGACTTCGTTCCTGAAAGCGAGGATGGAACGGTCGATGTCCCCATCAGCTTCAATGCATCGAGCTTGGGAGGTCGGAAGATCGTCGTCTTCGAGAGGCTCACGCACAGGAGCCATGAGGTGGGAAAGCATGAAGATATCCACGATGAAGGGCAGACCATCGAATTCACGCAGCCAGGCATCCCTGATACCGGAGATGCTGGATCGCTGCTCTGGATCGCTTTCGGGTCGGCAGGCATCCTGATTCTGGCTGGCGGTCTCGTCCTCCGCTCCCGTCACTGATCGCATCTGAAATCCCCCATATAGCAAGATGGCCAGGAGAGGCTTGATTCCTCTCCTGGCCATCTTCTTTGCTTTCTGGCTCCCAATCAGGACTGGCGGATGAGCTCGGTCACCATCTGGACGATATCTGCCACTTGGTCGCCGTTCACGTTCTGCGCCACATCATCCAAGGTCTGGGAATAGGCGGGCAGGCCATTCTCATCCATGCCCATGATCGTGACCGAACGGACATGCTTGCGCAGAGCGGGCGTCGCGTCGGTGTCCGCGAGGTTGTAGCGCTTCTTCGCCAGCGGCAGTCCGAAATCCTGCGCGATGTTCTGGAGCATGCGAACAAGACGGCGGTCGGCACGCTTCGGCTCATCGAGCCCTTCCTCGGTCAGCACGGTCGGCGTGCCGGCGCCGACACAGTCAAGGTTGATCAGGAAAGCGCCCCGGAGCTCCTTCCGGTGCTCCTCGAGGAATGCCTCCACGCCAGCATGGTCGAGCTGGGAGCCGCCCGCAGCGACAAACCAGATGTCGTGGCAGGTCAGATCCTCATCGTTCATCGAAAGGACCGCGTCGCGGAGCTCCTCGTCGGCTATGGTCGCCTCACGCTCCTGCTGCGCCAGCGCCTCGGCCTGGGCACGTGCCTCAGCCTCGGCCTTTGCCTGGGCGCGGGCCTGCGCTTCGGCTTCTGCCTTTGCCTGGGCACGCACGGCAGCCGCGCGCTCAGGATCGAGCTCGTAGCCATTGATGCCCTCAGGCTCATCGCCCTCGCCGTACTGGGGATCGCGCAGCTCCTCTTTCGGGGTCGCGCCACCCTTCCAGCCATTGTTCGACCCATGGTGGGGACGGCTGGGCGAGGCCACCCTGATGCCGCTGGCCTCAAGGGCATCCTGCCCAGATGCGGCGAAATGGCGGCCCTGGTTGGGCTTGCGACCGAAGTGATGGCGCTTCTGCTCCCGCTGCGATTCCTTCGCGATGCGGTCGAGCGTCTCAGGAGTGATCACATCGAACTGCGACTGCTGTGCAACGGGCTGCGGCGTGCTGCTTTTCATGGAAACCTCTGGTGTCTCGTGAGGCTCATTCTCTTCAGAGCCTTCGCTGAAAGGATCGACGGACTGGTGGGATGGATCTGGCAGATCGTTCAGGATGACGCGACGTGACATCTGGGAGATGGCAGGCCTGAAGGTGGTCTTTCCCCATTCAGGATCGTCTGGCATGGCAGGCTTCTCCCGTGGCGCAGGAGCTGGCTCATCTTCGATGAGCTCGGCATCGGCCTCGACATCCGCGGAATCTTCCGGAACTGCCTCAGCATCATCAGGGCCTTCATCGTCCAGGCCGAGGTCAGAGCCGTCTGAAATGGTCTGGTCAGGCTCTGCGGCTGGCTGCTCCAGAGCAGGCTCCTCAGCATCCGGCCCCTCGCTGCCAGCAGCATCCTCAAGCATCTCATCAATCGGATGCTCATCCGCAGATGCCTCAGGGAGATCCTCCTCAGGGGCGGCTGCTTCAGGCTCGAGGGCATCGGCCTCATCGGAGACGACCTCCGCCTGCATGGCTTCCGTCTCCCCCGCTTCGTACGAAACGGCTTCCGCGGCCTCTTCCTCAGCCTCGCATGCCGGAGGCTCAGGCTCCGGCGCAGGCTCAGTGGAAGCGGGCTCAGGCTCCGGCTCCTCAGCCACCGTCTCCTCTGCAGCTTCCTTATCGATAGCGTCAGATTCCTCAAGATCTGCCGCTTCAGCCTCTTCGGCATCCTCGCCAGCCGACTCCGGCTCCTCGATCTCCTCTATGAGCTCAGCATCGAGG
This sequence comes from uncultured Actinomycetes bacterium, assembly GCA_900313905.1. Taxonomy (GTDB): domain Bacteria; phylum Actinomycetota; class Coriobacteriia; order Coriobacteriales; family Atopobiaceae; genus Olsenella_L. The sequence goes on along the minus strand of OMTG01000041.1, from coordinate 7,083 downwards.
ACGTCAGGATAGAGGGGCTTGGGACCTGCCTGGAAATGATCCAGATTGACGTCCTTCTCTTCCTCATCCGGCTGCTCCGCTTCATAATCGCCGCTGTCGGCAGCAGGCTCGTCAGCCATGTCCACAGGCAAGGATTCCAGCTCCTCGTCGAAGGACGCTGCATCCTCCTCAGACAGAGCCTTTCCGTCATCCTCCTCTTCCGAAGCAGGCTCGGGCTCTTCTTCTGCGCTCTCACCTGAGGGGTAATCTTCCTCATCCTCCCCCTCAAGCTCTTCATCCTCGAAGTCCTGGTAGTCATCTTCGCCGAAGTCTTCTGCAGGCTCTGCATCCGAGCTGGGTTCAGGCATCTCTGCAGGAATATCGGAAGATGCAGTGTCGTCTGCAGGCTCATCCTGTGCTTCAGGGGCAGCAGCCTCCTCGTCTTCGGACTCAGGCCCCTCGCCCTCTTCAGGCTCCTCGATCTCCTCGAAGTAGGCATCGAGCGGCGTCGACTTCGAGACATAGCGCAGCGGATCGTTCTCCTCATAGGCAGGGAAGACGGCCGTATCGCCGTTCTCCTCATGCTCATCTTCTTCAGCCTGGATGGCTCCGAAGACATCGGTATCCCCGAGATCGTCCTTCCCAGAGGAAGGCTCCTCTTCAGGCTCCCAGCCAGAGAGATCCTCTATCTCGGATTCCGTGACCACCGGAGTGATCGAGGAAAGATCGCTGGCAACTGCCGGCGAGTCCGGCTGTGCCGGCTGCGCCTCAGGCACTGGCTCATTGGCCGCAGGCTCCTTGGCTGAAGCCTCCTCGTCCTCTTCGTCTTTCGGAGCGGGCACCTCTGCATCGAGGGAGGCGAGCGCAGCGAGGACGCCGGAATCATCGACGCCGATGCGGCGCGGCTCCTCGACGCGTGCTGCTGATGCAGATGGAGAAGCGCTCTTTGCTTCAGGCTGTGCAGCCTTTGGAACAGGCATCGCCTCAGGAGCCATGGCTTCCACATCGTCTTTTGCCGGAGCCTTGCTCAGATTTGCAGCATCGATCTCCTGTGCAAAGATGGAATCCACATAGGAGGCGACATCTTCCGAGCTGTGGGCAAGATAGCTTGCCTCATCCCGAGAAGGCTCTTCAGCAGGCTGCGCCGCCGTTTCCTGGGTGGCATCTGCCGTTGTGGCCTCGGTCGTGCTGGCTGCCTCTGCAGGAAGGGTCTCTGCAGGCACAGCGGGCTCCTCGACGGGAATTACTTCCTGAACGACGGGAGCCTCATCGACGAAAGGGACGTCTTCCCCTTCCTCTGCATGCGCCGGCTCCTCTGCAGGAGCTTCAGGCTCGGGCTCATTTGGCTCATCTTCAGCATGCTCGGACGCAGGAGCCTCTTCTTCCTCATCCTCTTCCGAAACTTCCGACTCGCTGCGGAGATGCGGCTCGCCGACCGAAGATGCTGCAGAAGGCGGCACTTCGCCTTCTATGCCATCGGGCGTCGTCGTGTCGATCGGCTCCCAGTCGGCATCGAGCACATCAGGCCAGAGCTTCTGCTGCCTGCTCTTGAAATCGGTCTCCCGATACGGATTGTCCTCCGACATCTCGTAGACTGGCTTGCCTTCGGTGTCGATAGGCTCCTCTGCGTCCACCTTCACAGGTTCGGACTGGATGGTGGCATCCTTGTCGGATTTATCCTCTGCGGTGGCCTCTTCGGGAGCAATCCCATCTGCCGAAGGAGCGGAAGTCTCAGCAGGAGCCTCTTCCGGCCTGTCCTCGAACTGCTCGTGTTCATCTTCTGCCGCAGCCTTGTCCTTCTCTTCGAAGGCTTCGCGGACCCGGCCGAAGATGGAGCCCAAGCCCTTCTTGGCAGGCTTCTCGGGCTCTGCCTCAGGCTCTGCGGAACGAACCTCTGTCTTCTCTTCGGCAGCCGTCGTCTCTGCTGGTGCAGCCGTCGTCTCCTCGTCCTTCTCGGCCTCATCCTGCTGGGCAGGCTCTTCGATCGTGACATGGGGATCTTCGTAGACGACCATGCAGTCTTCCGGAAGCATGCCAAGGGACTTCAGCGTGTCCACTCCATGGCGCTTGTAGCGGGCAAGGCGCTCCTCTTCCGCCTTCGCCTTTGCAGCTGCCTCCGCCTCTGCTGCAGCAGCCTCCTCTTCCTCACGGGCCTGGCGGGCAGCCTCGCGGGCACGCTCCGCCTCCTCCTGCTGCGCCCTGACTGCCTCAGCATCGAGTGCCACATCGGGGCCAGGATGCACATTGTTGAGGATGCTCAGAAGCGCTGCCACCGAGGACTTGTTGTCATTCGCTCCGTCAGTGCAGTCGCCATTCCTGCTTGCGATATCGGCAATAGCGAGAAGGACAGGTACAAGAGCCGCAAGAATGCCGATGAACCAGAAGATGCGGCGTGCCACAGGAGGCACGAAGCCGAGAAGCTGGATGAAGGCGACGACAGCCACCGCATACAGGCAGATGATGCTTGCCCTGCGGGCCCATGCATAGAATGATGCGCCGCCGCGCTGGTTCAGGATGGGATTCACGCGCGGCGTGTCATAGTGGGCGATGATCACGATGGGGCGATTGCCCTTCATGACCTTGCTGCCCGAAGCCTGGTGGAAGGCGACCACGTTCTGGCTCTGCACGACCGGGCCCATGCCCTTGAATGGCGATTTTCCATAGTGGCCCAAGATCAGCAAAATGCAGCAAGCGATTGTCACCAAAACAGCGATGGTGCCGGCAACGCCGCCAAAACCGGCAAAGATGAGTGCAAGGAGCATCAGGAGCGTGAAAATCGGCTTCATGGCCCTATTGCCAGTCGGCGTGCTGAACTCCTCGATGACAGGATTCACCCCATGGTCGTCCATTACCTCGGAGATGGTCTGCGCTGCCTGCAGCTCTTCCTGGCTATTTGCCGGTGCGATGCCTATCTGCTCGTTCAGGTAGTTCAGATATTCGTGCGTCTTGGACATAGGTATTCTCCACCACCCATATGGGTCGATTTCAACGGAATCATTCAGAATGAGTATACGTCTAGAATTCCCGTTTTTGCTGCCCAGCCGCTCATGAGGGGTGGAAAAGGGCAACGCTGCAGCAGAAACCCAGGATTCCTGCATTCATGCCCACTTGTGGCATTTTCATTCCTGCATGAACACGGCTAAGCTTATGGAAGAAAACGGTCATGTCTGGAGGCAGAGGTTGTTGCCATGAAGAAAAAGAAGGAACCTGGCGAGGAGGGCATCTCGGGGCTGAGCCAGAAGGATGAAGGGGTTCGCAGGGTCGCATCGCTCGCGCTTGAGCTCATCAATGCCCGCTATCCCCTGGATGCCGACCACCTCAACGCCCTCGTCTATCCCGATCTCTCCCGCGCCTCCTTCCTCACCGCAATCGAGCGTGACTGCAAGCGTCTCGAATGCTGTGGCATGCATATCGTGAAGGAAGTGGATGGAAGGGAGCTCTTCTGGCATATCGACGAAGAGAGCTCCTATGTCGGCGATGCCTCCCTCACGAAAGAGGAGGCGCTGCAGCTTGAGGTCCTCCTCTCCCCGCTTACCAGCACAGAGAGCTTCGCCTACCGGGACGAGCTGAAGATGGCCCTTCTGAAGATAGACCGCTCCTTCGACGAGGAGCCTCTTGTCCATGCGGGCACCGTCAGAAGATCGCAGGGGAAGGCATGGTCCTTCCTTCAGGATGCCTATGCCAGCCATCATCTGGTGAGCGTTTCCTACCTTGATGCACAGGGCACGAAGACCAACAAGGTCCTGGCACCTTATGGCTTCTTCTCCTTCCGGGACACGCTTTATTGCGTGGGGGCCGAAAAGACGGGTGCCGGCTTCAAGGAGCCCCGCACCTACCGGATCTCGCGCATGCAGAAGCCCAAGATCCTCGCCAAGGAGACCTATGAGGTGCCTGACAGGTTCGATATCGAGGAATTCAGGCGTCTCCCCTTCCAGATGGGCCCCACCCAAGGCGCGGCAGTCTTTGCGGCCACCCATCCGCAGCCCGACTTCCTGGCCCTGATGGAAGCCCATGGCAGCACCCAGATCAATGGAGGGAGCGGCAGGATCCTCTGGGAGGTCCCCTCCTCCTCATGGCAGGATGCCGCCTCATGGGGCATAGCCCAAGGCCTTGTGCCCATCGCTCCCCCAGAGCTTGTGGAGGCCACTGTCTCCTGCCTCAAGGAGGTCATGCAGCATGTCTGAGGGACGCCCCAGCAACAACGCAAAGGTCCGGGAGCTCATCGCCCTGCTCGGTGCCCTCACCGAGGCTGGGGACACCATCTCGCAGGATGGCATCGCAGAGCGCATGGGCATAAGCAGGAGCGAAGCCCACCAGCTGCTCGACCTTCTCCTCACTGCCGGCGACAGCGAAGGGAGCTACCTCTCTCTTGTGCTCTCCGACGACGAGAGCGAAGCAACCCTTGCCTTCGATGGAGGCATCAAGGGCCGGCCCCTGCGCCTCACCCTGACCGAAACCCATGCTGTGCTCGCCGCCCTCAATGCCTGTGGCATACCGGAAGACGATCCACTGCGGCAGAGGATTGCCCAGGACTTCGGCCGGCAGCATGTCACACAGGAATCCATCGAGAAGCAGCTCGAGCCTCTGGCTTCAGTGAGGGAGCATGACACGCTGAGGCTCATCTCCAGCGCCCTCATCCAAGGGAAGGCGCTCCGCTTCCGCTATCAGGGAAACAAGGACAGCGAGGCGAAGCTCCGCCACGCTGTGCCCCATCGCCTGATGCAGCAGGAAGGCAGCTGGTATATCGAGGCATTGGATGCCGACAAGCTGCAGGAGCGCACCTTCAAGATCGAGCGCATGGAGGAGCCCGCCCTGATAGAGGTCCCTGCTTCCGCCAAGGGCCTTCCCCATGCGGCGGAAGGCGAAGAAGCACGGGTGGTCACCCTGCGCTTCTTCGACCCCCGCTATCTCAGCCTCTTTGTCTGGCCCGGCCTCAAGATCCGCAAGGCGGATGCCCATCCCATCGAGGGGGCAATTCCCTACTATGGCACGCTGTGGCTTTCCCGCCAGATTGCAGGATGCGGCGGCAAGGTCCTCTGCGACGACGAGGAAGTCTCCGAGAAAGCACAGCATTACGCAAAGGAGCTCCTCGAAGAGCTTTCCCGCTCCTGAGGAACTCCTCTGTGCACTTATATATATGCTCCGATATACGCTCCGCTATCGCTGCTCATGGGATGCACGCCACATGGTGAGATAGCGGCCGATGCGATCGCATCCGAGCTTCATGCGGTTCTGGGACGGCATGGAGTCGATGAAGTCACGGCCATAGCGCTTCTGGACAAGCCGGGAATCGCAGAGCACCAAAACACCGGTATCGGTCTTGGTGCGTATCAGCCGGCCTGCCGCCTGCTTGACCGCAAGCACTGCCTCCGGAAGCTGGTAGCTCCACCATGCCCGCTTCTCCCTGAGCTCACGTTCCTGGACCAGCGGATCCTGGGGGCTCGCAAAGGGCAGCTTGGGGACGATGACGCAGCGAAGGGTGTCCCCGCTTGCATCGAAGCCCTCCCAGAAGCTCTTCAGGGCGAAGAGGGAAAGCGACTTCTCGTTGATGAAGCGCTCACGGAGCTGGCGGGGCGATGATTTGCGCTCCTGGCAGGCGAGGTCGAGGCCGATCTCGGCAAGCCGTGGCTGCAGCCCCGAGAAGACCTGCTCCATCTCGCGGCGGTTCGTGAAGAGCGTGAGCACCGAGCCATCCATTGCCTTGTGGACATCGAAGAGAAGATCCTCGAGGGCAGCAAGGTAGCCGGGATCGGACGGCTGCGGAAGATCCTCTGCAACGATGACAGCCATGTTGTTGTCGTAATCGAAGCTCGAGGGCAGCTGCACATCCTTGTAGCGGGAATCCGGAAGACGGTCGAGGCCCACAGCATGGTTGAAGTGGACGAAGCTCTTCTTCACTGCCATGGTCGCCGAAGTGAAGACGACGCTCTGCATATCGGGCAGCCAGCTCTCCGCCAGATCTGCGCCGATATCGATCTTCTCTGCCACGAGCTTCTCAGACAGCCCCTGGCGCTTCTTGCTCTGGAGCTGGGCCGAATAGACATAGGCAGGATCGGTCTCGAGGCAGATGAGCTTGATGCTGTCGCAGAGCTCCTGGAGGAACTTGCCCGACTCCCCCAGCTCATTGCCAGCCTGGGCAGAGGTCAGAGAGGCTGTCGTCTGCGCCTCGAGGAGCGCCTTGCCTGCCTCTTCGAGGCAGCGCGCTGCATCGGTGGCTGCATCGACGATGGCCTGCCATTCCTTCGAGGCGCGCACCTTTTCGTCAATCCAGAGCGTTCCCCCGTCATACCCTGACCATCTGACCAGATGGTGCAGGTCATGGATGGCTGCAAAGAGCTCGGAGACCTTTATGGATGAGCGCTGCACGGCAGCAGATGCCTTCGTGATGAGGCCAAGCGCCAAGGTCGATCCTGGTTCGGATGCGACCTTCGTCATCGCGTTGTGGATGGCACCAGTCTTGCTGCCGCCCAAGGTCTCGAAGGCCTTGCGGGCATCATCCGCATTGACCTCGACAGCCCACTGGCGGCGTGCCTCGGATTCGAAGGCATGCGCCTCGTCGATGACCCAATGGCGGATGGGCGGCAAGATCCTGCCTTCCGTCATCACATCGCGCAGCAGCAGCGAGTGGTTCGTCACGACTACATCGCCCGATGCCGCAAGGCGCCGTGCTGCGTAGACCACGCATTCATTCGGGAAGAAGGGGCAGCGGGTGCGCAGGCACTCGTTTGCTGTGGTCGTCACCATGCCTCTGGGCACAGTGCGCCACCGGATGCCCAAGGCATCGAGGTCGCCTTCCGGGCTCTGGGAGACGAAGGCGAGGGTGACTGCCAGTGCCGTCATCATGTCGGATTCGATGCCTGATTCCGTGCGCCCCGGATTCGTGTCATGCACTGCCTGGGAAGGCAGGTCCTCCTCCACAGAGCGCCGGATGCGGTGAAGGCAGGGATAATGGTCATATCCCTTGAGGGCATGGAAGGAGACGCCATTCGGCAGGGCCTGCGCAAGGGCAGGCAGCTCATGCGCCATCAGCTGGTCGGTAAGGGCATTCGTCTTCGTCGCGACGCCGACCGTCACATTGTTGCGCTGCGCGAAGAGCACTTCCGG
>OMTG01000083.1 GCA_900313905.1 uncultured Actinomycetes bacterium | reverse complement strand
CGGGCATCCGGTATCAAAGCGGGATATTGCCAGTCTTCAGGGCGTCAAATATTCAATAAGCAAGATGCAGATCTTCTGCTGAATACGGCAGGGGATGAAGGACTCAGGCAGAGATTCGATACATGGCCTGCCGTCCGATATCCATATGGGATGATGCGAGCCTGGCTTCCAGAGCCAGCATGGCAGTGCAAGCGCAGAGCATAAGAAAGCCGGCCCCGGAGGATATCCGGAGCCGGCTTGTCTCGGCTTGATCGATATCAGAAGCGCTTAGTCAATCAGGCTCTGCACCTGAGCCGGAAGATGAACCGCTGTGCGAGGAATCAGAGGTGCCTGCCTGTCCGCTGGTACCCGAGCTGCTGCTGTTGGAAGAGGTGCCAGAGTTGCTCGTTCCTGAAGTGCCGGTCCCCGACGTAGAGGTGCTGGTGCTGCCAGACGTGCTGCTCGAGTTCGTGCTGCTGCTCGTTGTCGGCTTGGGGCCAAGGGAGAGCGTGATCTGGATGCTGCTGCCCTTCTCGACGGAACCTGAGGACGGATACTGGCGGATGACGGAACCCTCGGCGACGGTGCTGGAGTATTCAGAGGTCGTGCGAACCACCGTGAGGCCTGCATTCTGAATGTCAGCGACGGCTTCCGCTTCGGTCTCACCGACCACATTCGGGACCGTCACATTCTCGGGACCCTGGGAGAGATGGTAGGTGATGGTATCCCCTGCCTTCGCAGTGCTGCCTGCTGCCTGGTCCTGGGAAGCGACACGGCCCACTTCCACGCTATCCGAATAGACCGAATCGCCTGCGCTGGCCGTAAGCCCGACCTTCGCGCATTTGGCGCTGGCTTCCTTCGGTGTGCAGTTGGAAAGATCGGGGACCTCGACGGTTGCGGCAGGCTCTGCGCCCTTTGAGACATGCACCGTGATGGTCGTGCCCTCAGATGCGCTCCTGTTTGCGTCAGGATCCTGATCTATGACCTTGCCTTCATCGACAGTGTCGGAGTAGTCGTAGCTGACTGAGATGGTGAAGAAGCCATTGTACTTGTCGATGGTCGCCCGGGCGTCGCTTTCGGTCAGGCCGACAAGGTTCGGCACATCCTGGGTCTGCGTGCCCTGGCTGTTGAGATAGCTCACGGCCGCATAGGCAGCGATGGCAATGGCGAGAATCGCGACAATGACGCCGATTGCGACATTGCGGCGATGGCGAGCCTTCTTCTCGGCCTGCTCGGCGGCTTCAGCGCGGGCGGACTGGGCACGGAAGCGGCCCGTCTGGGTCGGCACGGCAGAGATGGTGCCGACGGCGCGTCCGATGTTCTGGGTCTTGCCAGCATTGCCACGGTTCATGCGGGCGGTCGCTGTGCCGCCCATGACTGACGTCGCTTCGCTCACGGCATTGAGGCGTCCTGCCAGATAGTCATGAAGCGTGTGATAGAGCTCGTCGGCTGTCTGGAATCGGTCAGCCGGATTCTTCTGCATGCACTTGAGGATGATTGCCTCGAGGGCGGGATCGACATTGGGGTTGATCTGGCTGGGCGGGATTGGCTGCTCCTTGACCTGCTTGATAGCGACGGAGATGGCATCATCGCCGTCGAATGGCACACGGCCAGTCGACGCCTCATACATCACGATGCCGAGCGAATAGAGGTCCGAGGTCGGGCCAAGCTCCTTGCCCTGCGTCTGCTCAGGGGAGACATAGTGGGCCGTGCCCAGTACCGAGTTGTCGGTCGTGAGATGGCTGTTCTTGGCGCGGGCGATGCCGAAGTCCATGACCTTGATGTTGCCATCGGGCTGGACCATGATGTTCTGGGGCTTGATGTCGCGGTGGATGATATCGTGCTTATGTGCCACCGAGAGGGCCTGCGCGATCTGGGAGCCGATCTGAGCCACCTTGCGGCAGTCCAAGGCCCCGTGCTTGCGGATGCCATTCTTCAGATCGGTGCCGCGCAGATACTCCATGATGATGTAATAGGTGTCCCCATCCTTGCCCCAGTCATAGACCGAGACGATATAGGGGCTCTGGAGCGCCGCGGCTGCCTGTGCTTCCTGCTTGAAGCGGGCAGCGAAGGAAGGATCCGAAGCGTACTGGGGGAGCATCGTCTTGATGGCGACCGTACGGCCAAGCACCTGGTCGAGGCCACGGTAGACCGTCGCCATACCCCCCGTGCCAATCTTGTCCTGGACCACATAGCGGCCACCGAGAACTCTATTTGCCATATATGACCCCTAAATGCCTCGAAAATGATATCGGCCTGATGCTGCATGCGATGGAGCTCGGGCTTCCTGCCCTGCTCTTGGGAAGCGCCCCTATGATGGTCCCTCTCCCGCGGAAGGGGACGCGACGGCTAGGTGCGCTGGCTATTGTCCTTCTCCTCATGATGCGGCCCCCTGTGCTTGGACGGCGAGGCATTTTCGGATGACCGAGCCTGCGACGCGTGCTGCGGGCTCGGAGCCATTTGTCTCGTCGTTCTCAAGGCAGATCGAGATGGCAAGTGTCGGAGAGTCATACGGCGCATAGCCGATGAAGAGCGAATTGGCATCGGTCTTGCTGGTCTGGGCAGTGCCCGTCTTGCCAGCGACCTTGACGCCAGAGATGCGGGCGCCGCTGGCGGTGATGCCATCCTCGACGACGCCGAGCATGGCATCACCGACCTCGCTCGCGGTGGTGGAGGAGATGGGCTGGCCAAGCGAACGTGGCTGGGTCGTGGTCGTGGTGACGCCCTCAGGGGAGAGGACATGGTCCACGATGTACGGGTTCATCGCGACGCCGCCATTGGCGATGGTGGCTGCGACGATAGCGTTCTCCATGACAGTGGTCTGGGGGCCGGCAGGGCTCTCATGCTCGCCGACCGGCTGTCCGCAGGCAGACCAGGCGGTCTCCCACTCGGTCATTTCGCTTGGGTTGGGCATCAGAGAGGTCGCAGTGTAGAAGTCCTGGCCGATAGAGGTGTCGTAGCCGAAGGCATTTGCGTACGAGACGAGCGTATTGGCGCCGATCTTCGCACCGACCTGGCCGAAGGCGACGTTGGAGGAATAGGCGAGCGCCTTTGCCAGAGACAGCGTGCCATAGTCATTATTGTTGTAGTTCGTCACGGCTGCGCCACCGATATCCATGGAGGACTGGCAGCTGATCATATCGTCGAGGCTGTAGGCATTCGTATCGAGGGCTGCGGCGAGCGTCAGAACCTTGAAGGTCGAGCCGGGGGCATACAGCGATAAGGTTGCACGGTTGACGAGGGCCGAGCCGCTCGAGCTCAGGAGGTCGCCAATCTGGTCGTTCGTATAGGTCGGATTCGAGGCGCAGGCCAGCACCTTGCCGGTCGAGGGTTCGAGGATAACGATGGCGCCGCTCCAGCCATCGAGCGCATCCTCGCAGATGGCCTGCATCTGGGAGTTGATGGTGAGGACGACCGAGGAGCCAGGCTGGGAGACGCCTGCCAGCGAGTAGAGGGCGGACTGCCAGGTCGAGTAGTCCTTCTTGCCCGTCAGGGTCTCGTTCATCGTGTTCTCGATGCCCGATGAGCCATACTGCGTCGAGAGGTAGCCCACCATATGGACAGCGAGGCTGCCTTGCGGATAGGAGCGGACATAGGTGCCGTCGGCCTGCTGGAGGCTCTCGGCGAGCGTCACGCCGTCGCTTGTCATGATGGCGCCACGCTGCACGTAGGCGCTCTTCGTGATTGTGTGGTTGTTTGTCGGCATCGACTGGATCTCTTCGGCCTGGACCACTTGGATGTAGGTGAGGTTGCCAATGAGGAAGGCAAAGAGGATCGTGAAGACCGAGATGAGGGCCGTGAGGCGCTTGCCCAGAGCGACGCGTCCCAGGACGCCCGACTCCGGCGTCTGCATCTTGAAGCGCCCACGGGCGTGGGAGCCCTGCACGACGGCCGCTGCATGGGAGCCCGATTCGACGACGACCGGCTGCGCCTGCGAGGAGGTGAGCGAGGTCATCTCCTGCTCGCGTCCTGTTGCCTCATCGCCGCACTTCAGGAGCAGCGCGACCGCGATGAAGGAGGAGAGCAGGGACGAGCCGCCCTGGCTCATGAAGGGCAGGGTGACGCCTGTCATGGGGAGAAGCTTCGTCACGCCGCCGACGATCAGGAAGGCCTGGAACGAGATGGAGGCGGTGAGGCCGACTGCCATGAAGGCGGCTACATCGGACTTCGCGCGGGCTGCCGTAGCGAATCCGCGCACCGCGAAGAGCATGTAGGCGATCAGGATGGCAGAGGCGCCGAGCAGGCCCATCTCCTCGCCGATGGCGGAGAAGATGAAGTCGGATTCGACGATGGGCACATAGTCGGCAAGGCCACGGCCGATGCCAGCACCGACCATGCCGCCGTCAGCTAGCGAGTAGAGCGACTGGACAATCTGGTAGCCCGTTCCCTGGGCATCAGACCAGGGGTCGAGCCAGATCGCGACACGGGTCTGGACGTGGTCGAAGAGCTGGTAGCAGAACGTGCCGCCGATTGCGAGCAGCAGAAGCGCGATCACGACGAAGGAGAGCCTGCCTGTCGCGGCATAGAGCATCACGACGAAGATCACGTAGAAGAGCAAAGCCGAACCAAGGTCGCGCTCGAAGATGACAACAAGGAGGCAGAGGCCGAGCATGATGAAGGCAGGAGCGAGCATGCGGGGACGGGGGATGGCCAGAGGGCCGATCTTGCGCGTCGTCGCAGAGAGCATCTCGCGGTTCTCTGCCAGGTAGCAGGCCAGGAAGATGACGATGAGGATCTTCGCGAGCTCGCCAGGCTGGAAAGAGAAGCTGCCGAACTCGATCCAGAGCTTCGAGCCATAGTGCTCGGTGCCGATGACCATCGGCAGAAGCAGCAGCACGACGCCGGCTATACCGGCGCTGAACTTGTATTGTGCCAGCTCATCGATGCTCTTCACGAAGAAGAGGACCACGATCATCGCGATGACCGAGAGGAAGAGCCACATGACCTGGGAGCCGGCCGAATCAGGCGCCAGGCGCTGCACGAAGGTGATGCCGATGCCCGAGAGCAGGAACACGATCGGCAATATGACTGGATCGGCACCAGGTGCAAGCTTGCGCACGGCGATATGGGCCAAGGCGAAGGCGGCGAAGATGCCTATCGGCACGCCCATCGAGGAGAAGCTCACAGCAGTGCCGGTGTTCGCGATGTACATCGCATAGATGAGGCCGACAGGGATCGCTGCCGCAATGAGGAGGAGCAGCTCTGTCGTGCGGCGGTTGCCGCCCTGCCTGCTCTGCTGGTATGCCATGTCACTCACCCTGCCCTTCATTGTTGGAGGAATCGCTTGAGGCTGCCTGGTCCTGGGAGGCATTCGCATCTGATTGCGTCCCATCCTGGCTGCCGTCTGAAGAGGCGCTCAGGTCTTCGGAGGTGGAGGACTTCACATCAGTCGCCACGGCTGCTGCGCTCGACTTCTCCGCATAGATCTGGTCATGGTAGGAATTGACCGCTTCGAGGGCCGCCTCTTCGGAATCCATGCGTATGCCGGCTTCAAGCTGCGTCTGCGTGGCCTGGGGAAGATCCGAGACGGCGACCGAAGTGGTCTCGACGAGATGGTTCAGGGGCATGTTCAGGAACTCTGCGTCGATGCCCTGATAGATGCCGACCGTTCCATTGTTGTTCGCAAGATACCAGGAGGAGCTCACGATGTTGTAGCCGACTAGGCCGGCGATGCCGAAGACGATGGCAAGAGCGATGACCCAGATGAGGATCTGGTGCTTGCGCTGCTTCTTGTGCTTGGCTGTGGTCCCGTCATCCTCGACATCGACCACGACCACGGTCACGTTGTCGTGTCCACCTTCCTCAAGGGCGGCAGATACCAGGGTGTCGGCCGCCGCCTGGGGTGTGGCGCAGGAGATGGCGATGGATTCGATTCTGCTGTCAGGCACCATGCTTGAGAGTCCGTCGGAGCAGATGATGATGCGGTCGCCCGCCTGGATGTCCAAGGTGAAGTGATCGGCATACATATCGGGGTCCGAGCCCAAGGCTCGGGTGATGATGGAGCGGGAGGGGTGGACGCGGGCCTCGTCGGCTGTGATCTCGCCGGCATCGACGAGCTCCTCCACATAGCTGTGGTCATGCGTGACGCGCACGAGCACGCCTCCGCTCAGAAGATAGACGCGCGAATCTCCGACATGGGCCACGGCCATCTTGTTGCCATCGATCACGACGGCGGATGCAGTGCAGCCCATGCCTTCACGTCCCTGCCCCGATTGGGCAGCGGAGATGATGGCGGCGTTTGCCTCTTCCACCGCAGCGCCGAGCTGGGCGTCATCTGCGGTGGAGGGGGCAAGCTGCGATATGGTGCGCACGGCTATGGCAGAGGCGACCTCGCCTGCGGCATGGCCGCCGACGCCGTCGCATACGGCGAAGACCGGCTCCTGCACGAGGAAGGAGTCCTCGTTGTGTCCGCGGACCAGCCCGACATCTGAGCGCGATCCCCATGAAAGGCGGTCGCTATGTCCCGTTACGACGTCTGCATCCAGGCGGCTCTCGATGGGGAGCGTCTCATGTCCAGGAGCAGGAGCTGGCTCGAAAGCGACTCCCGGCTTCTTGGAATCCGGATGGGCGCCGCGCCTGAAAGGAAGCTTCATCGACGTCCGACCTTGAGAATGGTGTCACCGATCTGCACCTCATCGCCGTCGCGCAGGGTGACCGGCTGGTCGATGAGCTTGCCGTTGACCAGCGTGCCATTGGTCGAGTTGAGGTCTTCCAGCACGAGTGCCGGCCCCTGGAGGGAGAAGCGTGCATGCGTCGCGGAGACGAATGGCTCGTCGATCACGATATCCGAGGAGGGGGAGCGTCCGACGACGACCGGTCCCAGGATATCGACCGAGAGGCCACGCAGGCTCTTGGCGCCCTTCTCCACATCCACGTTCCAGATGGCTGTGTCGGTGCGCTGGTCGCTCACCAGGCCGATGCCGGAACGCATGGCAGCGAAGAGGAAGAGATAGAGCAGGACGACGAGGAGGATGCGTCCGAAGAACAGAACAAGGTCGATCATCTAGTCCTCCCTGAACGTCAGGTTCATCAGGCCGATGGTGATGACATCGCCCGTGTGGAGCGGGGCGGTCGTCACATCCACATCATTCACGAGCGTGCCATTGGTCGAGTTGAGATCGGTGATGTGCCAGGTGCTCCCGTCGTAGGAGAGACGGGCATGATGGCGGGAGACGTTGGGGTCGCGCAGGACGATGCCGCCCGAATTGCGCTCGCGGCCGATTGGGGTCTCGGGTGCATGGGCCACATAGGTCCTGCCGGTCTGGCCATCGATGAGGGAGCAGGTTGCGACCTTGACGGGTTCGGGCTCTGCGACAGGCGTCTGCTGCGTGACATGGCGGGCATTCACGAGCGGGGTCGAGGATACCGGCTGGGGACGGAGCATCGTCTTCGGCTCGTCGACAGGAGCATGCGTGTGCGCTGCGGGGGCGGAAGCAGGCCTGGATGCCTGCACCAGCGGCGTCGCGACGCTGCGCGGCTGCGGATAGGGCTGCTGCATGATGGGCGCCGGCGCCGATGAGGCGGAAAGATCGAGGTCAGAGGATGCAGGAATCACATCGAGCCCCTGCATCGCCGAATCATCCGGAGAGATGGGCTGTGCGGGCGTGGCAAGCGGCGTGATCGTGCGCGGACGGCCTTTCACGGCCTGGCGGCGGTCGGCATGCGAGGCGCCAGAAGGCACCGATGCCTGGGGAGCCTCGGCGATGGGCGCTGCCCCGCCGACCCGTGCGATGCCGCCGATGAAGGCAGACTCCTCTTCGCGGAGGCGGTTCAGCGTGCGGGAATCGACGTTCTCTGCGAACACGTTGAACTTGCCGCTCTTGAGGTTCGGGTCCACGATGAAGCGGACGAGGGGCTTGCCGACGAAGACATAGCCCTTCTTGTTTGCCTGGCCCTCGATGAACTGGGAGATCTCGTCGGTCAGCTCTGCATAGAGCGGCCGCATCGCAGCGTCATCTGCACTCGAAACCAGTATCGTGAAGAGGGCCGGGGCGGTGTTCACCCCGTCGATGAGGAATGTCTCGTTCTCCATCTCATGCGCTGCGCGCTTGGCGAGCTTCTTGAAAGAGAAGGGGGCAGTATAGCCCTGGGGGGTTGCATCGAAAATTGCGCTGATGCGATCCTCGAAGATGTTCAGGAAGTTCATGGCTGGTTTACCCTTCTGGTTCATATGATGAGGAGCCGTTGAGCTCCGATGCTATGCACATGACAACACTTAAGATTATCGCAATAACGGCATTGCGCATATCTGCAGCAGTCCATATGCCGCTATTCTCCACTCCCACAGGCCATGCCTGGAAGAGGATGAGGACCGTTGCGCCAAGACCCTGCCCGAGGCAGGCGCGCCATCCGCCCTTCCCATGCCCGAGCATGCTTGAGATGAATGCTGCAAGCGCGAAGCTTGCGAGCAGGAGCCATTCGTCCTGCGTGGACATGAGGGCAAGAAGGCCCTCGACGAGGGCGCGAGGGCTGAATCCCGTGGATGCGGCTTGGGTGGCCACCTGGCAGAAGAGGCCTCCGGCCACTGCAGTGATGCAGGCGGAGAGGGGAGGGAGCGCAAATCCTGAGAAGGAGGTGCTTGCGAGGGGCACGCCCAGTGCAGGAGCAAGCAGGAGAGCGGCTCCCGCCAGCCTCTGCTTCCTTCCGATGGCCATCCACCAGATGCCTCCGGCAAGGGCTGCTGCTGCGACAAGGACGAGGCTCAGCTGGGTCAGCCCCTGAAGCAGCAGGTCATAGAGGAAGAGCAGAAGGACGCAGAGGCTCCCGAGCGGTGGCCAGATGGCTGCTGCAGCCGCCCCTGATGCGCTGAGGGCGGCGATGTAGGCGCTCCCGGAAAGCCCGGGCGGCGCAAGGCGCCATATCGCTGCCGCCGTGAGCAGGGCCGACACCGTGCGGGTCGCAGCTCCTGGAAGCCAGGGGAAGCGCTCTGCAATAGGCGTCTTCTCCAGATACTGCTCGGTCCATGTGGTCTCATCGGAGACGGCATCGTCTGCCTGCAGGACCAGATTCTTGAGCGAGGCCTGTCCTTCGCGAGGGTCTCCCAGAAGCGGGATGAGCTTCTTGACCAGGAGATCCACCGAGCTCATGCGGTTCTGGGGGTCCGGCTCGAGGCAGCGCTCGAGGACAAGCTCGATGTCCTGGTCGAGCTCGAGATGGTTCTGGGAGAGGGAGAGGTGCGGACCCTGCATGATCTTCTTGAGCGATTCCTCGGGTGCATCTGCCCGGAAGGGATTGGACCCGCAGAGCGACATCCAGAGCACGACCGCCAGGGAGAAGATGTCGGTCCTCTCGTCCACGAGCATCCCCTGGATCTGCTCGGGAGGCATGAAGCCCACCGTGCCACCACGGGCACCGCCATAGCCCGCCGCCGATGCGAGCGTCGACATTCCGAAATCGGCGAGCTTCACGATGCCAGAGCGATCAATCATGATGTTCGAAGGCTTGATATCGAGGTGCAGCACGCCGTTCTCATGGGCGAACTCCAGCGCGGCGCCCACCGAGGAGAGCAGATGCGCGCATTCCTCGTAGGTCAGCCTTCCGCCTTCCACCCTCTTCAGGAGCTGCGACAGATTGAGCCCGTCGACATATTCCATGACAAGATAGGCGTAATGCCCATCGCTCTCGAAGTCATAGACGGTCACGATGTTGGGATGGGCAAGCAGGCTTGAGGTACGGGCCTCGGCGAGCGCCTCCTGCATGGTCGATGCTGCTGAGCCCTCTGGCATGCCCATGCGCAGGGGGATGACCTTGATCGCCACCCGGCGCTGGAGGCGGGTGTCCCAGCAGACCAGGACGCGCCCGAAGCCGCCGGTGCCGCATTGCTCCACGATCCGGTACCGCCCCAGAAGGAGCGGCGGCTCTGTGGAAGCCTGGCCTGTGCGCGGACTCCCTGCATCGGGGGCCGTGTTGTTCTCGTCAGTTGCGCTCACGGTGAAACCTCTTCGTTTGCGGTGCGTTTATCCCGTGTGTCGGTTGAATATAGCGGCCAGTCAAGGAGTGGGTATGGGGATTCGGTCAAGCGTGCCAACTTCACAAAAAACTGATGAAATTGGCTGTTGCAATATTTGAAAGGACAGTTGTACAATATCACAGCACGCGGGCGTGGCGGAATTGGCAGACGCGTACGGTTCAGGTCCGTATGAGGGTTCCCTCATGAAGGTTCAAGTCCTTTCGCCCGCACCATTGTTTACCAGCGGTTTTGCAGCGGCAAGGCCGCTTTTTTCATGCCAAAATGCCGAGTTGGCGTAAATTTGGCGCAAAACCTAGACGGCAACGGCACTCAAACCCCAACGCCCGCGCGGCGAATCGAACTGCACGACGTTGGTTGTGGGCAAGCTATCCATGAGGCTACCGATTGCAGATGCCGCCTTCAATCCGTTCTCTTCTTGGTAGTGGTCATAGATTCGCAGAGTGGTAAGCGGGTCGCTGTGGCCCATGAGGTATTGGGCCGTCTTGACGCTTTGGCCCGTCTCACAGAGCAAGGTGCAGTAGGTGTGTCGCAGGATGTGGGGCGTGATGCCCTCGAACCCGTTTGCCTTGCCGAACCGCGCGAGGCTGCGAGTGAGGTTTTCGGGGTGCATGAACTCACATTGTGCCTTGGCTACGATTCGATGCTCTCCAACGGGCTTGCCGAGTCCAATGAGCTTCTTCTCCTGGATCTTGCGGAACCTCACAAGGTAAGCGACGGTTGCAGGGTCAAGCGGAATGGTTCTCTCGTTCTCAGTCTTTGTGGGCTTGGATTGGAGCGTTTCGGTGCAAAGGCTCTTGTTAACTGTAATGGTGCCCTTCTCAGCGTCGAAATCGTTCCATGTGAGGTCGCAAGCCTCACCACGACGCAAGCCAGCAAAGAGGCAGAGGCGAAAGCCCACAAGCGACGGGCGGGGCGTCGAGGCGTCGAGCAATGCGCGGAACTCTGCGACACGCTCTTTGCTAAGAGGCTTCTTCTCCTTTGTGTCTACCTGTGGGGAGGCGAGGCCGTTGCACGGGTTCTTGGCGATAATGTCATCGTCTACCGCGTCTTGAAGAATCTGCTTCAACGTGACGCAGACACCATGGGCGGTCGCACCACTCATGGGCTTGCCTGAAATCGTGGGAGCCTTGCCGCTTTCGTCTGTGGTCATGAGTGCAGCTTGGAACTTCTTCACGTCTGCTTTCGTGATTGCCACAAGGCGCATGTTCCCAAGAGTGATGTTGATGTTGCGGATGCGGTCGCGGTCGCGGGCGATTGTGCGGGGAGCAACGCGCTTGCCCGCGCTTGTAAGCCTGATGCCGCTCTCACGTTCCTGCAACCATTCGTCGGCATACTTTGAGAACGTGAGGAAACGCGCCTCACGGTTCAGGCCGCTTTCGAGTTCGGCGCGGAACTCAGCGATGCAACGCTTCTTCTCCTTTTGGGTTTGGCCTGAGACGTGGAACGTTTTCATTTCGCGTTTGACCTCACCCGTTGCGTCGTTCTCCACTTGGAACGACACGCGGCAACTGTTCTTGCCTCTGAAAGTGGCTGTGCCGTTGTTCTTCACTATCCATGCCATTGCTAACCCCTTTCACCGTTGGCCTTAAACGCTTGCTGAATCTTGAAGTCGAGGAAATCGCACACCTCTTGCTGAATCCGCCTCATATCCTCGCGTGATATGACGGTCGTATTGCCGTCACGCGAGACAATCATTTCGGTATCGGGAACAAGCTTTTGAAAACCGCTCTCCAACGGTTCGCCCTGTGGCACCAGCGTTGCCCGTGCGGTGAAGATGTAGCCGCAAGCATCGGCAAGGGCACCAATGCCGAGGTCGAGCATATCGCCGTGGTGCTTCTTTTGCGCCTGCTCTTCAATCTCGCGTTCGCGGTCGTTGCGGTAGGGGCTTTCGCCCGTGAGGTATTCGACGCTGTAATCAGGTAGAACGTCATGGATTAGCTTGGCGGTTCGTGCGGTAAGTGGAGCCTTGCCGTTGGCGATTGGAGAGAGGGCCGTTTCCTTGCGCCCAATCATTTCGGCCAAATCGCGTTGAGAGATTCCCGTCTCCCTGTAGAGCAACTTAAGTCTTTGCCCTGTAATCTGATTAAGTTCTTCACTCATATTGCCTGTAAACCTCCTGATTCGTATGTCAAACCATTAAGTTTGAAACACTGTACCTTACATTCTAAACTAGTGCACAGAGGTTCGCAACAGTCCACGAACGAAAGGGGTTCACATGAGCGAATCGACACGTACCGAAAGCCTACGAGGGCACAGCGTCAAAGAGATTGCAGAGAGGTTGGGCACCTGCACGCGCACGGTCTATCGCGAGATTCAGAACGGCAACCTGCGTTGCCTTCGAATCGGTAGGGCAATCCGTGTCACTGATGCTCAGCTTGCCGAGTATGTAGCAGGTCGAGAGGGATAAGCATGGTTGCTAAGAAAGAGGCCCGTTCCCGAGGCTTGGCGGCGGTGGGAGACGGGCGCACAGAGGCCATTGAGGCCCAAGACGATTCTACCAGCTTCGAGGAATTGGCAAGGCGGTATGCCGAGGTGGAGCGCCGATACTTTGGCGATTCACGGATTGAAGCCTACTTCACAGACCATGCGCGGGCTTGTGCGGCGGCGGGGCGGCGGTTCTCAACCTACGAGCGGGCCGAATGGCTGCGTTGGTACAAGCCGAGCGACTCGCGGGGCCGTGATATCGAGGTCAACAACACCGACATTCCCATCCTTGCGCGGTTGACCTTGGAGCGGGTGCCCGAGGCCGTGCCGTTCATGGAGCTGCGCAAGAGCAAGTTCGATGCCGTGTACCAGGCTAGGAAGGCGATTCATGGTTAGGTCGATAGCGTTCTTCTACAGCTACTACGAAGCCGCGACGATGCTATCAGACGCCCAACGTCTCAGGTTCTACGACGCAATCACGGAATACTCCTTTGCCGCTGTGGTGCCCGACTTCTCAGACGATGTGACGTTGCGCCTTGCGTGGTCGCTTGTGTTGCCGAACCTGCAAAAGTCCATCGATAACTACGAGAACGGCAAGAAGGGCGGACGCCCGAGGAAATCGCAGGGCGAACCCGAGTAGCCAACAATGAAAACACCCCTTTTAACCCCTGTTTAAAGCGATAGGAAGGGATAGGAGGGGAGTTGGATTGGACTTGATTGGATTCGGAAAGGAATGAATATCGTGGTCGTTGACGAAAGCACCTTTCAACAGACCCTAGCCGTGGTCGAGAGGTTCGCAGAGTGGAACGAACTCGATTACATCCTCTGTGACGGCGAAACGCTCGAATCGTGGTGCCTCAAGTGGCTTGAGAACGGTTGGCGGGACGCAGACGGCAAGGACATGAACCAAGGCGTTATCTACCGCCAAGACGGAGAGAAGAGGTTGCTGCCGCGTTGGGCGTCGATGCTCCTTGGATACGAGGCGGGCTATCGACGCAGGGCCGAGGGCACGACATAGGCGATGAAAAGCGACGAGATCCGAAGAGAAAGAGGGGCCATGAATGATGAGAACCTAAGAACCCTAAGCCCGAGCGAAGCCCGAGAGTATGGCCGTCGCGGCGGTGTTCGCAGCGGCGAGGTAAGGCGTGAGCGCAAGGCCATACGTCAGGCACTCGAAGAGGCTTTGTCGATGCCCTGCGAGGTCGAGGGCGTGGAGCTAAGCAACGTGGAGGCAATCGCGGCGAGCATGGTGAACGAGGCCAAGGGCGGCAACGTTCGCGCGTTCGTTGAGATTCGCAACACGGTTGACGGCATGCCCACGCAACGAATCGAGACGGCACCCGCAATCAGCGAAGAGAGACGCCGAGAGGTCGAGGCGTTGTTGTTTGGAGGCAATGACGATGAGTGATGAGCTTGTGAG
>OMTG01000147.1 GCA_900313905.1 uncultured Actinomycetes bacterium | reverse complement strand
GTACGGTGGTGTGAGAGGACGGCGCGTCAACACCCGACGCGCCTCCTACTCGATTCCAGCAGCCTCTCCTAGAGGCTGAGCTCCATCAGGTGCGCGATAGAGACGATGTAGACCTCGAGCGCGAGCTTCAGCTGGTCCTCGCGGATGCCCTCATCGGGCCCATGCTCGATGCCAACCCAGTCAGGATCTGCGATGCGCGAATCATGCGGGCCGAAGGCGCAGGCGTTCCTGAAGTGGCGGGCATAGGTGCCGCCGCCAATCGTGAACGGCTTGTCGTCGTGTCCGGTGATCTCGTTGTAGGCACTGACGAGCGTCTGGATCTCAGGCGAGTCCGGCGAGATGTAGAAGGGCTCGACCGCACGCTCGGGCGTATAGCGGACCCCGTATTCGGCAGCAAGCGCCGTGAGCTTCGCATCGAGCTCGGCGCCCGTGACCGAGGTCGGATAGCGGGCATCGAGCGTCTGCTCGAAGCGGCCATCCACGAGATGGATCACGCCGCCGCAGCAGGTGAGCGCGCCGAACTTCTCATCCGTGCAGGCGATGCCCAGGCCTGACCCGTCGCTTGCGCAGAAGATCTTCTGCTCGAGCTCGAAGAAGCGCTTCTCCTCGCCTGCCACAAGCCCGTTCTCGAGCAGATAGGAGACGAGCATGCCGATGGCATTCCTGGTCCCCTCCGGCATGGAGGCATGTCCTCCCTTGCCGTGCGCCGTGAGAAGGGCAAGGCCTTCGCCCACGGACCCGATCTCGATCCCGTCGGCTGCAGGAAGGGATGCAGCATCCGCATGCAGCGTGAGCTGTGCCAGACCAGGGATCGCATTCGAGGCGGTGCCCGCATCGAACTGGACGATGGCAGAGGCGATGGGGGCGGTCGTGAAGACGCCGCCGTAGAGCCCCTTCTCGCCGCAGATCAGCGGGAAATCGGCATCAGGCGAGAACAGGAAGTCCGGCTCCGGATAGTGGGCCAGATACCACTCCACGTCTGCCATCGTCGTCTCCTCGTTGCAGCCGACGAGGCAGCGCAGCGTATAGGGCAGCTTCTTTCCTGTACGCTTCGCCTGCTCGACGAAGAAGTGCGCTGCATAGAGCGAGAGGATGAAGGGGCCCTTGTCGTCGAGGACGCCGCGGCCGATCAGATAGCCATCCTTGCGGGTGACCTTGAGCGGCTCGAAGTGCCAGCCTGTGCCGAGCGGCACGATATCGGTATGGGCAATCGTGGCGATCTGCTTCTCGGATGCACCTGGCAGGTCCGCATAGCCGATATGGCCGCCGTAATCGTGGGCATCGAGTCCCAGACGCTTCGCGACCTCAAGGCCCCGCGAGAGCGCCTCATAGGGCGCAGGGCCATAGGGCATCCCCTCTGATGCATGCGGAAGGTCCTCCACGGACTCCACCTGCACGAGGTAGTCGATATCCTTCACCACATCATCCCAGACCGCATCCACATAGGAGCGGACCTCGGCACGCAATTCCTCATCGGCCATATTGCATGGACTCCTTTCCACAGGGAAGCCACATCGCCTTCCCAGACCTCCCACAGTGTACGATACTTGGCACAGAAAGTCCCACCCTCATGAAAGGAACCCTTTGGACACTGGCGATCACAGCCGGGCGCCGCTTGCGCCCGATGCCCCTGAGCTGCTCTGGCCTCCCCGCTTCAAGGCGGCCATCTTCGATTTCGATGGCACGATATCCGACACGGCCGAGCTCTGGCGCGAGGTCGATGTCGCCTTCCTCGCGAAGCGCGGCATCCCCTATTCCGTCGAATTCCCCCGCCGCCTTTCCGCCATGGGCTTTGCGGAGGGGGCACGCTATACGGTCGAGCACTACCATCTGAAGGAGGATCCTGCGGATATCGTGGATGAATGGATGCGCATGAGCCGTGCGCTCTACATCACGAAGGCGACGCTCAGGCCGGGCGTCACCGCCTACCTCGAGGACCTGCGGCGTGCCCATATCCCCTATGCGCTTGCGACGACGAACACGCCTGAGCTCCTCGAATCCATGCACCGCATCGATATCCGCGCCTGGTTCAGTGTCCGCGTCTATGGATCGGACGTCGCCCGCTCCAAGGCCTTCCCGGACATCTACGAGGAGGCAGCCAGAAGGCTCGGCGCATCGCCCAAGGACTGCATCGTCTTCGAGGACCTTGCACGCGCCCTGCTCTCCGCCAAGGAGGCAGGCTGCACGACCTGCGCTGTCCGCTCGGGGGATGCCCTGCAGAACCTCGGCGATGTGAGGAGGATCGCCGACCTCTACCTCTCGGATTGGGAGGCCATCCCGCTCGCCTCCGCATAGCGGCTCAAGCCAACAGAAAAGGGCTCCCCAGCGGGGAGCCCTTCTTCATCCTATGTTCGGGCAGGAGACTCCTGCCAGACCAGCTCTAGCGGAGCTTGCGGACGTTGGAAGCCTGAAGCTTGCCGTTCTGACCGGTCGTGATGTCGAACTCGACAGGCTCGCCCTCGTCGAGGGTCTTGAAGCCGTCCATCTGGATCTCGGAGTAGTGGACGAACAGATCGTCGCCGTCCTCACGGGAGATGAAGCCGTAGCCCTTGTCGGGGTTGAACCACTTAACAGTACCTTGAGCCATGACGTGCCTTTCTTTCATTTGCCCTGACAGGGCAGAACACAATGCGCTTTCGCGCGATACCTGCGTCCAACAAGACGCGAGGTCTATGATACCCTACTCGCCAAACCTGCAACCCGGAAATCTCCATCTGGTAGCCCTTTCTTGCTGTCAGATGCATTTCCACAGGCAGATGGCCTATCAGATCCTGCACGACCTGCCGCTCGCGGATTTTTCGCACCCTTGGGCGGCAAGGTGTCCAAGCACATAGATAAATTTAATAGCTTAACTTTCGGCTGGCTGGCCAGAGAAATTGAGGCCGCTCGTGAGCTCGGCTGCATCCTCGAGCGAGAAGCCATCATCCAGATAGGTCGAAAGCGCCGCTACGGCCTGCTCCTCCGCCTCGTCGTAGAGATCCCAGAAGGAGGCATGGGACTCCTCGTCCGTGAAGGGGTTCTTCCATGCCATATGATCCCTGTTGTCGAAGTCGCTCGTCTCCTCCTCGCGCACGCGATGGCTCATGGCCTTCTCGAGCGAATAGCGGCTGCGCGTGACGGCACGCTCTGCCACCCCGAGGACCGAGCTCTTCTGGCCAGAGCCTGAATAGAAGAGATGCTGCACCACCCTGAAGTCATGCACCGAGCGGCTGTAGAGGTTCACTGGCACATAGATCCCATAGACGCTCTGGAGCACGAGCGAATGCATGCGGCTGATCGCATCGAGGCCATCCTCGTCGAGCCTCAGGATCTCGCGGTAGGGACGATAGGTCGCGACCGTGCGATGGAGCTTCGTGTAGAGCACCATCTCGTCGAAGTCGCGCTCGATCTCTGCGTGGACATACGACCCATCCTCGCGGCTGAGCCCATCGACGCCCGCATCGCAATAGGCATACTGCTCGGCATAGACCAGAGGATGCATGGTGACGTCCAGGAGATAGTGGCAGAGGAAGCCTGCTGCATAGGCACGCCCGGTCGCCCGATCACTCCCATCGAGCGCCTCGTAGGCGAGCCTCATGCCGCATATGAGGGAGGTCGGACGATCGTGGTGCATCATGTCCCCCACATTGCCGAAATCCCTGAGGCTGGGATCGATGCGGACGTAGAAGAAGGGATCGGGCCCCTGGTTGCCCAGAAGGAAGGCATCTCGCTCATCGGCAGTCATCCCGATGATGCTGAAGCACTGGTCATATACATCCTTGCCAAAGAAGTCGTGCGTCATGATTGCGGGCATGTCTGCTCCTTGCCTCGTCCTTACCGAACCCAGACACGCCGCTTACCTGTTCGCGCCTGTTGCTCGGTCAGACTGTAACGTATTGTGAAAGCAGCTTCCTTGCGCCGGCAGGCTATGGGCCTGCATCGGCGATATGCAGGAAGCTTGCCCCAAGTTTAGACCAATTCGCCTAAACACAACCATAAGAGCCTGTAGCGAAAGGCGGTCCTGAGGCATGGCACAGAAATTCACGAAGGCCGAGCGAAGCTGGATACTCTACGATGTGGGAAATTCGGCGCTGGTCCTGCTCTCGACCGCCCTCATACCCGTCTGGTTCACCTCGCTTGCAGAAGGCAATGCGCTGGTCGCCTGGAGCTACGGCGAGACCGTCGCATCCCTTGTCATAGCCCTTCTGATGCCCATCCTGGGATCGATCGCAGACATGCAGGGCATGAAGAAGAAGTTCATCATCGGCACGGTCGGCACGGGCGTCGTCGCCACCTGCGCCCTCGGCATCCCGACCCACTGGCTCCCCTTCCTGATCGTCTATGTCATCTCCTCCATCATGCTCAACACCTCGATCGTGTTCTATGACTCGCTGCTCGTGGATGCCACGACCGATGACCGCATGGACGATGTGTCCTCGCAGGGCTATGCCTGGGGCTACATCGGCTCCTGCGTCCCCTTCATCATCTGCCTCGCAATCGTCCTTATGAAGCCCTTCGGCATCTCCACCCGCACCGGCATGCAGCTCTCCTTCGCGATCACGGCCGCCTGGTGGCTCATCTTCACGATCCCTATGCTGAAGAATGTCGAGCAGACCCACTACAAGCCGCTCCAGGATCATGCCATCAGCCGTGCCGTCCATGGGCTCGGCGCCACGATCGGCCGCATCGCCCACAATGTGCCGATGAGGAACTACATCCTCGCCTACTTCTTCTATATCGACGGCGTGCATACGATCATCAAGCTTGCCACGAGCTATGGCTCGCAGCTCGGCATCGACTCGACCCAGCTCGTGCTGGCCCTGCTCGTGACCCAGTTCGTCGCCTTCCCCTCCGCCATCATCTACGGGCGCCTCGGCACGAAGTACGGCACGAAGAAGATGATCCTCGTCGGCATCCTGGGCTACACGGCGATCACGTTCTACGCCGCCTTCCATCTCAGGACCGCCGTCGATTTCTGGATCCTCGCAATCGCAGTCGGCCTCTTCCAAGGCGGCATCCAGGCACTCTCCCGCTCCCAGTTCGCGAAGCTCGTCCCGAAGGAGAACTCGAACGAGTACTTCGGCTTCTTCGACATCTTCGGCAAGTATGCTGCCGTCATGGGCACCCTCATCGTCGCTGTCATGACCCAGGTGACAGGCCAGGCGAACTTCGGCGTCCTCTCGATCGCGATCCTCTTCGTCGTCGGCTTCCTCTTCATGCTCCGTGTGCCTGAGGAGGCGCATGCCAGCGAGGCATGAGGAAGAAGGCCTGATGGATGCTGAAGGCAGGCAGGGGCGCTGGGCTCCTGCCTGCCTTCTTCTTGGCAGCCAGACAAGGCAGGCCGCCCCAGCTGGGACGGCCTGCATGCTTTTCTCTATCCTGTGTGCCCTCAGCTGAGGGTCTCGCGCTCATAGCTGTCGAGCGGCACGAGATAGCCCTTATCGGCAAGCGCACGCTCCACCTCGTCCAGGATCTCCTCTGAGGGAGCCGAGATATGGTGGAAATGGTAGCCTGAGGTCACGAGCATGAGCGGCGTCGAGTGGCCGCTCCTTATGCCATCTACGAAGGAAGCGACCTCGCGCCTGCTGCCGCAGCCGAGATGGGCCCGTATCACCCCATAGGTCCTGTGGTTCACGAAGACATCCTCCATCGTGGCGCCGAGGTCGACGACCGTATCCATCTCATCCTCGAGCTCGTCGGCGGTATGGTGGCACTTGATGAGGCGGCGGGCTCCTTCAGGGCGCCTGAGCACATAGCCGGTATGCGTGCCGACGATCGGATGGCCTTCGCGTCGCAGGAGCGCGATGTCCTGGACGACGACCTGCCGGCTGACCGCACAGCTGCGGGCGAGCTCCGCACCGGAAAGAGGCGCTGGGCTTGCTTCCAGCCTCCTCAGGATCTCTTTCCTGCGCTCCTCTGCGTCCATGGGCTACTCCAGCATCGTGAGGTTCTTGTTGCTGAGGTCGAGGATGCCCGCAGAATGCGTCAGTGCGCCGCTCGAGATGTAGTCGATCCCGAGGTCGGCCATCTGGGGCGCATTCTCGAGCGTGATGTTGCCCGAGCACTCGGTGAGCGCACGGTGGTCGATGAGGGCGATCGCCTGCTTCATCTCGTCGTGCGACATGTTGTCGAGCATGATGACATCAGCATGGGCGTCGAGAGCCTCCTGGACCATCTTGAGGTTCTCCACCTCGACCTCGATGCGGTAGATGAAGGGCATGCGCCTGCGTGCCGCAGCGACCGCCTGCTTGATGCCGCCTGCCGCCGCGATGTGGTTGTCCTTCAGCATCACCGCATCGGAGAGCCCGAAGCGGTGGTTCGTGCCGCCGCCGATGCGCACGGCCATCTTCTCGAAGTAGCGAAGGCCTGGCGTCGTCTTCCTCGTATCGACGAGCGTCGCCTTGGCACCTGCCTGCTGCAGGGCCTGCACCATCTCATGCGTGTAGGTGGCGATGCCGCTCATGCGCTGGAGATAGTTGAGCGCCGTCCGCTCGCCTGAGAGGAGCGCCCGCACATCGGCCTCGACCTCGGCGATGACCTGGCCCGGGACGACCTCGTCCCCATCCCCTGCCCGGGAGAGCATGACGGCTGAGGGGTCCAGGAGCTTGAAGACACGGAAATAGATGTCGATGCCGGCAAGGATGCCATCCTGCTTGCAGATGAGCTGCACGCGGGCACGGCGTGCCCGGGGCATCACGGACTCGGTCGAGACATCGCCGTAGGGCATGTCCTCCGCCAAGGCTTCCCGGATATGGTTGTCGATCATGGTGCCCAGGAAGGAGGAGTCCATCGTATGTCCCTTCTGGTAGCTCTGGGTGAGCGGACGCGGCCTGAGCGGCGGCATCTCCGGCATCTCATCAGAGGACAGGGGCTCGAGATCTTCGTATTCCATTCGTTTCCTCTCAGGAGCTTTCCTTTGCTGCGCGGCGCCAGACCAGGCACCGAATGCCTTCTGGTCCCGGGCCATCTTGCGTGCGGCACGGGCCGCAAAGACCAGGCTTTCCAGCAGGCTGTTCGAGGCAAGGCGGTTCTTCCCGTGCACGCCGTTGCAGCTCGTCTCGCCCGCTGCGTACAGATGTGGCATCGTGGTCTCGGAATCCTCATCCACATGGATGCCGCCCATGAAGTAATGCTGGGCAGGGACGACGGGGATCGGCTCCTTGGTGATATCGTAGCCTTCCTCGAGGCAGTGCTCGTAGATGTGCTTGAAGTGGTGGAGGATCACATTGGTCGGGATGGCTGCGAAGCTGAGCCAGACATGGCTCGAGCCCTCCTTCTTCATCTGGTCGAAGATGGCAGCCGAGACCACATCGCGGGGCTGGAGCTCATCGGTGAACCGCTCGCCCTTCGCATTGAGGAGCACCGCCCCTTCGCCACGGCAGGACTCGGAGATCAGGAAGCTCCTGCCCGGCTTGCCGGTATAGAGGCTCGTCGGATGGATCTGGATGTAATCCGTATGCTCGAGCTCGATCCCATGCTCCTTCGCGATGCGGACGCCGTCGCCCGTGAGCAGCGGGAAGTTCGTGCTGTGCTCGAAGAGGCCACCGATGCCGCCTGTCGCGAGCAGGGTATGGTGGGCATGGATGCGGACCGAGCTCCCATCTTCTCTGAGGGCGACGAGCCCTGAGCAGAAGGAGGCACCCGTTGCATCTTTGCTCTCGATCAGGTCGACCATGCACGTATGCTCGAAGATCTGGACATTCGGGAGCTTCCTCACCTGGGCCAGGAGCTTCGTCGTGATCTCCTTGCCGGTCACATCCTCGTGGAAGAGGATGCGGGGACGTGAATGGGCGCCTTCGCGCGTGAAGGCAAGCTCCCCATCGGGGGTCCGATCGAACTCGACACCGAGCCGTATCAGGTCGCGGATCACGGGGCGCGACTCCTCGATCATGATGCGGACCGACTCGCGCCTGTTCTCGTAGTGGCCTGCCCGGAGCGTGTCCTCGAAGAAGGCGTCGAAGTCATTGTCGTCGTGCTGCACGCAGATGCCGCCCTGCGCGAGCATCGAGTCGCACTCGTCGACAGCCCCCTTCGAGAGCATCAGGATCTTCGCCTCGCGGGGCAGCGTCAGGGCTGCATAGAGCCCTGCCACGCCACAGCCGGCAATCGCCACATCGCAGCTCACATCCTCCGGCTCGGCCACACGTTTCTCTCTGTCTCTGCTGTCTTCTGTATCCATGCCTAGTCTTTCGCAAGCTCGAGCATGCGCTGGAGCGCCCGGCGGGCGCCAGCCGTGCATGCCTCATCCACATCGATCTCACCTGTATGGTTCTCCAGGCAGGAGAGGATCTTCTCGCCCGTCACCATATGCATGTTCGGGCAGATGGGCGTCGTCTTGGGGAAATGGATCCTCTTGCCAGAGCCAGCGATGCCCTCATTGATGCGGTGCGAGACGCCGTAGACGGTGGCGATGATGTAATCGGTCTCCGTGCCTTCCTCGACACGCCTGATGATGCCGGAGGTGGAGCCGACATATCCCGCCTTCTCGAGCACCCAGGGCGTGCATTCGGGATGCGCGCAGACGACAGCCTCGGGATAGCGGACCATGAGGTCCTCGATCTCCGAAAGCTCGATCGCCTCATGGGTCGGGCAGAACCCGTCATTCAGGATGATGTGCTTGTCAGGCACCTGCTCTGCCACGTAGCGGCCGAGGTTCAT
Organism: uncultured Actinomycetes bacterium; assembly: GCA_900313905.1. Classification (GTDB taxonomy): domain Bacteria; phylum Actinomycetota; class Coriobacteriia; order Coriobacteriales; family Atopobiaceae; genus Olsenella_L. The sequence goes on along the minus strand of OMTG01000147.1, from coordinate 4,388 downwards.
GTCGGGGATGAAGAGGACATGGTGCTGTGGGAGGCGCGAGACGATCTTCACGGCGTTCGAGGAGGTCACGCAGACATCGGACCAGGCCTTCATCTCGGTCGTGGAGTTCACGTAGCAGGCGACTGCCAGATCGTCCCCATAGGTCTCGCGTGCCTTGTCGACTGTCTCCTTCCTGACCATGTGCGCCATCGGACAGTCAGCCCTGGGCTCCGGCATGAGGACAGTCTTCTCCGGCGAGAGCAGCTTCGCGCTCTCCGCCATGAAACGCACGCCTGCAAAGACCAGCGTCCTGCATTCAAGCCCTGCCGCAAGGCGGCTCAGATAGAAGGAGTCGCCGATGTAGTCTGCGACATCCTGCGCTGAATCCTGCACGTAGTAATGGGCCAGGATGACGGCATCCTGCTCCTTCTTGAGCTCGCAGATCCGCTCTGCGATGTCTCCTGTCTCCTTGTCTGCCATGGGCTCCCCTCTCGCTTGCCATCGGCCGAGCGTCGAGTATGGCATCTGTCATGTCATCTGACAAGACAGATAGCCCCTCTCTTGACAGGATATCCATGCGCCCGGCAGCGCCACAGGCAGAAGGGCCAGCTTTCCATCCATCAAAAAGGCCTGGCACCTGCCTGAGGCAGGCACCAGGCCCGAGATGCGCGGACGGAGCTCTGGCTATTCGCTCCTGAGCGCCTCGACCGGATCTGCCCTCGATGCCTTCGAAGCCGGAATGAGCCCTGCCAGGAAGGTGAGCGCGACCGAGATGCCGATGAGGATGAGCGCATATTGGGGCGTGAGCTGCATGATGTTCGAGACGGCATAGTGGTTGTAGACATAGATGTTCACGGGGATCGAGGCGAGCAGCGTGATCGCGACGCCCATGACGCCAGAGACGAGGCCCTCGATCACCGTCTCGGCGTTGAAGACCGAACTCACGTTGTGCTTCGAGGCGCCGATGGAGCGCAGGATGCCGATCTCCTTCTTGCGCTCGAGGACCGAGATGTAGGTGATCACGGCGATCATGATCGAGGAGACGACGAGCGAGATCGAGACGAAGGCGATGAGGATGCGGGTGATCATGTCCACGATGCGGGTGACCGACTGCATGAGGGTGCCGACCACATCGGTGTAGGTGATCTTCTTCGCCGTATCCGTCTGTGCGTCGTTGTACTCGTCGAGGATGCGGATGACCTGCTCCTTGTCATCGAAGTCTCCCGGGTAGATGTCGATCTCGGAAGGGGTGTCAGGGTCGGCATAGCCCAGCTTCTCGAGGTTCCCGTCGTAGCTTGCGCTCCCGTTTGTCATCATGCTCGCCATGAGCTCGCGGAGCTGCGTCTCGTCGATATTGAGCGAGAAGGCGCTCCTGATCTTGTCGGTGTCGACGGAAAGCGCGCTTGCCATGCTGCCTGCAAGCTTGTCCATGCTCTGCTGCAGGGCTGAGGAGAGCTGGGTCTCGAGTGCGGTCGACACCTGCCCCATCGTCTGTGCCATCGCGGTCTGGATATAGGACGTGAGGGCAGAGGTTATCTTCGCCTCGATCTGGGATTCGATCTGGGAGGCCAGCTGCTGCACGATCTGGGACTTGAGCGCCTTCGCGATGGAGTCCTGCACCTTCTTGTCCACGATGGGATCGAGCTCCTGCTCGAGCTGGGACTGGATCTCGTCGAAGTTGACCATCTGCTGCACGCCCTGCTCGATGGTGGTGCGGCATGCATCCGTGAGGAAGTAGTCCTGCACCTTCGCATCCGGATGCTCCTTCATGTAGGCCTGGTACTGCTGCGTGAGCTCGGCCATGAGGGCCTGGGCCTTCGTCTGGTCGACCTTTATGTCGAGCTTCGAGATGATGGAGACGATGTCCACATCGGAGAAGTCCGGGATGAGGGCTGCAAGCTCCTGCGTATCGAGCTTCGACGCATCGACGCCGGAGAGGTCGATATCGGTGAAGTCGACGCCGGAAAGGTCGAGGGCAGGGACATCCACCTCAGGCATCTGCATGCCCGAGAGGTCGAGCGACGAGAGGTCGAGATCGAGCTTCGAGGTATCGAAACTGAAGGATGCCTTGAGCGCATCGGCGTCCACATTGAAGAGGTTCGAGAGGTCGATGTCCTCGTCGCTCGTGCCGGCAGCCTCCTCGATGAAGGACTTGCCCGTGAAGACATCAGTCGCAGGATCGGCGAGCTGCTGCTTCACGATCTCGCTTCCGGCGGCATGGTCCATCACATCGCGCGTGAGGGCGCTCGTATAGTAGATGCCCGGATCGAGCGAGGAGGAGGAATCCTTCGCCTGGATGATGCCCACGACCTTGAGCTCCTTGCCCTGGCTGACGAGCGACTTCATGAAGTCCGTATCGTCTGAGCGATCGGTCCAGACGTTGTACTGGCTGTCATAGGAGTAGATGTCCGAGGGATAGACGAGCCTGAGGCGGCTGGAGAGGATCTCGTCCGTCGAGTAGCTCGTCCCTGCATCCTCGTCGATCGCCGCCTCCTCGCTTTCGGACGTCTCGGACTGCGTGAGGGTCGAGACCATGTAGTCGAGCTGGCTATGGTCGCGCAGGCCCAGCTCGAAGGCATCGAGATCGGGAATCGTGCCGTCAGGACGGAGCACCACGAGAAGCTCGTCCTCCTTCTCAGGCCACGACCCTGCCACGAGGTCGTACTGGTCGCGGATCAGGTCCTGGTCATCCAGAAGCTCGTGGAAGGCGCTGCTCTGCGAGGTGATCGAGGAGGACACCGAGGAGGAGACGCCCATGCCGAGCTGGGTGAAGGAGGACTCCGGGTTCACCTGCACGACGCTTCCGTCATCCTTCTCGAGATAGAGATGGGGAGTCACGTCGTAGGAGTACTGGATGGCACGGGAATACGAGTCGATGTCGCCGCCATTCCCATCCAGATAGGCCTTGAGCGATTTGAGGTCGTTCTTCCCGACGCTCTTGAACATGTTCGTAATGGTCTGCGCCTCGCTGACCTTGCCGGACGAAGCATCGGAGGAAGATGCAGCATCCCCTGAGGAGCCCTGTCCCCCATCGCCGCCAGAGCCGCTCACCTGCGAGAGGATGCTCGCGATATCGAAGGAGGTGCCCTGGATCGTGAGCGGGTAGACCGTGAGCATCTCCTCCTCGGTGTCCCTGATGTAGCCATTCGCGCCATTGGCGAGCGCCAGGATGGCTGCGATGCCGATGATGCCGATCGACCCTGCGAAGGCCGTGAGGAAGGTCCTGCCCTTCTTCGTCATCAGGTTCCCGAACGAGAGCTGGAGCGCCGTCCAGAATGACATCGAGGTCTTCCGGGGTGGACGCGCTGCACGATGCTCGAGATCTGCGGCCGGATCGTAGGGGTCCGTATCGGAGAGGACGACGCCGTCCTTCAGGTTCACGATGCGGGTCGAGTATTCCTCTGCCAGCTGCGGGTTGTGCGTGACCATGATGACAAGACGGTCCTGGGCGACCTCCTTCAGGAGGTCCATGACCTGGACCGAGGTCGCTGAGTCGAGGGCGCCTGTCGGCTCGTCTGCAAGCACGATCTCAGGGTTGTTCACGAGGGCACGGGCAAGGGCGACGCGCTGCATCTGGCCGCCCGAGAGCTGGGACGGCTTCTTGTCTGCATGCTCTGCAAGTCCCACCTTCTCGAGGGCCTCCCGGGCCCGGCGGCTCCGCTCCTGGGCGCTCACGCCCGAGAGCGTCAGGGCGAGCTCGACATTCGCGAGCACCGTCTGGTGCGGGATCAGGTTGTAGCTCTGGAAGACGAAGCCGATGCGGTTGTTGCGGTAGGCGTCCCAGTCGCGGTCCTTGTACTTGCGGGTCGATATCCCATCGATCAGGAGGTCGCCCGAATCGAAGTGGTCAAGGCCGCCGATCATGTTGAGGAGCGTGGTCTTGCCCGAGCCCGAAGGGCCGAGGATGGAGACGAATTCGCAGTCGCGGAATGCGACCGACACGTCGTCGAGCGCCTTCTGGGTGAAGCTGCCGGTCGTATAGGATTTGGAGATATGGGATAGCTCTAGCATGGCTGCCTTTCGCTGCATCATGCCTCCAGCCCTGGAGGCATGCGGTAAGACATCCGGCAGATGAGGGGCCGGATTTTTCAACTATACCCAAGGAAGGCCAATGCCACCTGCAGTCGGCTCCTGAATACAGCCCTTCGCCACGAGTCTTGAAGGCCTGGCCGCAGGACATCGCATGAGCAGGTCAGAGCCAGTGTCGATATCCATACAGAACAACTCGCCCTGTATGGATTCGAATCGTCTCGTCTTTCTTGTCAGATTTCCTGCGGGGCTTCGCCAGCTCTTTCAGGCAGGACCCGCAGCAGCGTGGAGCAGCCTGCATCCCGCATGCAGGATCTGCCAGGGGTGAGTAGTAACCCCACGCGGTACCGCTCGTCGCCCATAAGCGGTACCGCGGGATA
>OMTG01000151.1 GCA_900313905.1 uncultured Actinomycetes bacterium | reverse complement strand
GACTCCAACGGCTATGTCTATGATCCGGATGGCATCGACTTCGACACGCTCTGCGAGATCAAGCAGGTGCGCCGTGGCCGCATCAAGGAATATGTGGATGCACGTCCGAATGCCGTCTACCACGAGGGCGAGCGTCCGTGGGGCGAGACCTGCGACATCGCGATGCCGTGCGCCACGCAGAACGAGCTCGATATCGAGGATGCAAAGAAGCTCGTCGCCAACGGCTGCGCCTACGTCGTCGAGGGCGCGAACATGCCGACCACGACCGAGGCCACGATCTATCTCCAGCAGAGCGGCGTGTTCTTCGCTCCGGGCAAGGCAGCCAATGCCGGCGGCGTCGCCGTCTCCGGTCTCGAGATGTCCCAGAACCATGAGCACCTCTCCTGGTCCTTCGACGAGGTCGACGAGAAGCTCCATGGCATCATGGACTCCATCTACAAGGCTTCCTGGGACGCCGCGGCGACCTATGGCCATGAAGGCGACCTGGTCTTCGGCGCCAACATCGCAGGCTTCCTCAAGGTTGCTGACGCAATGATGGCACAGGGCATCTGCTAGCAAGCATCTGCCAAAGCATTGGATACGGCCCCGGCATCCCTTCGTGGGTGCCGGGGCTATCTGCATAAAATAGAGTAAATATAGACAGAAATGAGATTCAAAGGTTATCCGCAAAGATAGGAATGAGTCTGCACACGCTGGCGCAATGCCGTATAATCCTACCAAGCCTTTAAAACGGCACGAGATGCCGGTAAGGAGAATCTGGGTGGAGTCTTCGGCCTTATAAGCTTCAGGGAGCATTGTCACATGCTGACATGCTCCCTTTTTTATAAGGAGAGCCTGCAGGGGAGATCCTGCAGGCGCACGAGCCCTGCCCGTTATGGAAAGGTGGCCATCTTGAACCTTTTGGTGGACAACGGCAGGCATCCCAAGGCGCTCTTGGCGCTTGAGGATGGGACCGTCTTCGAGGGAAGGTCGTGTGGCGCCCAGGGCGAGACCTTCGGCGAGGTCGTCTTCAACACCTCGATGGTGGGCTATCAGGAGATCGTGAGCGACCCCAGCTATGCGGGACAGATTGTGACGCTCACCTATCCCCAGATCGGCAACTACGGCATCAACGAGAAGGACATGCAGTCCCGCACCCTGAGCCTCAAGGGACTTGTCGTGCACGACATGTGCTACGAGCCGAGCAACTGGCAGAGCGTCGAGAGCCTGCCTGACTTCCTCGCAGAGCGCGACATCATGGCGATTGAGGACGTGGACACCCGTGCCCTCACGCTCCATATCCGCGAGAAGGGCGCCATGCGCGCTGCGATCTCCACAGTGGATACCGATCCCGAGAGCCTGGTCGCACGCGTGAAGGCTTCCCCTGCCATCGCAGACCACAACTATGTGGCTGATGTCTCGACCCGCACCCGCTACACCGTGGAGCCGGAAGGCAAGCCAGTCCAGCACAAGGTCGTCGCCTATGACTGCGGCGAGAAGCTTGGCATCGTGAAGCGGCTTGCAGCAGTCGGCTGCGAGGTCACGGTCGTGCCATGGGACACCCCCTTCTCCGAGGTCGAGAACATGCATCCCGATGGCGTGTTCTTCTCGAATGGCCCGGGCGACCCGGTGAGCGTCCCTTCGACCGTGCGTGCCGTGAAGGCAGCCCTGGGCAAGCTTCCCGTCTTCGGCATCTGCCTTGGCAACCAGGTCATCTCGATGGCGGCTGGGGCCGAGATCGAGAAGCTCAAGTATGGCCATCATGGCGGCAATGAGCCCGTCATGAACCTGCTTACCGGCAAGGTCGAGATCACGGCCCAGAACCACAACTATGGCCCGGTCTTCCCGACCTTCGGTCCGCTTGTCCCCGAGCTCTCGGGCGGCATCACGGAGCATGCAGAGGACCTGCGCTTCTGGTCCGAGCGCCATATCGCTCCGGTCGTCCAGACGAAGGAATATGGACGTGTGCGCCTCACGCATGTGAACCTCAATGACGGGACGCCGGAAGGCATCCAGTTCCTCGATATCCCCGCCTTCTCGATGCAATACCACCCGGAGGCGAAGCCAGGCCCCAATGATTCCACCTATGCCTTCGCCGCCTTCAGCCGGCTGATGGACGGCGTGGAAGACTATCTGGCAATCGACGTCCGCGAGGGGAGGCGCTTCTGATGCCGAAGCGCACTGATATCAAGAAGATCCTCATCATCGGCTCTGGCCCGATCGTGATCGGCCAGGCATGCGAGTTCGACTATTCCGGCACCCAGGCCTGCAAGGCCCTGCGTGAGGAAGGCTACGAGGTCATCCTCGTGAACTCCAACCCGGCCACGATCATGACAGACCCGGAGACGGCAGACCGCACCTACATCGAGCCGATCACGGTCTCCTCGGTCGCGAAGGTGATCGAGAAGGAGCGTCCGGATGCGCTGCTCCCGAACATGGGCGGCCAGACTGGCCTCAACTGCGCTGTGGCGCTTGCGAAGGCAGGCGTGCTCGACAAGTACGGCGTCGAGGTCATCGGCTGTGACATCGACTCCATCGAGACTGGCGAGGACCGCGAGCTCTTCGCCCAGGCCATGAAGGACATCGGCCTCGAGGTCGCAAAGTCTGACGTGGCCCATTCGCTTGAGGAGTGCGAGAGGATCGCAGACGAGCTCGGCTATCCTGTCGTGATCCGCCCTGCCTTCACGCTGGGCGGCGCTGGCGGCGGCATGGCCTATGACCACGACGACCTCGTGCGCATCGCCCAGGAAGGCCTTGCGCTCTCTCCTGAGACCGAGGTCCTGGTCGAGCAGTCCGTCGAGGGCTGGAAAGAGATCGAGATGGAGGTCATGCGCGACACGGCCGGCAATGGCATCGTCGTCTGCTCCATCGAGAACCTCGACCCCATGGGCGTCCATACGGGCGACTCCATCACGGTCGCTCCCTGCCAGACCCTGACCGACTTCGAGCTCCAGCGCCTGCGCGACTACTCGCTTGCCGTGCTCGAGCGTGTCGGCGTCGCCTGCGGCGGCTCCAATGTCCAGTTCGCCGTGAATCCGAAGGACGGCCGCGTCCTCGTTATCGAGATGAACCCGCGCGTGAGCCGCTCCTCGGCTCTCGCCTCCAAGGCGACGGGCTTCCCGATCGCGAAGATGGCAGCGCTGCTCTCGGTCGGCTATACGCTCGACGAGATCACGAACGATATCACCCGTGCCACCCCTGCCTGCTTCGAGCCTTCGATCGACTACTGCGTCGTGAAGATCCCGCGCTTCGCCTTCGAGAAGTTCAAGGGCACGTCCGAGACCCTGACGACGAGGATGAAGGCTGTCGGCGAGGTCATGGCCATCGGCTCGACCTTCGAGGAGGCCCTGCAGAAGGCCACGCGCTCCCTCGAGAAGGGCCATCTCGGCCTTGGCGCCGATGGACATACGACCTACGACGAGGAGAACTTCGAGGATCTCGTGACCCGTGCCACCCCGCAGCGCATCTTCTATATCGCAGAGGCTCTGCGCCGTGGCTGGACCGTAGAGAAGCTTCATGAGGCGACCGGCATCGACGAGTGGTTCCTCTTCCGTATCCTCGATATCGTGAAGGCAGAGCGTGCCATCAAGGACCGTGGCCTTTCCGGCATGGACGGCGAGCATATGCTGGCAGCCAAGCAGATGGGCTTCTCCGATGCCCAGATCGGCTGGCTCACAGGACAGCGCGAAGAGGTCGTGAGGGCGCTCCGCGAGGTCTTGGGCGTCCGCCCTGTCATCAAGACTGTCGATACCTGCGCAGGCGAGTTCGCAGCCCGCACGAGCTACCACTACTTCACCTATGAGCCGGGTGGAGCGACCGAGTTCCATGAGGCATCGAAGCCGCGTGTCGTGATTCTCTCTGCCGGCCCGAACCGCATCGGCCAGGGCATCGAGTTCGACTACTGCTGCGTACATGCCGCCTACGCCCTCGAGGCCAAGGGCTACGAGACCGTGATGGTGAACTGCAACCCCGAGACCGTGTCCACCGACTACGACACCTCCGATCGCCTCTACTTCGAGCCCCTCACCTTCGAGGACGTCATGAACGTCGTCGAGGCCGAGAAGCCGGAGGGCGTGATCGTGACTCTGGGCGGGCAGACCCCGATCAATCTCGCGAGCCGCCTCAAGGCAGCAGGGGTCCCGATTATGGGAACGCAGCCTGAGGCAATCGACCTCGCCGAGGACCGCGACCGCTTCGCGAGCCTCCTCGACAGGCTCGAGATCTCCTATCCGCCGTCGAGCGTCGCAGAGACGCTCGACGAGGCGCGCCGCGTCGCCCGCACAATCGGCTATCCGCTCCTGGTCCGTCCGAGCTATGTCCTGGGCGGCAGGGGCATGGCGATCGTCTACGACGACGATGACCTGAAGACCTACATGGGCGAGGCCACGAAGGTCTCCCCGGACCACCCGGTCTATCTCGACTCCTTCCTCGAGGACGCGATCGAGCTCGACGTCGATGCCCTCTGCGATGGGGAAGAGTGCTATGTCGGGTCGGTCCTGGAGCACATCGAGGAGTGCGGCATCCACTCGGGCGACTCTGCCTGCTGCTTCCCGCCCTTCTCGCTCTCCGACAAGATCGTGGCGCGCATCCGCGAGATTGCGACGAAGCTCGCCCTTGCCTGCCACATCAAGGGCCTCCTCAATGTCCAGTTCGCCGTGAAGGACGAGCAGGTCTTCGTTATCGAGCTCAACCCGCGTGCAAGCCGCACGGTGCCCTTCTCCTCGAAGGCGACGGGCATCCCGCTGGCCAAGTACGCTGCCCGCATCATGAGCGGGGAGAAGATTCGTGACTTCAGCCTGCCGCCCGTCGACCGCGACCTCGGCTACTACGCCGTGAAGGAAGCTGTCATGCCCTGGAGCCGCTTCCCGGGCGCCGATGTGACGCTCGGGCCGGAGATGAAGTCCACAGGCGAGGTCATGGGCATCGATACGACCTTCCCGAAGGCCTATGCGAAGACCCGCGAAGCCATCGAGTACGAGATCCCGATGTCCGGCAATGTCTTCATCAGCGTCTGCGACCGCGACAAGCGCTCCATCGCCCCGGTCGCGCTGACGCTCAGGCATCTCGGCTATGACCTGATCGCGACCCGCGGCACGGCCAAGACGCTCCGTGCTGCCGGCATCGAGTGCCGTGTCGTGAAGCCGGTCCGTGAGGGCCATCCGAACGTACTCGACCTCATGGCATCGGGCGAGATCGCTTTCCTGATCAACACCCCGCATGGGCACAGCTCGCGCGGCGATGGCACGAAGCTCAGGAGCGAGGCCGTGAACCGCGGCATCGATATGGCGACGACGATGTCGGGCGCGACGGCCCTGGTCCAGGCCATCGTGGCCCTGAGGGAGTCGTCGCTCGGGACCTACGCCCTCCAGGACCTCGGCTCGCTTGCTCCGAGCGCTGAGGAATAGGCGGACATGCGACCTCCTTCCTTTCCTGGAAGGAGGTCTTTTTGTGTGAATGTGGGTATAAAGGGCTGCGGGTCGTATGGAATTGTGGCAAATCCCAGCTATCAGGCACAATATTTGCTACTATATGAATTCCGTGCGACAAATGCGGGCGTGGCGGAATTGGTAGACGCGCTGGATTTAGGTTCCAGTGAGGCGACTCGTGAAGGTTCAAGTCCTTTCGCCCGCACCACGTTGGTCGGAAATAGGCAGGGAAGGCAGCTTTCCTGCTCGGAGCATCATAAGAACACTGGAGGAACCTTGAAGATTACCGTTACTGCAGGTGAGCCTAAGGACAACGAGCTCACCGCTCAGCTCACCGTCCCGACGGAGGACGTCAATTCTGCCGTGAGGGCAGCTTATAAGGACATCGCCAACAAGTACAGCTTCAGGGGCTTCCGCCGTGGCCGTACCCCGCGTGCCGTCATCGACTCCATGATCGGCAAGGAGGCCGTGATGGCCCAGGCCACCAATGACCTCCTCAATGAGGCTGAGCCCCTCATGCTCGAGGAGCTCGATATCGTGCCGGTCGAGCAGCCGAACTTCGGCGAGGATCCCGCTCTCGTCGAGGAGGGCTCCGATTACGTGATCGAGGTCACGATCCCGGTCCGTCCTGAGGTCGAGCTCGACTCCTACGATGCTCCTGCCATCAACATGCCGCCTGAGGAGGCCACCGAGGCTGAGATCGACCAGCAGATCAAGCAGCTCCTCAGCTACCAGACCAAGGTCGAGGATGTGGAAGAGGACCGTGGCGTCCAGCAGGGCGACCTTGTCTCCGTCGATGTGGAGAACAAGGAGAACGCCGAGGCTGTCGCAGGCACCGACCGCACCATGGACCTTTCCTCCAAGAACCTCCCCGCAGAGTTCGTGGACGCCCTCATGGGCATGAAGAAGGGCGAGACCAAGGACGTCGAGTGGACGACCACCGAGGGCGAGGGCGACGACGCAAAGGAGACCAAGCACTCCTGCACCGTGACGCTCAAGGCCATCCGCAAGGCGGTCACGCCTGAGCTCACCGACGAGCTTGCCAAGAGCACCTTCGGCTTCGACACCATCGCAGATCTCCGCGACGCCGTAAAGGAGGAGATCGAGGAGGACAAGAAGACCAGCCTCCCGAACCTCAAGGAGGACCGTGTCGTCGAGGAGATGGGCAAGCATGTCACCCTCGAGACCATCCCTGAGAACTATGTGAACCAGGTCTTCAACGAGATCGCCCAGGACTTCCTGGGCCAGCTCCAGCGCCAGGGCCTCACGCTCGATCTCTACCTGCGTGCCCGTGGCATCAGCTCCGACGAGTTCATCGCCGACCTGCGCCAGCAGGCTGACGAGCGTGCCCGCCAGTCCCTCGCACTTGATGCCCTGGCCAAGCACCTCGGCGTCGAGGCAACCGAAGAGGATGTCGAGGAGGAGTTCAAGAAGGCCGGCGCAACGGATGTCCAGAGCCGCATGGAGCAGTTCAAGGCTTCCGGCCAGATGCCTGCCATCCGTGAGTCCATCCGCCGCACCAAGGCCCTCCAGTGGCTGGTCGACAACGCTGCCGTGACGATCGTCGACGAGATCGCCGAGAAGAATGCCGAGGACGACGCTTCTGAGGACGCCGAGTAGGCTCTCTCGCAAGGCTTTTTTGGATCCCCAGTAATGCCCATGGCATTACTGGGGATATTCTTTAAGTCTATCTCAGCGGTTGAAAGGAGAACCGTGCATAATCCAACGAACATCCCTCTGATCCCGTATGTCGTGGAGCAGACGCCGCGCGGCGAGCGCAGCTATGACATCTACTCGCGCCTGCTGAACGACCGCATCGTGTTTCTCGGGGAAGAGGTCACGCGCGAGAGCGCGAACCTCGTGATCGCACAGCTGCTGCATCTCGAGAGCCAGGATCCTGACAAGGACATCTCGCTCTACATCGACTCTCCTGGCGGCGACGTGTATGCTGGTCTTGGCATCATCGATACGATGAACTTCATCAAGCCTGACGTCTCGACCATCTGCGTCGGCATGGCCGCCTCCATGGGCGCTGCCATCCTCGCATCGGGCACGAAGGGCAAGCGCATGGCACTGCCGAACTCCATGATCCTGATCCATCAGCCGAGCTCGGGCGTCCAGGGCCAGCAGACGGACATCCAGATCGTGGCCGACGAGACCAAGTGGATCCGCCAGCGCCTGAACGAGCTGCTTGCCGATGCGACCGGCCAGCCTATCGAGAAGATCAACGCCGATACCGAGCGCGACAACTATATGCGCGCCCAGGAAGCCAAGGACTACGGCCTGGTGGACAAGGTGATCGGGACGCGTGCAGACGCGGCCAACGAGGAGTAAGTGAATGCCGACAGACGATGAAATGCGCTGCTCGTTCTGCGGGAAGACGCGGGACCAGGTCAGGAAGCTGATCCAAGGCCCCAATCATGTGTATATCTGCGATGAGTGCGTGAAGACGTGCTCGGATATCATCCAGGAAGCAGATCGGGCGGAGCGCGACTTCGGCGGGAGCGATGAGGAATCCTTCAATCCCTCAAGCCCGCTGAAGGAGCTGCCCACCCCACATGAGATCTACGAAGAGCTCTCCCAGTATGTCATGGGGCAGGAAGAGGCCAAGCGTGCCATGTCCGTGGCGGTCTACAACCATTACCGCCGCATCATGGCAGGCTCCGAGCCTACGCCGGATGGCGACGATGTGGAGCTCGCCAAGAGCAACATCCTCCTTCTGGGACCGACCGGCACGGGCAAGACCCTTTTGGCCCAGACCCTGGCCCGCTTCCTGGAGGTGCCCTTCGCGATCGCCGATGCCACGACGCTCACGGAGGCAGGATACGTGGGCGAGGATGTGGAGAACATCCTCCTCAAGCTCATCACCGCTGCTGATGGGGATGTCGAGCGTGCCCAGGTAGGAATCGTATATATCGACGAGATAGACAAGATCGCACGCAAGGCAGAGAACCTCTCCATCACCCGCGACGTGTCCGGCGAGGGCGTCCAGCAGGCACTGCTGAAGATTCTCGAGGGCACCATCGCAAGCGTCCCTCCCCAGGGAGGCCGCAAGCATCCGCAGCAGGAGCTCATCCACATCGATACGACGAACATCCTCTTCATCTGCGGTGGCGCCTTTGTCGGCCTCGACAAGATCGTCGCAGACCGCATCGGCAAGAAGGGCATTGGCTTCACGTCCGAGCTGACGAAGAAGGCCGACGAGGATGAGGACTTCCTCCTCTCGCAGGTGATGCCCCAGGACCTCCACAAGTTCGGCATGATCCCCGAGTTCGTGGGCCGCATCCCGGTCATCACCGCGACGCACGAGCTCAAGGAGGACGACCTCGTCCGCATCCTGACCGAGCCCAAGAACGCGATCGTGAAGCAGTACCGCCGCATGTTCGAGCTGGAGAACGTCGAGCTCGAGTTCGAGCCCGAGGCTCTGCGCGAGGTTGCCCGCCTCGCCCTGAAGCGCAACACCGGCGCCCGTGGCCTGCGCGCCATCTGCGAGGCGACGCTCCAGGACACCATGTTCGACCTGCCGAGCGACCTCGATATCGAGAAGGTCATCGTCACCAAGGAAGCGGTGGACGGCACCGAGCCGCCCAAGCTCATCCGCTCTGCCGGCAGCAAGCTGCTGGACTGATCGGCTGCCTCTGAGACTGTCGGAAGCCCCCATTGCACACAGATGTGCAGTGGGGGTTTCTCATATGCATGCCCTGCTGCCTCGGGCCCTGCTGTGCGTTGGGTGGCAGTTTCCTCGCGAATTGCCTGAATCGATGCACCTGAAGATCGTGGAGCAGCCCGGAAGCGGAGGGCATTCCTGCAGCCGGGCTGCTCATCTACGCCCTCTTGCAGACTGAGAGAGAAGTCCTCGGCGTGGCTCCCGCTGAGAGGCAGCTTCGGCCACGAATCCAGTTGGTCCGAGCGCTGCACAGGGTTCTCTGCCGGTATCAGGGTGGAGGGGGAGTCGCCAAGCATGGGCATGGCCATCCTCTGGACCATGAAATC
>OMTG01000016.1 GCA_900313905.1 uncultured Actinomycetes bacterium | reverse complement strand
AGGGTCTGCCTTGGTCTGCGTCTCTGCAGCTGCTTGGATTCGCAGGCGTCGCAGGGCATAAAAGTTACGCCTAGCGAGGTGCACACAACAGTTTGGGGCTCCCGGCTGATAGCTGGGAGCCCCATTTATGTCTCTGGCGGTTGCCGGATAACGTCCTGAGATCAGTGTTCAAATCGATTGCTGCACCCACGAGCGTTGCCAGGCAATGCGTTGGACAGAGGGCTTGAGAGCAGGAGACAGGCGTAGCGCTGAACGAACAAAGGGCCAGAGAATCTGTGACTCTGGCCCTCTGCCTTCCTTATGAAATTCGATTGGCAGTCAGCCATTCAGAGAAGCTTCTCTGCCCACTCTGCTTCCTTGAAGCCCGGCGTCAGCGGCACGCCGTCAATAAGGAGGATGGGCCGCTTCACGAGCATGCCATCTGTTGCCAGAAGGGCATAGGCCTCGTCGTCTTTCATCCCGGCATCCAGAAGCTTCTTCACGTTGAGCTCGCGATAGAGCTTGCCTGAGGTGTTGAAGAAGCGGCGGACAGGCAGGCCTGATGCCTCTTTCCAGGCCTTGAGTTCCTCTTTGGTCGGGTTGTCTTCCGTGATGTCGCGGCTCGTATAGGCAATACCATGGCTGTCCAGCCAGGCTTTTGCCTTCTTGCAGGTCGAGCAGCGCGGATACTGGATGAAGAGGATCTCTCCCATGTCTACTCCTCTCATGAGGCTATAGGGCACCCTCATTGTGGCAGAGCGGATCTGGTCTGAAAAGGCGGCATGCAGATGAGCCAAGGGTTTGTCGGCTGTTACTCTGGGGCACTGGACAAGATTGCGCTACGGATATCGGTTGGCTTTGCTGGAACGGCATTATGTAGGGGCTGCGTTTATAACGTGCATATTGGACATGACGAGGAGGCTTACGCAGGCCAGCCTTTACCGAAGTCTCGATGTCTTGATTCTGCCGCCAGCGTATTTGCAAATGCAGCTGTTGCTTGCAAGATATCTGCATCTGGGTTGCGTTGTTGCGCCGGCCTGTATTCTGCGGATTGTGGATGATGGGCAGTGTCGATGATTGGCTGACATTCGAAGTATGGTGCTTTCTATGAGCAGCGCTTGTGCCGCGTTGGCTTATTGCCGGGATGCTGTCGGATGTCGCTCATAGCTCTCAACATCAAGGGGCTGGTGGCCGCCTGTGTGTATTTGCGTAGCGGTTTGAGGAACCGGCGTGTCGCCTCCGTCTCCTTTGGCATAGGCTCCGGACGTTTGCAGCCCAGCTGTGACGGGTCTTTTCCATGCCATCGTGTCGCTCCACATGGGAAACGGCTATGCGACAATGGTCTCCATCTTGGATGTGGTACTGCTGGGGCGAAGCCTCCAGAGAACCTGTGATATAGCTCGCCCTGTTTGGGCTTGGCGTCGGGGATAACATCGATGCCGGGATCGCCCGCGGCGCTGGGTTTGGCGACAATCACTCCTTGCTGGCAACAGCCGCAATCGCTGCGGCAGTCGCTGCCGTGATGCTGACGGGCAGCTCACGTTATGTCGAGCCTGTGGTGGGGTTCACGCCTGAGCCGTGCTACATGCAGCAGATCATGACCGGTTCATGAGCCGCAGATTGGCGTGCGGGTTCTTCTTGACATTTTCTAATCTTCAAATAGGAATATAATATTCAAAAGAACTTTAATATAAAAAGAGACATGAAGATTGGAGTTCAATATGCTCGCCTCAATGCAGAACATAGAGGAGGCGCTGCGAAGGAATCTTGACTCAAAGGCTTCAGTACAACCATTGACGGAGCGTCTCAGCGCCTTCCTTGCGGGCTCCTTCAATCTGTACGAGGCTTTCGTTCTGGGCGAGACGTTGACCATAGCTGAACCCAACGATGCAGAAGGAAGCTTCATGGCTCTCATGAAGAGGGTGAAAGCCTTAGAAAGGTCGCTCAGAAGGGAAGTGGCGCTCTACATGCCGACTGTGACACGCTTGCAGCGCCGAGCGCTTATCGAGGGTGGCCAAGCATTCGTGACCGGTGACGGCAGCTTCTACCTGCCTCAGATGAGGCTTTCCTTGACTAAGCTGGAGGTCCCGACGATAGCTGGCGAACAGCTATTCAGCCCATCCCAGCAGATGATGTTTCTATATTGCCTCTATTCAGACGATGGAGATCTGACCGCTGCACAAGCGCAGGATGTGCTTGGAATCTCTGCAGGCAGCGTCTCTGCGGCGCTTTCGCTTTTCGTGGACCTTGGGATGCTTGATTATGCTACGGGTGGGCAGACGGGAAGAAAGAAGGTCTATCGCATCCGCGATATAGGAAGCTTCTATCGCAAAGGCATGAAGTACTTTGGTACGCCCATCAGAAGAGTCATCTTTGCACCCACGTCTGTTGTCGAGGGCGACTGGCTGCTGGCCGGTTTGTCGGCGCTATCGATGCAGAGCGATCTGCTGCCACCGAACCGGGCGGAGTATGCTGTTTCAACTACCATGGCAAAAGAGATCGAAGCGCAATCCAGTGACACGCTTGAACGGTGTGCCATCAACATCCTCAAGTACGATCCGGCTCTATTTGCGGCCGAAGGGTGCGTAGATCCTCTGACCATGCTGCTCACAATCAGGGAACGAGACGAGCGCGTGTCCATTGCGCTCCGACAGGCATTGGGGAGGTATGCGTGGTATCAGGACTAGAGACATTCAGGACATGGTTCGACGGATATGCAACCCGCTATGTAATCATTGGTGGCACGGCGTGCAACCTCATCTACGCGCAATATGGCGCGCAGGAGCGAGCTACCCATGATATCGATATGGTCATTGTGGCCGAGTCGTTCGACAAATCTTTCTATCAGAGATTCGTTCAGTTTGTTGAGGCTGGCGGCTATCGGCACAAGAACAAAGCTGGCAAGTACGAGCTCTACCGATTCGAACGTCCCTCTGACGTTTCATTCCCGCCGATGATAGAGCTGCTGAGCAGGAGACCAGAGATTCTCAAGGATATAGAGACCGATCTGGGGCGTTTCCAGACCGTGGATGCATCCGGTAGCCTCTCGGCAATCATCCTCGACGACGAGTACTACAACCTCCTGACCCATGGCATTGTGGAAATAGATGGCCTTCCTGTGCTGTCGCTCGATTACCTGCCTGTGTTCAAGATCCATGCGTGGGCGAACCTTTCGGACGACAAGGCGGCTGGCAAGACAGTGCACAGCGACGAAATCAACAAGCATCGCAGGGGTGTTCTCAGGCTCTGCGCGTTGTTCGATCCCGATGCACGGATAGAGCTTCCTGATTCCATCAGACAAGAGATACAGCGCTTCGTAGACAGACGTCCTTGGGATGACAACATGATGCGCAATCTGGGGCTGAAGATAAGCGCCGACGAAATGGCTGATATCATCAGCTCAGCATACCTTTGGTGAAGGTAGCGGTAGCATCAAGCGGGCACTTCTTGCCTGTGTGAGAATGCCCTGGCAGGGAAGCGATTCTGCATGCGAGGGGGCTGCCCTATTGAGATGGTTGATGTACGGCTGGGCTGCATGTGGACGCAATCCTGTCTAGGCGGCAGCATACCGTGATGGAGCTGCGGCCGAAGCAAATTGACGGCAGGCGCATCCGCGCCTTCGGAAATCTCTTTGAGACCATGGTTGTTATTGTCCGGATCTGCAATCATGCTGTGTCCCGTGGTGGCAGAGCGGATCTGGTCTGCAAAGGCCGGCATGCAGGCATCTCGCAGGTGGTATAAGCTCTTCTGTGTCCTTGGAAGGGGAAGAGCAGATGAGCAAGCAGGTCGTCTTCTATTATGTCCGGCACGGCAAGACCGAGTACAACCGTGATGGAATCATACAGGGCGGCAGGGTCGACTCTCCTTTGATACCCGAGACCTTGCCGGTCCTCGACCGCACGGCGGAGGCCCTCTCCTCCATAGCGTTCAGTGCCTGCTGGTGCTCTCCTCTGGGGAGGGCGCAGGCCACGGCAGAGCGGATCGTGGCAGGACGGGATCTCAAGATCCAGACCTTGGACAACCTCCATGAGTTCGATTTCGGCGAGCTTGATGGGAAGGCCTATCCTGGAAATCGCCTCGCCTTTGCGAAATGCTTCGTGAAGCAGGACTTCTCAGGTGTCGGAGGGGAATCAGGCGACGAGGTGCGGGGCCGGGTGCAGCGTGCCTTCAAGAAGATGTACAAAGCTGCCAAGGACGGCGACAATGTCCTCGTTGTCGCCCACGGAGCGCTTCTGCGCTATGTGGTGCTCGAGTTCTCGCGTGTGAGCAATGCCTCGAAGAAGCTCACGAGCCTCACGATGCGGGTGCCCAATGGGAGCATCTCCACGATCACGGGCGATGATGGACGGTTCACGATGCGCGTGATGCCCCAAAAGCCGGAGCAGTTCCATGTCTTCGTGCCTGACCCTGATGAGGAGCTCCCTAAATCCGTCTGAGGCCTTCCCAGGCCCACATCACGATCGGCGCAGGCAGGATCTTGTCCGCGATGCGCATGATGAAGCCTGAGATGCAGCAGGTGGCTATGGGGTAGTTGATGCGGTTCACGAACATGGACCATCTGACCACATGTGTTGCTGAGAGCTGCGGGAAGGGATGGTTCACGGTCTTGCCATTCTTCGTCTCGCGGGCAACCTTGATGAACTCGGTCTTGACCCAGAGCGGGCAGACTGCTGTGACATAGATGCCTTTCCCCATCAGCTCGTAGCGCAGGGCTCTCGTATAGCTCCTCACGAAGACCTTGCTTGCCGCATAGACATTGAGGCCAGGCAGCGGCTGGAATGAGGCGCTCGAGGCGATCTGGATGATGTGGGAGCCCTTGCGCATGTAGGGGAGGGCAAGCTGGGTGATGTCCACCAGGGCCCGGCAGTTGAGGTCGATCATCGAATCGACCTCCTGGCGGGTCATGTCCGCATAGGTGCCGAACTTGCCGAAGCCGGCAGCGTTGACGAGAAGGGCAATCTCGAAGGCGGGATCTTTCTCCTGTGCCTCCTTGAGGTCACGCTCGAGCGTGTCCATGGCCTCGGTGCTCGTGAGGTCGAGCGTGAGGGGACGGACCGGTGTCGAGAGCTCGTGGGCCAGCTCCTCGAGGCGGGGAAGACGCCTGGCCACAGCCCAGATCTCGTCTGCAGCCTTGTGGGCATCCACCCAGCGGGCATATTCCCTTCCCAGTCCGCTCGATGCTCCGGTGATCAATGCGATGCGCATAGGAACGCTCTTTTCTGGATGTGAGGCTACTGCTGCTGTGGGATGACCTGGGTGGTGAGCCTGATTGCGCTTCTGTCGGCAAGCTTCGGGAAGTTGGCGCTGAGCCAGACCGAGGATTCGCCGGGACCAAGCACGAGCGGCATCCTGCTATGGATGCGGCCGACCGTCTTGTTCGGTACCGTCGTAATGAGCGAGACCTCGCCGCCCTGGCAGACGGCGGCTATCAGGAAGACATTGAATCCCTCGAGCGTGAAGCGCACCTGCGTCTTGGGATTCGGGTCCTGCGCTGGGGAGGCAGTCCTCGTCCAGGACTCGTAGAAGGCGCGCACAGGCACGAGGCAGCGCCCCAAGGTGATGGCATCAGCCCACATGCCCTCCCTCATCCTCAGCTGGGAAAGCGCCGTCTCGAGGCGGGTATTGAAGACCCGGTTGCGCTTGGGCTGGCTGCTCGAGAAGCCCCAGATGAGCTCCTCGGCGGCAAGTCCGCCGGAAGGCGATCTCACGATCGTGGGGAGCTTGGCTCCAGGATAGGCATCCTTCGGCGCTATGGCATCCTTCGGAATGCGGGCGTGTCCTGTCGTCTGATAGAGGTCGAGCGCCAGCTGCAGCTCTTCCATCGTGACGGGCGTGACTCTATGGCACATGAAAAAGACCACCTCCTGGACGCGAGCCCATTTGGTGGTCTTGTACCCGAATGCTTCTGCCTTGTTCCCGCTCCTAAAGAAGCTTCTCCAGGCAGACGAGCTGTATGTCGGGGATGCCATTGAAGTTGCAGGGCACGATATCGACTTCGGTATAGCCCAGATGGTCGTAGAGCCTCCGTGCCGCCGCATTGCGGGCATTCGTGTCGATGCGGCAGGCCGTGCAGCCCCGCTTCTGGGCCTCCTCCTCGTAGAAGGAGACGAAGGCCGTGCCATAGCCATGCCCCTTGTAGAGGGGGTCCACGACAAGCGTGTGGAGCACAAGCACCTCGTTGGCAGGGGTGTCGACCGTCCAGTGGGCGAGGGCGTACTCGGGGACCTGCTTCGCGTTGATGATGGCGGAGGCGACGACACGGGTCTCGCCTCCGACGAAATCCTCCATCACATAGAGCTCGCCCGACCTGAGGGCGCTCTCAGCGTGCTTCCGTTCCGGATAGATGCCCCGGACCCAGCCAATCGTGGAGCGGCCTGCCTCCTCCTCGTCGTGGACATGGGCATAGCCTGTGGCTACGGCATCGAGGTCGGCAGGGGTCGCTTTTCGTACACGCATGATGGCAATCAATCCTTCAGCCTATTCGGCAGGCTCGGGGACATAATCGACCAGGCAGCCGTCGAGACCCTGGATCAGGGCATCCTTGTCCATGTGGCGGCCGATGAAGCACAGCTTCGTCATTCTGTCCCCGCAGACCGGATCCCAGTCGTCGAGGAGCTCCGGGCTCTCCTTGATCATCTGCTGCTTCTCGTCCTCCGGGGCAGAGGCCACGAAGAGGCCATTCTCGGTGAGGGAGACCTGCTGGCCTGCCTGCTCGAAGATGTAGCACATGTCCGGATCCTGGGAGCACCAGAACATGCCCTTGCAGCGGATGATGGACTCCGGCCAGGTCTGCAGGAACTCGTTGAACTTGTCCACGTCGAAGGGCTTCCTGCGCTCGTAGACGAAGGTCGTGACGTCGTACTCGAGGACCTCGGGGTTCTCATGCTCCTCGGGGTGATCCATAGCGTCGATCCAGGCAGCGGAGTTGTAAGCGCGGTTGAAGTCGAAGCGGTTCGTGTCGAGGAGCTCATCCATCGGCACATCGCCGTGGTCGGCGATAACAATCTTCGCGTCGCGCTGGAGGCTGCGGACGAGGGCCTTCAGCTCGTCGAGCTGGTCTTTCGTGACAAGGTCGGACTTGTTCAGGATGACCGTGGTGCAGAACTCGAGCTGCTGGATCAGCAGCGACTCGATATCGTCCTCGTCGATATCGTCGCGCAGGAGATCCTTGCCGCCATTGAACTCGTCGTACATGCGCTTGCAGTCGACGACGGCGACGATGTTGTCGAGGTCGAGGGGCGCCTCGCCGTCGGTCTTGGACTGGTCGCAGAAGTTCGAGATCGTATAGGCGATGGGGATGGGCTCGCAGATGCCGGAGGCCTCGATGATGATGTAATCGAAGTCGCCAGACTTGGCGATGCTGTCAAGCTGGTTCGCAAGGTCGCCTGCCAGCGTGCAGCAGATGCAGCCGTTCGTGAGCGGGATCAAAGAGTCGGTCTTCGAGAGGCCGCCGTCCTTGATGAGGGAGGCATCGACATTGACCT
>OMTG01000062.1 GCA_900313905.1 uncultured Actinomycetes bacterium | reverse complement strand
GTCTTGAAGCTGCAGAAGGACAGATAGATGCCCTGGATGAAGGGCCATACGAAGCCGATAACGAAGGCGGCGGTCACAGGAAGGATAAAGAGCCATGCCCATTTCTTCGTTGCCCGCGTCTGCGAATTCTCGGCCAAAACTTTGCTTTTCATACTTCAACTCCCACGTTGGGACAAAGCGGAGGCCGGACGCCGCAGCGCAACCGGCCCCCACATAAAGACGATGGGATGGGAACTTAGCCATTGACCTGCTTGTAGTTGGATGCCCAGCCATCGACGAATGCGGTCTTGACATCAGCCCAGGTGTCATCGGAAGGATTGGCCGTGTAGGCATCGAGAGCAGAGACGAGCGCCTGGCGGTAGTTGTCGACGTTCGGCTGGAAGTTGGTTGCCCAGTCCATGATGTAGCAGCCCTTGTCGGTGTACTCGGCAGCATCGTTCAGATACTGGTTGTCGCCCTCAGGAGCGTTCTTGTACGGGATGACGCCGAGGCCAGCGACCATCTTCTTCGCTGCATCAGGATCGGAGACCAGCCAGACCATGAAGTCCATCGTGGCCTTCTTGTCCTCATCGGAGGCGTTGTCGTTGATGGCCCAGCAGTTCTCGGTGCCGCAGTTCAGGCCGGCGTTCTCCTCGCCGTCCACGCCGCAGTAATACGGGATGCACTTGGAGTTCGCGACCTTGCCCTTGATGTCAGCCCAGCCGAAGGAGCCGGTGAAGATGAAGGCTGCCTTGCCGTCGGTGAACTCGGTGACAGGATCGTGGCCGCCCGTGGCGAGCGTGTTCGGCTCGACGAGGGAGTTGTTGATGGCGAGGTCGAAGAGGTTCTTGTAGTTCGGCAGATACTTGCCGGTGATGGTTGCCGGAGCCTCGGTCCACTTCTCGCCGGAGTCCTTCTCCTCGTAGTAGTACTCGAGGTTGGCGAGGTGGCCGGTGACACGCCAAGAGGCAGCGGAGTCAAGGTCGGTTGCGACGAAGGCGTCGAAGCCGAGCTCGGAAGCGCGGCTGTGGATGTCCTCGACGACGGTCTTGAGCGATGCGAAGTCCTTGATATCGTCGATGCTGTGGCCAGCCTTCTCGACGAGGTCGGTGTTCACGACGATGCCGTATGCTTCGTAGCAGTAGCCGATGGAGACAAGCTTGCCGGAATCATCGGTCAGGTTATAGGCATCAGTGTTGAGCAGGTTGGCGATGTCCGTGTCCTTGAGGTCCATCGCATAGTCGCCCCACTCCTTGACGCCAGCGGTGTTGCCGATGACGAAGAGGGTCGGAGCCTCGCTCTTGTCCATCTCGGAGGTGAGGGTCTGCTCATAGGTGCCGGAAGCGGCGGTCTGGACCTTGACGGAGACATTCGGATACTTCTCCATGTAGTCCTTGGCGAGCTCCTGGGCTGCCGTGTCGAACTCAGGCTTGAAGTTCAGCCAGTAGACGTTGCCGGAGCGGTCCTCGTCGTTGCTCGAGCTGCTAGAAGAGCTCGAGCTGCTAGAATCGCTGGAGCCGCCACATGCAGCAAGCGACAGTGCTGCCAGGCCGGCGCCCGTGCCACCGATGAATGACCTGCGTGTAATCGACTTCATAGGAACTACTCCCCTTTCTTGATCCGCCCTCCCTGGACGGATGCCCTTACAACGACCTCACGGTTCCACCAAGCCGTGGAGTCGTTTCCAACCGGATATGGCGATTGCCAGCCCGTCCCTCCATCACATCGACCAAGATGCGGACTGCTTCCTCACCGAGCCGCTCCTGAGGCTGGCACAGGGTCGTCAGCGACGGGGTGAGATAATTCGAAACTTCGATGCCGTCGATCGCGATGACTGAGACGTCATCAGGCACGCGAATGCCAGCATCGTAGAGGGCTTTGATAGCGGCGATGGCCATCGTGTCGGCCACCGCGAAGATGGCGGTGAAGGCAGGGTGCTTGGATGAGATGAAGTCCTTCACCACCTGGTAGGAGGAAGCGAAGCTGAAGTCAGACGCTTCCAGGACAAGCTTCGGATTCTCTGCTATGCCCGCCTCGCGCAGGGCCTTGCAGTAGCCGCCATAGCGGCGCTGGGAGATCGAATGGTCCTGCGGGTTGTCGAGCAGCATCGCGATCTGCGTGTGGCCCTTCGAGACCAGGAAGCTCACCGCACGCTCCGCCTCGCGCTTGTCGTCGATTGCGACAGAGGAATAGGAGGCACGGTCGAGATTGCCGAAGTGGTTCGTATAGGTGCAGCATACATACGGCACGTTCAGCCCGGCCATCTCCCGCTTCGTGTAGTCGTAGCGGCCACCGAGGAAGATGACGCCGTTCAGGCGCTTGGACTGGACGAGCTCGCGGGCAGCCGTGACCTCGTCGTCAGCCGTGCCGACCTGGTGCAGGACCATCGTATAGCCTGCCGTCTCGCACCCGTGCTCGATCGTGCGGATGATCGGGGTGAAGAAGGGGTTCGAGATGCCACGGACGACCAGGCCGATCGAGTCGGCCTGCGTGCGGGCAAGGTCCCTCGCCGTGCTGTTCGGCGTGTAGTGCAGCTCCGTGACTGCCTTGCGCACCTTCTTGCGCACCTCGTCAGAGACGTCAGGATGGTTGTTCAGGACACGGGAGACGGTGCTGACGGAAACGCCGCAATACGCTGCGACATCTTTGATGGTCATCGCTCTCCCCCTTCCCGAAGCTGACACTTGCCGATTTGCGAACGGTTCTCTGCGTAGCCAGGAACTCTTTCTGGTATCGTTTCTGGTAACGTTTCCGGAACCGCCACCTACATAAAACCATTTCGCCCTTTTTTCGTCAACGTAATCGGGGCGAACGGTATTTTCAGGGCGGCGAACGTACCGTGAGCGGTTTGCAAGGGCATGATAAAGCAATCTGCAAGCATCAGAAAGGATTGGGCATGGCTGAGTCGACAGATACCGGACTGCGGCAGAAGACGATCTATTCGGTCTTCGTGAGGAACCATACGGAGGAGGGGACCTTCCAGGCGCTCATCGGCGACCTCCCGCGCATCAAGGCGCTCGGATGCGACTATATCTGGCTCATGCCGATCCATCCCATCGGCGAGAAGGCACGCAAGGGCACGCTCGGCAGCCCTTACGCTATCCGCGACTATCGCGCCATCAATCCGGAGTACGGGACGCTCGATGATTTCAAGGCGCTCGCAGATGCCGTCCATGCCGCTGGCATGAAGCTGATGATCGATGTGGTCTACAACCACACCTCCCCTGATTCGGTGCTCTACGCAACGCATCCCGAATACTTCTATCACCGGAGCGACGGCACGCCGGGAAACCATGTGGGCGACTGGTCTGACATCATCGACCTCGACTACAAGGTGGATGCGCTCTGGGACTACCAGATCGAGACGCTCTGCTACTGGGCGAAGCTCGTCGATGGCTTCCGCTGCGATGTGGCCTCCTTCGTGCCGGTCGACTTCTGGTGCCGCGCCCGCGAGGCTGTCGAGCAGGTCCATCCGGGCTTCATCTGGCTTGCAGAGACCGTGCATGCCTCCTTCGGCGACCACATCAGGAGCACCGGCCTCTACTGCGCGACCGACGAAGAGGATTACCGTGCCTTCGATATCGAGTACGAATACGATATCCGGGAGACCTTCGAGGCCTATCTCAGGGGCGAGAAGCCGCTCAGTGCCTGGGCAGACGCCCTGAACGCGCAGGAGGACGCCTACCCTGCAAACTACGACAAGCTCCGCTTCCTCGAGAACCACGACACCGAGCGCATCGCCTCCTATGTCACAGACCCCAAGGCGCTCCGCTCCTATACGGCGCTCGTCTACTACCTCAAGGGCACGACGCTTCTCTACGGCGGCGAGGAGCTCGAGGCTGCCCACCGTCCGAGCCTCTTCGACAAAGACCCTGTCATCTGGGACTGGAGGAAATCTGAGCTCGAAGGGCGTGACCTCTCATCCCTGATGGAGCGCATGGGCGAGATCGCGCATGCGGTGCTCGATGGGGACGACACCTTCCACGCCGAGGCAGACGACGCGCAGAAGGTCCTTGTGGCAACGCGTGACGGCAAGCGGCCGACGATCGGCATCTTCCCGCTTGCAGGCAAGCCGGCAAGCGTCTCCGTACCTCTGGCAGATGGCAGCTACCGTGACCTTATCGACGGCGCCACGGTCGAGGTCGCGTCCGGCAAGCTCGCCCTCACGGGCGCCCCGCTCATCCTCGAGGCCCGCTGAGAGCGTATTGCCCATCATCCATATATAAGAATGAAGGCCTGCCTCTGCATCCTCAGCAGGGACAGGCCTTCCCGTTCCGGTCCGTCTTTCCTTCTCAGCGCTCGTGGAGGTAGCTCAGGAACGTGAGGGCCGCCAGCGAGAGGCTCTGGGGCTTGCGATGGGCAAGATACATCGTGCGGAAGGCACGGATGTCCAGATGGTGCACATCGAGCGCATCAGGGATGTGGCCGAGCGCCAGCATAGGCAGGAGCGAGATGCCGAGGCCTGCCTCGATGAGGGAAAGGATCGCATTGAAGTCCGAAGTCTCGCAGCGCACCGTCGCGTGCCTGAGCTCCTTCTGGAGGAGCGGCGCGGTCTCCGTATCGGCGATGAAGCGCTCGTCGACCAGCTCGGATATGGGGATCGAGCTCCTGCCTGGCGCGAAATGCCCCTTCTTCGAGACCACGACGATCTCGTCCTTGTGGAAGAGCTCCGAATCATAGACATCGGCCGGAAGCTTCTTCGGCACGAAGGCGATATCGGCCTCGCCGATGCCGAGCAGCCGCTCTGCCTCCCCGTAGGTCGTCTCCGTGATATCGATCTCGATGTTCGGGTGGTCTGCCGCAAACGCCCCCAGAGGCTCCCCCAGCTTCCAGGAGATGATCGACGCCGGCGCAGCGATGCTCACCGTGCCCGATTCGAGCCCGTTGATATCGTCCACCTTCATCTGGAGCCGCTCATAGGAGTGCACGACGTTCTGCACATCGGGGAGCAGCCCCTCCCCTTCCTTGGTCAGCTTCACAGCACCGCCAGAGCGCTCGAAGAGCCTGACTCCCCAGTCCTCTTCAAGCCCCTGCACCATGCGGCTGACCGAGGACTGGGTATATCCCAGCTCCTGTGCCGTCT
>OMTG01000169.1 GCA_900313905.1 uncultured Actinomycetes bacterium | reverse complement strand
CTCTAAGATAAGCCCATGTACAGGCTCTGCGGCCTGCGGGAGAATGAGTCACGAAGAAGCAGAGAGACCATGAAATCTGCTGGTGGTTCCAGAAATCTCTCGCGCAATGCCTCTGGCGTGTGGACGCGCGCACATGCCGAATTCCAAGCAAACAGGAATAGGTTGTCGTTTTGTTATGTGCCAGGAGAGCACAGCTCTCCTGCAGAGGGAGGACTCATGAAAAGCTATGCCAAGACCAAGGCGGGCATCTTCTCGCTGACGCTGCTCTCCATGGCAGCGCTCGGCATCACCCCATCGCTTGGCCTCATTATGGCCGACTTCCCGGAGGCAGGAGCCTCCACGGTTCAGATGCTGGCATCGGTGCCAAACCTCACGGCAATCGCTGCTGCGGTGGTGGTATCGCAGATTGCGAACCGCACGAGCAAGAAGGCGCTCTCGCTTGTCGGGGCAGCCCTTGTCGCCGTTGGCGGCCTGCTGCCGTATCTCATTCCCGGAGGCCTTGCCTTCATGCTGGTCTGCTCGGCCATCCTCGGTCTCGGTGTCGGCCTCATCACGAACCTGACCCAGCTCCTCTTCACGGAGTTCCTGCCGCCTGAGGAGCGCCAGACCGCAATGGCGCAGAATACGGCTTTTGTAAACATTGGCGCCATGCTCATGACGACCGTGGGAGGGCAGCTCGCTACGGGTGGCTGGAGGAACAACTACCTCGTCTACCTGATTGCCATTGTGGTCTTTCTCGCTGCCTTGGCCCTTATTCCCCATGATGCCCCAGCAGCTGCCCAGGCTCAGGGAAGCGTCCAGAAGAGCCATGGGAAGATGGCGAAGGCCTCCTATGTGGTCCTTGCCCTCGGCATCCTCTTCCAGATCGCCTACAACTCGTTCCCGAACAACATCGCTATGCATCTCTCCGCTGCAGGTCTCGGCGATTCTGCGACGGCAGGTCTCGTGAGCTCGGTGAGCCTGCTGGGCGGCCTTGTCGCAGGGCTTGTCCTCGGCAAGATCCTGCCCTACTTCCAGAAGCAGTCCTTTGCAGTCGCCTTCGCCCTGATCGGAGGCTCGCTTGTGGGCCTTGCCCTCATCCAGAACCTGGCCTGCATCTATGTCCTCTCCTTCATTGCCGGCGCCTCGCTCTCTGTCTTCTTCTCCTAGGCCCCCTTCGTCCTTTCCGTGATCAACAAGCCGCAGATGATCGCCCAGGCCATCGCCTTCTATTCGATCGGCACTTCGCTCGGCGGCTTCCTCAGCCCGGTCGTGCTGAACCTCGTTTCGGGCGGCGTTGCACAGACGACCTTCCTGGTTGCAGGCATCCTCGCCCTGTTGGTCTGCGCGATCCTTGCTGTGACCCGGTTCCAGGAGCATGCGCTTTCGGCTTCTGGCGCAGCGGAAGCAGCTACGATGGATTCATCCGAGATTGCCTGAGGTGGAATGATGGAAGACATGAGCAAGGAAGCACGGGCCTGGAAGGCGTCCTGGATCGCCCCTGACCAGCCGAAGGCAACAGAAGAGCCTCCCGTGACAGTGGAGCAGATGTTCGTCACGCATGAGATTCCGGTATCCCTGCCGAATGAGGAGCGCCTGCGTCCCTGCGCCTATATGAGGAAGACATTTGCACTGAAAAGGCATGATATCGTCTCTGCCACCCTGTTCTGCACGGCCCATGGCATCTACGAGCCGCATCTCAATGGCCAGATCGTGGGCGATGCCCTCTTCACGCCGGATTTCACCTCCTATGGGAAGTTCCTGATGTATCAGGCATACGACGTGACCGCTCTCCTGCAGGAGGAAAACTGCTTTGGCGCCATCTTGGCTGACGGCTGGTATGTGGGCAGGATCGGCGCGACTGGTGATTCCTGCCAGTTCGGTGACCAGCTTGCCTTCCTGGCGGAGCTCGAGATTCGCTACAGCGACGGGACGAAGGAGACCATCTCGACCGATGGAGGATTCCGGAGTGCGCAGGGGCGCTATGTCTGGAGTGATATCTTCCTGGGCGAGAAGCAGGACCTGCGGCTCGGCCGTCCCGGCTGGGATCAGCCGGGCTATGAGGAGGACAGCTCCTGGAAGCCTGTCCTTGCGGTCGAGGGCGACTATAGCGTGCTGGCGTCGCAGGAAGGCCCTGAGGTCAAGGTCGTGGATGTCCTGAAGCCGGAGCGGATCTGGCAGGAAGGTGCTGACACGATCGTCGACTTCGGGCAGATCATCGCAGGACGGGTGGCCCTTTCTGCCCGCCTCGCAGAGGGGCAGGAGATTCGCATCGAGCATGCGGAGGTGCTCGACCGGGACGGACGCTTCTTCAACAACATCTCGGGCCGCAACAAGGACCAGGTGGACATCTTTGTCGGGAACGGGGAAGAGGCTGAGCTCAAGCCCCATTTCAGCTTCCATGGCTTCCGCTATGTGAAGATCTCGGGCCTCACGGAGCCGCTTTCTTCCGAGGCTATCCAGGCAGAGGCGCTCTCCTCAGCCATGGAGCGCACGGGCACCCTTGTCACCTCTGACAGCCGCGTGAACCAGCTCCTCGAGAACATCTTCTGGAGCCAGCAGGGCAACATGCTCTCGATTCCGACCGACTGTCCGCAGCGCGAACGGATGGGCTGGACGGGCGATATCCAGGTCTTTGCGCCGACTGCCACCTTCTTTATGGATGTGCGCGCCTTCCTCAAGCGCTGGCTCAGGAGCGTGCGGGCAGACCAGGGTGCCGATGGCCAGATCATCGACTACTCTCCCGCTCCCAAGAGCATCTACACGACTGGCCTCTTCGGTTCCTATTCCTCTGCTGGCTGGGGCGATGCGATCATCTTCGTGCCCTGGACTCTCTACCTGCGCTATGGGGACACAGAAGTGCTCAGCGAGTGCTATGGGGCCATGCGCTCCTGGCATCAGTTCTGTGCGGCAAGCGCGGCAGGGGAGAAGACCGGGGAGGACCGCTATATCTGGGACACCAAGTTCCATTACGGCGACTGGATGTTCCCGAGCTACATGATCGGCTCCGATGCAAAGGGGCCGATAGCGACAGCGCTCGCGACGAAGGATATCGTGGCCACGGCTTTTTTGTACCAGCACACAAAGATCCTGGCAAAGGTTGCCGCTGTTCTGGGAGACGCTGCCGAGGCGAAGGCATGCCGGGAATATGTCAGCAAGGTGCGCGCTGCCTTCCAGCATCGCTTCTGCATCGGGCAGGGCAAGCTCGACTCCGGCTTCCAGGGCCCTTATGTCCTGGCGCTTGCGTTCGGCCTTGTGCCGGAAGGGGAGGAGCAGGAGGCAGCAGACATCCTGGCAGGCATGATTCACGAGAATGGGGACCGCCTCGATACTGGATTTTTGTCTGTGCCGTATCTGCTCGATGTGCTCTGCGACCACGGATATGCGGAGCTTGCGGAGACCCTGCTCTTCCAGGAGAAGTGTCCGAGCTGGCTCTACGAGGTGGAGCATGGGGCGACGACCATCTGGGAGAGCTGGGCAGGCATCCAGGAGGATGGCACGGTCGGAACCCTCTCCTTCAACCACTATGCCTTCGGCTGCGTCGGCGACTGGATTGTCCGGAAGGTCGGTGGCCTCACAGTGAGGGAGCCGGGCTTCCGCGAATTCACGGTCGAGGTCGGAGAGGTCTCCCGCATCAGTGCAGCGAGCCTTGCCTACAAGACCGCATTCGGCGAGATCGCCATCGCCTGGAAGCGCAAGGAAGGCCGCATCCGCCTCGAGCTCACGGTGCCTGAAGGCACGAAGGCCCATGTCCTGCTGCCAGGCAGGGGCGATGAGGTGCTTGGTCGCGGATCCTACGTGCTTTTCTCAGCGTGATGCCGTCTCCCATGACAGGGAGACTCGCAGCATGGCCTCATGAATATGCTTGACAGGCGCCCCGCAGCAGGACCATCTCCTGCTGGGGGCGCCAGCTGTGCCTCTGGGCTTTGGCGCGTCACAGGGAGCCTCGCTGGCGGATGAGGCTTGGGACAAGGGCCTCTGCATCAAGCATCCTGTCGATGCAGAGGCCCTCCTCATGGAGATCCCAGCGATGCTTCCATAGGCTGCAGCAGACTCAGATGTGGATTGTGCCATTCGGGGCATTGGGCCATGGAATGCACATTATGAATCGCCGCTCGGCAGGATCATGCTTGGCAACCGACGACGGAGCTCTTTGCTTCAGAGAACGGGATGGCACCATGGGCGATAACGCGGAAGAGATCATCAAGACCTTCAGCAATCAGGCTGCACGATTCAATGAGTATCAGAACAGCATGTTCAAGAACGCTTTCTGCGAAAGGGCGATTGCAGCCATGGAGCTGAAGGGCGACGAGACCGTTCTCGAGGTAGCGGCAGGGACGTGCGCATTCGGCAGAATGATCGCTCCATCAGTGAAGGGTGTGGTGGAGCTCGATCTCACCGAAGTGATGCTGGATGCCGGCAGGGGGTGGCAAACGAAGAAGCTGGCATTGCCAATGCCTCCTATGTGATCGGCAATGCGGAAAGCATCCCCTATGAGGAAGGGCACTTCGACGCAGTCGTCACACGGCTGTCATTCCACCATTTCGCACATGCCGAGAAGATCATGTCAGAGATGACAAGGGTGCTTTCGCCCGGAGGCTGCATTGCTGTGATAGACATGGTTCCGCCCTTCGTGGAAAGCCGAGAGGCATTCGACTGGCTGGAGAGGCTCCGCGATGAATCCCATGTACGCTGCTTCACGGCACAGGAGCTGACTGACATGGCCCGGCGGCAGGGAATCAGTGGCATCAAGACGGAAGAAGAGACCATACCGATGGAGCTGGCAGGCTGGATGGAGCTGACCGATACCTCTGACAGGGCGCAGGATGAGATACGGGAAGCACTGCTTGCCGATCTGGACAGGGGCGTTCCCTCTGGCATGGATCCCTGCCTAGACGAGGGACATATCATGTTCAGAAGGCAGTGGGCCTCTGTTGTCGGACGGAAATGATGCTCCGGCATGCGGGTCTGACTGCTGGAACGCCATCAGGCGCCTGCTTCAATGCAAGGTCTGCATCAGGACCAGACGCTCCCTGAGGTGCAGCGATTTTCCGCACAAGCTGGCAGGGCGCTTCATGTTTTCCCATGCCTCTCTTGTCGTAGCATGGGATAGGAGCGCCGCTGTGGTGCTGTCTGGCTGGCATGCAGCAGCCGGGCAGGGTTTCTGGAGGAAGGCGAGGCAGGATATGGCAGGCACGTTCCCGGAGGGCTTCCTAATCGGAGGCGCGACATCCGACTGGCAGTACGAGGGTGGATTCGGCGAAGGAGGACGCGGCCTTCTGACGGTGGATTTCGCCACCGATGGCGACCAGCAGCATCCTCGCCAGATCACTTGGAAAGATGCCGAAGGCAGGAGAGGCGAGACCCATTGGGAGCATGCGCTTCCGGAAGGCGTCGTGCCGACCATGTTCGAGGACCAGTACTATCCATCCCATCGGGCAGTCGACTTCTACCACCATTACGAGGAGGACATCTCGCTCATGGCAGAGATGGGCTTCACGGTCTTCCGCTTCAGCACCTGCTGGGCACGCGTGATCCCGACGGGGGAGGGTCCCGTGAACGAGGAGGGGCTCGACTTCTACGAGAAGGTCGTCGACTGCTGCCTGGCCCACCATATCGAGCCGCTGATCACGATCTGCCACGACGAGATGCCGCTCGAGCTGGCGCAGAAATACGATGGCTGGCATGGGCGCGAGACCATCGACTGCTATGTGCGCTATGCCACAGCGCTCTTCGATCGCCTGAAGGGCAAGGTGAAGTACTGGCTCACCTTCAATGAACCCAATGCCCTGGCAGGATTCGCGATGCTCGGCGTCACGGACCAGTCGGAGCAGGTCTACTGGCAGTCGATGCACCACCTCTTCGTCGCCTCGGCGAAGGTCGTGCAGATCGGCCATGCCCTGATGCCGGATGCCCAGTTCTCGACCATGTACGCGATGAGCGAGATCTATCCGGGATCCTGCAAGCCAGGCGATGTCTTCTGCGCCTACCAGAAGCGCCGCGAGCAATATCTCCTGATCGATGTTATGAGCAGGGGCGCCTATCCCCGCTTCGCGCATCAGATCTTCTCTGATGCCGGCGTCGAGGTGAAGATGGAGCTGGGCGATGAGAAGATCCTCGCGGCGGGCACCCTCGACTTCGTCTCCTTCTCCTATTACCGCTCGACCGTAGCTTACGCGGGCGATACCTGGCACCGTCTCGGTGGCACGCCCAACCCGCTCTGCAGCGAGAAGACGCCGTGGGGCTGGGCGGTCGATCCCCTTGGCCTCCGGTACTGCATGAACGAGCTCTATGACCGCTACCAGAAGCCGGTCTTCGTCGTCGAGAACGGCATGGGCGCGATCGATGAGTTCGATCCCGACGGAGCCTGCCACGATGTCTACCGCATGAAGTATCTGGCCCAGCACCTCCAGGCCATGAAGGACGCGATGGATATCGACCAGGTGCCCTGCCTCGGCTATACGATGTGGGGACCTGTCGACCTTGTCTCGAGATCGACAGGGGAGATGGCGAAGCGCTATGGCTTCGTCGCTGTCGATATGGACGACAAAGGTCGGGGCACGCTTGCACGCAGCCGCAAGGACTCCTTCTTCTGGTTCAAGAAGGTCCTGGCATCCTGGGGCGCCGATCTCTCGGTAGACGAGGCATAGGCATCCTGCAGCATAATTCAGATAGATGAGGGCACCGCCTGGGTGCGGTGCCCGGAGTGGAGTGCGCATCAATGGCAGCAGTCGTTCCCGTCATAGCTCGTCAGATCGTTATCATGGCCTTCCTCATGCTGATAGGCTTCATCTGCTATAGCACGCACATGATTGACGACCATGGAGCGCGGCAGATGTCGGACCTCGTGCTCTACGTAGCCAACCCTGCCATCGTGATGCGCTCCCTCATGCGGCCCTTCGATCCAAAGATTCTGGTCCAGGGTGCCTGGGTGGCGCTTCTGACTATCCTCATCTTCTTCGTGACCCTGCTGCTTGGCCGCATCGCCTATCCAGACCGGAAGGAACGCTATGGCGCGGTATCGCGCTTCTCGATCCTCTTCTCGAACAGCGGCTTCATCGGCATCCCGCTCGTGAAGGCCGTGCTCGGGGATGAGTACGTGTTCTATGTCGCGCTTGCGAACACCATAGCCACCTTTGCTATCTGGACCTATGGGGTATGGCTGATCTCGGATGACCGCACAAACATCGCACCGAAGAAGGTCCTGACCAATCCTGCCATCATCGGCGTCTGCATCGGCCTCGTCTTCTTCTTCCTGTCGCTCCCGGTCCCCGATCTCCTGGGCGACATAATCGACGATGTGGCCGGCATGAACCTCGGCCTTGTTATGATTGTGCTCGGCGCCTATCTCGCAGAGTGTGACCTCAAGACCTGCTTCAAAGATCTGGAGCTCTACAAGGCCTGCTTCTGGCGCCTCATCGCGGCGCCGCTTGCGACCATCCTGCTCCTTGTGCCCTTCGGCTGGCTCTCCGCGGGCATCAAGGTGACGCTCCTCATCTACATCGCGACCCCTGCCGCTGCGGTCACATCGCTCTTTGCGCACCAGTTCGGAAAAGAGGGGAACTTCGCGACGACGCTCGTCGCGGTCTCGACCTTGTTCAGCCTCGCCACGATGCCCCTCGTCATCCTTCTGGCATCGCTCGTGCTCTGAGCATCAGCTCCGTGGATAGCGGTTGATCACGACCATGGTCACGGCCTTGTCGCCGCGGTTCCGATAGACATGCGGGCAGGACGCATCGAAGCGGATGGCATCTCCGGCATCGAGGACATGCATGCCACCCGACACCTCCATCTCGAGCGTGCCCTCTTCGACGAGGAGGAACTCCTCGGTGTGGGGGCCATGCCCATCGGTCCTGTGCTCGTGGCCTCCATCGAGCTCATCCACATAGACCTCGAAATCGCGTCCTGGCTCGATTGGAAAGTAGCACCTGAGACGGTAGCTTCCCTGCTCATCCTCCTGCAGGGCCACCTCATCCCGTCTTGCCACGCTGACAGCAGGGGCAGGCTGGTCCATCAGGGCCGAATAGGAGACGCCGAGGCCGCTTGCGATCTTGAAGAGGGAGTTCACGGTCGGATTGGCGCTGCCCTGCTCGATCTGGGAGAGCATCGCCTTCGAGACGCCAGAGCGTTCGGCGAGCTGGCCCAGGCTGAGGTCCTGCTCGGTGCGCAGGCGGTTCAGGTTCTGCCCGATGATCTGTGAGATGTCCATGATGGTCCGTTCAGTATATTGTACGAAACGTAAGAAATAATTATATTTTACATTCGTACATTATACCATCCAGTTGGCAGGTGGGTGACCTTATGGGAGATGCGGCAGAGCGCCGGAAGAGGATCATGGCTGCCTTGAAGGCTGCCTTCCCTCTGACCGTGCCCATCATGGCGGGATTCCTCTTTCTCGGCATCAGCTATGGCATGTACATGGCAGAGGCAGGCTTCTCCTTCATCTATCTTCTGGTGATGGCAAGCGTGATATTCGGGGGCTCGCTGGAGTTTGCGGTCTGTGGCATGCTGCTCTCTCCCTTTGCGCCGGCAGCGACCTTCTGCATCAGCTTTGCCGTCCAGGCTCGCCATATCTTCTACGACATCGCCCAGCTCGACAAGTACCGCAATGCGGGTTGGATGAAGCCCTACCTCATCTTCGGCATGTGCGATGAGACATTCTCGATCCTGGCCTCGACCGATGCGCCGGAAGGCATAGACCAGCGCTGGTTCATGTTCTGGGTCACCCTGCTCGACCAGCTCTATTGGGTGGGAGGAGCAGGCATCGGCGGCATCCTCGGCAGCAATCTCCCCTTCAGCACGGAAGGCATCTCGTTCGTGATGTGTGCGCTTTTCGTCGTGATCCTTCTGGAGCAGGTCATGAAGGAGGATGACCATGTGCCGGTGCTGGTCGGTGTCATCTGCTCGGTCGCGAGCCTCGCTCTCTTCGGCCCTGATTCCTTCATGATGCCAGCGCTCCTTGCGATCACGGCGATCCTCTCGGTCCGCTCCATGAGGGAACCAGGGCAGGAGGGGCTGCATCTTCATGCGGGGCGTCTTTTCAGCAGGAGCCGCATCCAAGGGAGGCAGGAGCAATGAGCATCGCA
Organism: uncultured Actinomycetes bacterium; assembly: GCA_900313905.1. Lineage (GTDB taxonomy): Bacteria > Actinomycetota > Coriobacteriia > Coriobacteriales > Atopobiaceae > Olsenella_L. The sequence continues at coordinate 13,883 of OMTG01000169.1, read as the reverse complement.
GAACAGGTCCTCACGATCGCGATCGCGGCGGCAGCGACGATGCTGACCCGCTTTCTGCCCTTCCTGGTCTTCGATGGGAAGAAGGGGACACCTGCCCTTGTCACCTCGCTCGGCAAGGTGCTGCCGGCGGCCCTCTTCGCGCTCCTCGTGGTCTATAGCCTGAAGGATGTCAGCTTCTTCAGCGGAACCTATGGGGTGCCTGAGCTTATCGCGATCGCAGCCGTCGTGGCGACCTATCTCTGGAAGCGCAGCATGCTCGTCTCGGTCGCTTCGGGCACCATCCTCTACATGCTGCTGGTGCAGATGGTCTTCGTCTGAGCCCATCCTCTCTCCTCCTTGTCTGCAGCTATGATGGGAGGGCATGAAGGGAGGGGAGCGATGAGATGGAAAGGTGCGGCGGATGCCCATGAGCGTGCCATCTATTCGCTCATCTGCAGCCGCGATGGGATCAAGGCACGCGAGGTCGCAAGCGAGCTGGGGCTTCCCCGCAAGCTCGTGAACCAGTACCTTTACGATTCTCCCTTCATCTCTGACCTCTGCTTCAGGGACGAGGAATACCGGTGGTATGGGACCATCCGGCAGGATTTTCCCCATGCAGGGATCGAGCTCTTCTCTGGCTGGTATGGGTCGGTAGCCCAGCTCCTCGAGCAGCCTGAGGATGCATGGCTCCAGGAGCTGGAACGAGGCTGCGAGCGCATCGGGCGCAACCTCAATGACACCCGTGGCCTCATCCATTCCTTCCTCGATACGCATGCCACCATGTGCACGCTCTTCCAGGAGCTTCTGGGATTTGGGGTCGACTGCCGTGAGTGGGAGGTCTCGTTCGAGCTCCGGATACGCCGTGCCCGGCGCATCCGCATCTACACCGATGTCCTGGCCATCTCACCGCTCTATGCCTTCCCGCTCGAGTTCAAGATGAAGGATGCGATAGAGCAGGAGGAGGTCCAGCAGGCAGCGAAGTATGCCCCGTACCTGGAGGTCGTGCTGGGTCCCCATATCGATGTGGTGCCAGCGCTCGTCCTGACGGGGGCGCACGACCTCTTCTGCCACCGCAGGCTCGAGAAGGATACGGCAGAGATTCCTGTCGCTTCGGGCGACATGCTCTTCAATGTGTTCGACGAGTATCTGGGATATCTGCAGTAGAGGGCGGCATTCCTGCACCCTGCGGACCATCGGCGAATGCCCGCCGTGCAGCTCTGGCGAGATGGACAGGCCTATTCCGCGAAATCGGTCTTGGAGGAGGCTTTGCGGTAGCCCTCGATCTCTCGTGCCTGGCCCTTGAGGTCATCCAGCACCTGGGTGCAGCAGGCCTCTCCGATCAGGAGCCGCTCAGGCAGGGTGCCCGATGCGACCATATCGCAGAGGAAGGATGCGGCCTTCTCAGGGTCTCCCTTCTGGGTATGGAGATTGGCATGGTAGAAGGCGGCACTGCCATGGGCGGGCGTCCCCTCGTAGTCGGCAATCGTCGCTTCCGGCTGGTGGGCGGCACCGCTCACGCGGAAGTCGGTGCGGAAGGAGCCGGGGCAGACAGCGCTCACCTGGATGCCCAGAGGCTCGAGCTCCATGCGGAGCGCGATCGAGAGGCCGACGACGGCGAACTTCGCCGAGCAGTAGGCAGTGCTGCCGCCGAACCCCATGAGGCCGCCTTGGGAGGAGACGTTCAGTATCATGCCCGAACGCCGGGCACGCATGTAGGGCAGGACGGCACGGATCATCGCTGCGGTGCCGAAGTAGTCGGTCTCCACAAGATCGCGGAGCTGCTCCTCGGACACCTCCTCGAAGGCGCCGCTCATCCCATAGCCTGCATTGTTCACCAGGACATCGATCCTGCCGAAGGCACGGATCGCTGCCTGGACAGCATCTGCGACCTCATCTGGGTCGGTCACATCGAGGGTGACAGGCATGAGATGGCCTTGCTGCCAGAAGGTGTCTTCCTGCTCGATATGGCGCGCTCCTGCGACGACGATGTCGCCCCGTCTCAGGGCCTCCTGCGCAAATGCGCGGCCAAAGCCGCGGCTGGTGCCGGTGATGAGCCAGACTCTCTGCATGATGGACTCGTTTCTCTGGAAGATGATGGATCTGCAGCCTCCAGTATCAGCCACAGGAGCGGTCGCGGAGCATGCAGGTCTGGCAATCCAGCATCTGCTGGATGCATAGTGGAGATATGAAGTGGATACTGCCTTGCCGCAGACGTGGCATAGCCTGGCAAAGTGCCTGCGGAGCTGACATGATGGTGATAGGAAATGGGAAGAGGGTAACCATGACAGACGTGCTCATCCAGTTTCATGCAGATGCGACAGAGGCAGCGGAAGCTGCAGAGATCCTGGACCAGCTGGGGCTGGATATGCCTTCCTATCTGAGGATGTGCCTATCCAGGCTGGCCAGGGACAAGGGCATCCCTTTCAGCATGAGGCTTGATGGATTGTCTGAAGGCAGAGGCGTATCCGCCATGAGGCGTGCCAGCCGGATTGCTGAGGAGCAGGGGATAGCTGGCATGAGCATCGACGAGATTGATGCGGAGATTGCAGAAGCCAGGAAATGAAGACTCGTGCAGCGAACGGTGTCAATGATCTGACATCGTTGGCACAGGAAATGGAGCGCAGATCAGGAAGCTGATTGAACCATCTGGACGCGCGAGCTTGTCCCAGAATTGTGGGTCTGTGCTGTCCTCCTCCGGTGCATGCTGACATTTCTGGCGGAGGTTCTGGTAACCTCGGAGCAAATCCCATATGCAATGAAACGACACTGAATATCGTTCGGCTCCTGTCTGATGGCCGGACCTATTTGGTGTCGTTTTTTGTATGGCTACGAAGGAAGGTCTTATGCCCCAAACAAGATTCCAGAGCGTTGTGTTCACCCTGATGATGGTCTTCTGCATGGTCTATTGCATGACGATATGCACCATCTCGCTCAATGCCAGCTCGCTGACCTATGCAGCATTCGGCCTGGCAATCCACGGGATGTGGGTGGAATATGCCATAGCGTTCTGCCTTGTCTTCTTCTGGATTACCAGATTCGCCCTGCACCTTTCGCGCAAGGTCTCGAAGGATGCCTTCCCGGCATTCACGATGCTCTGCACCCAGTTCTTCACGGTCTGCATGGTGGTGCCTGCGATCACGCTCTTCGCGACATTCCTGCACAATAGGTTCTCCTCGCAGTGGCTGGTGCAGTGGATTGAGCTGGCGGCGAAGTGCTTCCCGATGTCGCTGTGCCTGCAGGTCTTTCTGGTCGGACCTGTCGTGAGATTCTGCTTCCGCTCGATGTTCATGAGGGAGCCTGCCATGGGGAAGGTGGCAGCTGCTGAGATGGAGGACTAGGGGAGAGCGGGCATTGCCCGGATGCCGCTGTCTCGCTGCGCTGCATGGAGCAGAATTTGATGCTGGGAGGTACTCAGAACAGATACTACCCAGCCATGGAGCACCGGTCGCGGTATTCCTTCGGGGTGCAGCCGGCATATTCGGCAAAGCGCTTGTAGAACTGCGTGAGGTTGGAGATGCCGACCTTCTTCGCGATCTGGGAGATGGGAGTCCCATCGCTCTGCAGGAAGATCGTGGCATGGCGCATGCGCTCCTCGTTCACGAGCTGCTTGAAGGTCCTGCCGGTGGACCTGCGGATGAAGGTGCTGAGATAGCTTGCCTCATAGCCGAGAGCCTCTGCCATGCGCCCCAGGTTGCCATCCTGGTAGTTATCGCCGATGTATTGCCGGATCTCGCCCATGAGCTCCGACTGGTTGAGCTGCTCCTCGAACCCCTCATCACGTTCCTCGAAGGTGCGGAAGATGCCGGTCAGCATCGCTGCGGCAAGGTCGTCGATCATATCGGAGGAGCCGGGCTTCTCGTCGAAGTGCTCGCAGAGGATGTAGTCGATGCAGGTCCTCACGAATTCATTGCCGCGGGTCTCGTAGAAGCGCCAGCCAGTATGGGGAGTGCCGGGATCTGCGAGCTCGACCGGGAAGTCTGCGTCCAGCCGGTAGACGTCCGGAATCATCTTCTGCTGGAAGAAGCGGTCATTGAGCACGATGTTCACAGCAAAGGTATTGCCGTCGGTCTCGCTCACGCTGTGGGGGACATGGCTGTCTGCGACGATGCAGTCGCCTGCCTCGAGGATGGTCGGGACGCCGTCGATCTGCATCCTGAAGGTCCCGGCATAGCAGTAGGTCACGAGCACATACTGGTAGATATGCTCAGGCGTCCTGGGCGAGTTCGATCCATGGATGGACACGATGTGCTTGCGGGCACCGAAAGCACGGTTCTGCGAGAACAGGTAGACATCCCGGCCATGGTAGCGGATCATCTCATACTTCTCGGCGAAGTGGCGCTCGACCTCCTGGGCCGTGACATCGGGGAAGGCATTCCAGTCCTGAAGCAGTGCAGGCAGCTCATCGCGGCGCATGGGCAATCCTTTCCGATAGGTGCAAATAGAGAAAACTTTGACGTGATAATAGCAGAAAAATGATATTGATGCAGATAACAAGGTTGTAAAGAATGGTAGAGACAATCACTCGCACAGGGAGGGCAGGACAGCATGGCATCAATTGGAGAGACGCTTGCGAAAGCAGCCTGGATATCGGGACCTGAATACGCCTATGGGGCAGACGATGCCGGCTACTACGAGGACCATCCCAACCACCTGCTGAGGAAGTCCTTCGTGCTGGATGGGGCGGCAGAGACGGTGCATCTTTGCTGTGCCGTCCTGGGATATGTGCGGCTCTGGGTGAATGGCGAGCGCATGAGCGCCGATGAGCTCGTAGGCGAGTGGACGAATCCGACGAAGGACGTCTATGCCCGCTCGTGGGATATCACCAAGCTTCTCAGGCCTGGCACAAATGAGATCGTGGCCGAGCTGGGCAACGGCTTCTGGAATCCGGCGCCCCTCACGCTCTTCGGCCGCTACAGCCTGAGGGCTCGCCTCGCTGAGGTCGGCACGCCCAAGCTGGCGCTGGCCCTCGCGGAAGAAGGCTCTTCCGAGCCCCTCCTCGTGAGCGACGGGAGCTGGGAGTGCGCGGTCGGCCCCCTTCTCTTCAACAATCCCTATCTCGGGGAGCGCGCAGACCTGCGGGTGCCTGCTCCGGTCTCTGCTGAGGCATGGGACGCAGAGCGCCTGCTGCCTGTCTGCGTGGCAGATGAGAAGCGGCATATCGAGGAGGCGCCTGAGCCCTGCTGTCGTCGGGGCGAGGTCTGCCGTCCGCAGCGCATCTTCCCGATCGAGGATCCTGCCTCGAAGGGATGGGCAGAAGGCTCCTTCGTGGTTGACTTCGGCCATACGCTCACCGGCTTCGCCGCATGGCGCTTCCGGGCCCATGAGGGGGATATCGTGCAGATCCGCTACGCTGAGACGGCAGGAGAAGAAGGACTTCCGCTCTTCGATCCGAACTTCGCAGGCCTCGTCGGCGTCACGATCCCCCATGCAGCTCCGGATGGATCGGATGTGCTGGTCCCGGGTGGTCCGGGAGCTCCGGATGCAGCCTATGAGCAGGATGTGCTCATCTGCCGCGAAGGGGAGAACAGCTTCGAGAGCACCTTCAGCGCACATTCCTTCCGCTATGCCCTGGTCGAGGGCATGAAGCAGGATCAGCTCATCTCTGCCCAGCTGGCTGCGGTCCACACAGCGCTTGCGCGTGCAGGCGAGCTTGCAATTGCCAATCCGCACTACGGGCGGCTCTATGAGGCGGCTGTCCGCACGAAGCTCAACAATGTTCATGGCATCTGGGAGGACTGCGCCCGCGAGCGTCTGGGCTATGGTGGCGACATGGTCGCCCTGGCAGAGTCGAACTGCCTGCTCTTCGACTGCGAAGGCATGATCCGCAAGACCGTGCGGGACATGAGGAACGACCAGACCACGGCAGGCGGCATCCCGGAGACGGCGCCCTATGTGGGCATCCAGTCGATGGGGACAGGAGTTGGGGAGGGCCCGCTCCTCTGGCAGCTTGCCTATCCCTTCCTCATCCTCAAGGGCATCCAGCACTATGGAGCGACAGATCTGGCAGAAGCGGAATGGCCCTATCTCGAGAAGATGGCCCGCTACCTTATGGGGCGCGACCCCGAGGAGCTCGCCGAGCATTGCCTCGGCGACCATGGCTCGATCGAGACGCATGCCGGCAAGGATGGCGACTGGAAGGGCGGCACGCCTGATAGGCTCTTCACGAGCTGGTGCGCGATTCTCTGGATCGAGCGCACCATCGCCCGCATCGGCACCATCCTGAAGAAGGGCACCGCAGCGATCGGGCAGGCTTCTTCCAAGCTCGAGGATGAGATCTGCCGCCGTTTCCGGCATGAGGATGGGAGCTTTGGAGACAGGACGCAGACCTCCTATGCCTTCGCAGGCGGGCTTGGCCTGATGGATCGCCAGGAGGCAGGAGATGCCCTGGCCCGGTGCATGGAAGAGGAAGGCAACGTGCTCTCGGCGGGCATCTTTGGCACCAGCCTTGCCTGGCCGCTCCTGCATGAGACGGGCCACGACGAGGCGGTCGAGGCATGGCTGAACAGGTGTGGCGAACCCAGCTATGAGGAGATGCTTGCCTCTGGCAATGGCGTCCTCGCTGAACAGTTCCATGCAGGCTTCGACTCATACAACCATGCGATGTTCTCGAGCTATGTCGCCTGGATGCATGAGGCGCTGGGCGGCATCGCCGTCGCGCCTGATGCGGTGGGGGCAGACCATCTGGTCGTGCGGCCCTATTTCTCGCCTCTGGCCAATCAGGCATCTCTGTCCTATCGCACGCCTTCGGGGGAGGCCTGCGCATCATGGAAGCGCTCAGAGGGCAAGGTCTCGTTCACCTTCTCCTGCCCCGCCGGCATCCAGGCAGACCTCGTGCTGCCGGAAGGCCTCGCAGTCTCCGAGAGCGTCTCCGAAGGTGTCCGCACCGTTTTGGCATACGAGCAATAATTTGATAGACAACATATAAAAATATGACATTGTACAAGGTAGATAGCACAAATTATAGTTATTACAGCAATTGAAAGAGCGCGTACAGGGAGAAAGGGACGCACGTGAGCGATACACAGAAGCTCGCCTCGGAAGTGCTTGAGGCCGTCGGAGGAAGCGCCAATGTCAGCAATCTTGCCCACTGCATGACAAGGCTGAGGTTCACGCTGAAGGATGAGGCGAAAGCAGACGACGAGAAGGTCAAGGGGATCGACGGGGTGCTAGGCCTTGCCAAGTCTGGTGGTCAGTACCAGGTCGTGATTGGCCCGAAGGTGCCTGAGGTCTACGATGCGATCGCGGCGCAGGGCGTGGCCGCTGCAGGATCTGTCGATGAGAATCTCGACAGCGACCTCACCGAGAAGCAGCCGCTGACCCCGAAGCGCGTGGGGGAGAACATCCTGAACTTCCTTTCCAACTCGGTCGTGCCGCTGATTCCGGTGCTGATCACGGGCGCCCTCTTCAAGACCGTGGCTGCCGTCTTCGGCTCGACGATGCTCGGTGTCTTCCCGGATGATTCGCCGTTCATCTTCGTCTGCAACCAGGTCTACAATGCCGCCTTCTATTTCCTGCCGATCGTTGCAGGCTTCACCTCGGCCAAGTACATGAAGGCCAATCCGGTCCTCGGTGCCCTCATGGGCGCGATCCTGATCGAGCCGAACTTCCTGGCCCTTTCGAGCGCGACGGATTCCACGTTCGCCTACAGCGTGTATGGCATCCCGGCGCCGACGCTCAACTATGCGAACACCCTCATCCCGGTCCTTCTTTCCGTCTGGGTCATGAGCTATGTGCAGCGCTTCTTCGACAGGAAGCTTCCTGAGCAGGTCCGCACGGTCTTCGCACCCTTCTTCACCTTTGTCGTAATGCTCCCGGTCGCCCTCTGCGTCCTCGCTCCGCTTGGCAACTACCTCGGAGTCGGCCTTGCTGCCTTCCTCGAGTGGCTTGGCGCAACCCCGCTCGGCTTCCTCGCCGTCACGATCATCGCTGCCACCTGGCCCATCCTTGTTATGACGGGAATGCATGTCGGCCTTGCCGCCATCGCCCTTGCCCAGTTCGCCCAGACCGGCCAGGACACCATGGTCCTCATGGCTGCCAACATCCAGAACTTCGTCGCGACGGGCGTCGCCCTCGCTGTGTGGCTCCGCCTCAAGGACAAGGACCAGAAGAACCTTGCCTTCGGCTACTTCATCACCCAGTTCGTGGGCGGTGTCGGCGAGCCGCTGCTCTACGGCGTCTTCCTGCGCTACAAGCGCCCCTGGATCGGCTCCATCGCGGGTGGCGCTGCTGCAGGCCTCTATGGCGCGCTCACCCATGTGGTCCTCTATGCCCCGACGACCGGCATCTTCGCAACCCTCGGCTTTGCAGGCGGCAGCACGGCGAACTTCGTGAACGGCATCATCGGCACGGTCCTGGGTGTCGTCGTCGCCTTCGTGGTGACCTGGTTCTTCGGCCTCTCCAAGGATGCAATCGAAGGCCGCATGTAAGGCTCGGGGAGATTCCCCGAATGTCCTCCTCCAGAAGGCAGCTCCGCTTCGGCAGGGCTGCCTTCTTTGCTGCCGAAGGAGCGCGCCTGGCCAGGGATGGAGAGCCGCAATCTCAGAGGGTCGGATGGATGCGCTTTGCGCCCGCAGATGCCTTGATGGCCTGGAAGGGGCGTCTCGCATCTTGCGCCATATGCAGAATATATGGTGATGGGCATGATGGCTGTCCAACCTGTTAGCATGCTCCCTCGTACATAGCTCATCGGAGGACTGCCGGCCGGAGCCGGCGTTGTCGGAGAAGATGTCGAGTGCGCTCGGTTGTTCGCAAGAATGGCCGGGCGCATTTTTCGTAGGGAAAGGATGGCCGCTATGGCAGGCATGAACTGGCTGGAACGTCCGCAGAGGCATCTGGGCACTGTGGGGCTGATGGCGCTCCTCGTGTGCACATCGATGATGATGCCGCTGTCGCTCGACATGTATACGCCCGCAGTTCCGCATATGGCAGAGCACCTCTCCACGACGACCGCCATGGTGAACCTGACGCTCGTCGGCTACAACTTCTTCTTCGCGGTGGGACTCCTCGTCTTCGGGCCGCTCTCCGACCGCAGGGGCAGAAAGCCGGTCCTGCTCTCAGGCCTTCTTGCCTATACGGCAGGGTCGCTTCTCTGTGCGGTCGCACCGACGATCGAGGTTCTGATCGCAGCGCGCATCATCCAGGCCCTGGGGGCAGGGGCAGCAGATGCGATGACGAACTCGATCGTTAAGGATGCCTTCGTGGAGGAGAAGCGCCAGATCGCGATCTCCTTCATCCAGCTCATGTTCATCCTGGGACCCATCCTGGCGCCGATCGTCGGTGCCTGGGTCGTCGTTGCGCTGGACTGGCGGGCCACCTTCTGGATCCTGATGGGGACGGGCATCCTCTGCACGGTCCTGGCGCTCCTCTTCGAGGAATCGCTGCCGGCCTCGGAGCGCCATGTCGCGACCCGCAAGGAAGAGACCCTCTACCAGTTCGTCTCTGTCCTCAAGGTCCCTGCCTTCACGCTGCCGCTCCTTGTCTTCACGCTCCTCAATTTCGGCTTCATGGCTTACGTGTCGGTGGCATCGTTCGTCTACGAGTCCTACTTCGGCCTCGATGAGATCGCCTATGGCACCTACTACGCGATCGCTGCCTTCGCCACGGTGCTGGGGCCCTTTGCCTGGGAGTTCTGCTCCCGCTTCACAAAGGCGAAAACCTTCATCACGGTCGAGTTTGGCGTGGCCCTTGCTGCTGGCATCGCGATGCTCACGCTCGGCCATCTCTCGCCGCAGATCTTCTGTGCCTCCTTTGCAGTCTTCGCGATCGTCGAGGCAAGCCTGAGGCCGCTCTCCACGAACATCCTGCTCTCCAAGTTCAAGGATGCTGCCGGCACCACCGCCTCCGCCATCAACTTCACGAACACCTGCATGGGATCTCTGGGCATGCTCGTCGTCGGCTGGATCCATACGGACTACGTCTCTGCCCTGGCTCTCACGATCTTTGGCTGCATGGTCGTCGCGAACGTCGGCTGGCAGGCCCTGCTCAGGCGCTACCCGGATGTCTGCGAGCTCAAGGCCTTGGACGCGTGATGAGGGGATTGGCAGCTGCTGCTGCGGCTGATGAAGAGCTGAAATCCATTCCGGCATGAGGCTTGCATAGGACGCAGGTCTGCCGCTACGCTCAGAAGGAACAGATGCCGGAGAGAGGGGCAGCATGCAGAAGAGCATTCCAGATGAGATAGAGGTCTATGGGGCGCGGGTGCACAACCTGCGCTCCATCGATGTGAAGGTGCCACTCCACGAGATCGTGGGGATAGCCGGGGTCTCCGGCTCCGGCAAGAGCTCGCTCGCCTTGGGCGTGCTCTATGCAGAGGGGTCCCGCCGCTACCTCGAGGCGCTCTCCACCTATACGAGGCGCCGGCTCACCCAGGCAGCGCGGGCGGATGTCGATGAAGTGCGCTATGTGCCAGCAGCGCTTGCCCTCCACCAGCGGCCGCCGGTGCCGGGCGTGCGCTCCACCTTCGGCACGATGACCGAGACGCTCAATTCGTTGCGCCTCCTCTTCTCGCGCGTCGGCTCCTACACCTGCCCCAACGGGCACAGGGTGCCGCCCACCATGAACGTGGCCCTGGAGAAGCCGATCGTCTGCCCCGTCTGCGGCGAGCAGTTCTGGGGGCAGGGAGCAGAAGACCTTGCCTTCAACAGCGATGGAGCCTGTCCTGCCTGCGGCGGCACCGGAGTCCTGCGTGTCGTCGATGAGAGCACGCTCGTGCCTGATGAGACGAAGACGATCGACGAGGGGGCGGTTGCCGTCTGGGGCACCCTCATGTGGTCGCTGATGAAGGATGTCTGCCGGGAGATGGGGGTGCGCACGGATGTGCCCTTCAACCGGCTCACACCCGAAGAGCGCGAGATCGTCTTTCATGGGCCGGCAGAGAAGCGTCATGTGGTCGTCCAGAACAAGAGCTCGAACACAGCGACCGAGCTCGACTTCACCTACTATTCCGCCGTCCGTTCGGTAGAGAATGCCCTTTCGAAGGCGAAGACCGAGAGCGCCTATGCCCGCATCGCACGCTTCCTGAAGGAGGAGCCCTGCCCCGAATGCGGTGGCACGAGGCTCTCTGCCAAGGCGCGCGACCCTGAGATCCTGGGCATCAACCTCGCCGAGGCGACGATGAAGACCGTGGACGAGCTCAAGGCATGGCTGCCCCAGGTGGCGCCGAGCCTGCCCGCCGAAGTCCAGCCCATGGCAGAATCGATCATCGCATCCCTGGCTGAACCGATTGCCCGCCTCCAGGAGCTGGGGCTGGGATATCTCTCCCTCGACCGTGCCGGATCCACGCTCTCGACGGGCGAGCGGCAGCGCGTGCAGCTGGCCCGAGCCGTGCGCAACCGCACGACGGGCGTCCTCTATGTGCTCGACGAGCCCTCGATCGGCCTCCATCCTGCCAATGTGGATGGCCTTATCGGCGTGATGGACGATCTTGTGGCTGATGGGAACTCGCTTGTCGTCGTGGACCACGATGTGCGGGTGCTGAAGCATGCAGACCATCTGATAGAAGTGGGGCCAGGGTCGGGCGCAGAGGGCGGAACCATCGTGGCTGAGGGAAGCGTCTCGGAGGTGGCAGAAGAGCCTGCCTCCCGGATCGCCCCCTATCTGCGCGCCGAGACGCCGAAGCGGATACGGCCCCAGAGGAGCGAGGAGGACCTCTTCTCGCAGGGTGCCATCACGCTTGCAACCGAAGCGGTGCATACGGTGCATCCGCTCGAGGCGAAGATTCCGCGGGGCGCCCTCACGGTCGTGACCGGCGTCTCCGGCTCGGGCAAGACGACGATGGTGCTTGAGTGCCTGGTTCCTGCCCTTGCTGCCCAGACCAAAGGGGAGCCTCTGCCCTCCACAGTCCGCTCGCTCGATGCGGACGGGATCGAGAAGGTCCATCTGATCGACTCGACCCCGATCGGTGCCAATGTGCGCTCGACGGTCGCCACGTATTCAGGCGTGATGGATGAGCTGAGGCGGGCCTTCGCGCAGGCGCCTGCTTCCAAGGAGCAAGGCCTCCACGCCGGGGACTTCTCCTACAACACCGGATCTCTGCGCTGCCCTGCCTGCGACGGGACAGGCACGATCGCGCTCGATGTGCAGTTCCTGCCGGATGTGGAGATCACCTGCCCCGACTGCCGGGGATCGCGCTTCGGTGAGCGTGCCTGGCGGCTGAAGCGCAGCTTCGCCCGCCAGAGGAAAGGGGAGGCCGCCCCGGTCGAATACTCGCTGCCCGAGGTCATGCGCTGGACGATCGATGAGGCGCTGTCGAGGATCACCTCCCTCAAGAAGGTGCATGGGCAGCTCCAGGTCCTGCACGATCTGGGCCTTGGCTACCTCACCCTGGGCGAGGCCACGCCGGCGCTCTCGGGCGGGGAGGCCCAGCGCCTCAAGCTTGCCAGCGAGATGGGACGCGACCAGACCAATGCGCTCTTCGTCTTCGACGAGCCGACCATCGGACTCCATCCGCACGATGTGGAGGTGCTCGAGGGGGTACTCCAGACGCTCATCGACCACGGCGCCACGATCGTCGTGATCGAGCATGATCTGGACATGATCGCCAATGCCGATTGGATGATCGATATGGGTCCGGGCGGCGGCGAGGCTGGCGGCAGGGTCGTCTATGCGGGGACGCCAGATGGAGCGCATGCGTGCTCCGATTCGGTGACGGGACGCTATCTCTGAGAGTGATTGCGAAGGAGCTTCGGGCTCCCTTCAGGAAGGGTGGAGACATGGGCGATGCGAGCAGCTTCTTCCTCGCGTTCATCATGGCGATTGTCGTGCTGGCACAGGTGTGGTTCTGGCGCCTTCGGATCCATGAGGAGCGGACCATATGGCTGGGCTGTGCCTTCCTCTGCGCAGTTGCCTCCCTCATCGGCGGCATGGTCGTGCTCCTGATGAACCTCTTCCCGGATGCGCAGTATCCCTGGGCCTCCTCGCTGGAGATCGCTCTGGTCCTGATCCCTGCCGTGGCGCTGATGCTCTTTCCGGTCGTCCTCGTTGTCACGCTCATCGCCTCAGGCATCCGCCTCATCAAGCGGGAGGGGAGAAGCGCCCGGAACCTGCTCTCGCTGGGCCTGGGCATCGCGATGGTCGCCTATGTGATGATCTGGCCTGCCATCCGGGGCTTCCTTGTCAGCATCGCCTATGTGGGGGCGGTCCTCGACTTCATCTTCGGCTTCATCACAATCCTTCTGGGCATCTTCAGCACGGCCTTCACCTTCTATACGGTGGCAGGCTGGGTGGCGCAGCGTCCCCATCGCCACAGGAGCTATGACACGATCGTCGTTCTCGGGGCAGCACTTCGGAAGGATGGGACGCCGACGCCGCTTCTGGCGAACCGGGTGAAGAAGGGCATCGCATGCTGGAAGGAGCAGCCGCAGGCGAAGCTCCTGATGTCAGGTGGCCAGGGATCCGATGAGGTATGCCCGGAATCCCATGCGATGCGGGACTATGCGCTCTCCCAGGGCGTCCTGGCAGATGCGGTGCTTGCAGAGGACCGCTCCACGAACACCCAGGAGAACCTCACCTTCTCCCAAGAGCTGCGGAAGAAGGCGGGGCTCTCGGGCAGGATGCTCGTCGTCTCCGATGACTACCATGTCTTCCGGGCGCTCCTGATCTCGCGGCAGCTTGGCATCCCTGCAGATGGGGCAGGATCGAAGGTCCGGCTCTACTTCTCGCTCAACGCCCTCGTGCGCGAGTGGGTCGCCTATGTGTATCTGAAGCGGGTGCGGTACCTGAAGATCGTCTCGGTCCTGCTGGTGCTCTACACGGCGCTCTCCATCATTGGCAGCCTGGCCTGAGCATCTGCTGCATCATCTCATAGCGGACATGGGAATGCCCTGCCAGCATATGGCATGGCAGGCATCGTGCAGATTAAGCTCGGTGTTCTGCGTATGGAGCATTCCACATCCTTCTGGATTTCC
>OMTG01000015.1 GCA_900313905.1 uncultured Actinomycetes bacterium | reverse complement strand
AGCTTGACCTTGCCGTAGCCATAGGGCTCGACAGCCTTGAGGTAGGGCTTGTCGTTCTGGATGCCCGGCACCACGAAGGACTCGAGCGTGCCATGCCCAGAGAGCTCGACCCACTCCGTCTCGTGGTAGCCGCAGGTGTTGCAGCCCAGGTGCGGCGGGAACTCGATGGCTCCGCACTCCTTGCACTTGCGGCCATACAGCTTTCCCTCTGCCACGCCTTCGTAGAACTTCTTGACAATCGGCTCCATGTCTTCAAGAAGCATTTCGCATACCTCCTAAGGGATTTGCTCGTTCGACTACTCGTGGGTGCGCAGGATCTGGCAGCGGATGTTCTGGCCGCCACCGAAGCCGCGCAGGAATGTGGTGCGGGGGACCTTGGGCATCTGGGTGGCGCCAGCCTCGCCGCGCATCTGTCGGACGGCCTCGACGATGTCAGCGACGCCCGATGCGCCATGGGCATGGCCGAAGTTGCAGCGGCCGCCGTGGGTGTTGATGGGACGGTCGCCCTCGAAGCCGAGCCTGCCATCGATTGCGTATTGCCAGGCCTCGCCACGCGGGATGTAGCCGACCTCCTCGGCTGCAACGATGTCGCCTGCCAGGAAGAAGTCATTCACGAAGAGGAGGTCGAGCTCGTCGGGGCTCACGCCGGTGAGCTCATACACCTGGCGCACGCCCTCCTTCGTGCCCATGTACTCGTTGTCTGGGGTGGCGCCTTCGAAAGCGGCGGCACCGGTGCCGAGGACATCGATCACCTTATGGTCGAGGCCCCGTGCGACGGCCATATCGGTCGGCATCACGACAAGGGCTGCTGCACCGTCGCACTTGATTTCGAAGCCTGTCACGCGCAGATACTGCGTGACCTTGGGGTTGCCGAAGCTCTTGAGGTAGTCATCGGCTGTCGCAAGGCCATTTTCCTTCGCAAGAACCTCGAACTCCTCGGTCGAGAAGGCGAGCGGGTTCAGCACGGCATCATGGCGAAGAGACTTCGATACCCCGTTCAATGCGTCGTCAATCTGCTCGGCCGTGAGGTCATACTCCCAGCGGTACTTGTTGATCCAGTTGTCGAACGAGATGCCGAAGGCAGAATCGAAGGGACGGCCATAGGCGCGGTCATAGACCTTTGGGATGGATGGGAGCATCTCGGAGAGCGGGAAGTCGCGGCGGAAGCACCCCGGGGCATCCACGACCGGAAGCGATGCGGCGAGGTCGACAGCGCCTGAGAGCACCACGTCGTATGTGCCAGAGGCGACCGCCTGCACGGCCTCCTGCAGGGCCACATAGCCCGTGCAGCATGCCTCGGAGTGGTGCACGGATCCGATGCCACGGACACCGAACCAGTCTGCCACCTGCATGTTAGGCGTCAGCGAATCGCCGATCATGAAGGGGTTCGCCGCGCCATGATAGAAGTACTGGATATCGCGCGGCTCGAGGCCTGCGTCTTGGATTGCCTCGAGGGCTGCATAGCCGAAGGCATCGCCCTCGCTCATGCCCTTCGTCTCGGGATGGTCCTCGAAGTTCTTGAACGGGGTGCAGCCGACGCCCACGATGGACACGCTCCGTGCCTGCTTGCCAAGCTTGACCAAGCCAATCACTCCTTCTGCTCGCCTGTTGCGGTGCATTTCCTGCTTGCGAGCTTCAGGATATTGAAGGATCGATCTGCATGGTGGGACATATCAGCGTGTTCCGTCCCATATAGCGGCACACGGACTGCCTGTATGTCTCTTTGTGCAGGTAGAAGCCCCTTATCTGACCTGTCCAAAGTTGATGTGGCGCAATGCGCCGAACTTTGTGTGGATGCATGAATGCGCAGGCAGACAGCCTGTTTTGGCATCTCGCGCAGAGCACCATGAATGCCTCGTCGGCCAGGCGCGAACGGTGCCTAAAGCTCCGCGAACGGGTCGGCGGGAAGGTTCGCCGCATTGTCGTCGTCGATAAAGAAGGACGAGTAGTAGAGCCGGTTGAGCATGGCGGCAATCTCCTCGGGCGGGATCTCGGGACGCTTCTCGAGCCAGTATTGGATGAGGTTGTTGTGGCCTGCGATCACGAAGGAAAGATAGAGGTCGCGGTGGAGCTCAGATCCCCCTACGCCTGCCAGACGGATGCGGAAGAACTCATGCATGAGGACAGTCGCCTTGTGCTGGAAGGTCGGGTCCCCGTGGTCGCTGTTGAGGGCCACGATCCTCTCACGGTTCTCGCGCAGCACCTCCATGCGGCTGATCATAGACGCTGTCGGCTTGAGCTCTGCCTTGCTGAACTGCATCTTCAGGGCGCTCTTGTTGATCGTGCGCATGGTATCGAGAAGCGACGTCTCGAACTGCTTCACGACATCCTCGACGCTGTCGAAGTGCCTGTAGAAGGTCGAGCGCGATATCCCGGCCAGATGCACCACATCCGAGACCTTGATGTCCGTGACATCGGTCGTCTCCATAAGGTCGAAGACGGCATCCTCGATCCGCTCCTCTACGGAACGCTGCCTGCTTGCCTTTGTGCCCGCATGCTTCTTCACGCTGTGACCTCCTGCAGCCTGTCTGGCCTGAGATGCCCTGACTATAGCGCGAACCGTTCGCCCATATGGCATACCTCAAGCCAACAGAAGGCCGCAATTTCAGCTATTCTTTGTGTCCTTGTACATACGACCGCTGAGGAGCATGAGCGTGGAACTGAAGGAACTGCTGGTACGGCTGCCTGATGCTTCGATTGCGCAAAAGAAGCTCGCAGATCCCACTGTCAATATCGATAACATCGCGTTTTTGGCAGAGCCGGGCCTTGAGCCATGCTCCAATATCCTCTACTTCGCAGACGACGCGATGGCCCAGGATGCCGCTTCGGAGAATGCCATATTCAACGTTGTGCTCTTCGACTGCACAGAGATCCCGGAGGCGCTTGCCATCTCCTCCTCGACAAACGCCGTATTGCTTCGGGATGGGTCCAACCCCTTTGCCGCCTATAACCAGCTCCAGGGTTTCTTCCTCGAGGATGCCCGGGTCACGGACATCGTGCGCCGCATGCTCACTGCGCACTTCTCGAACAATGGCCTCCAGTACGTTGTGGAGGAGGCATCGCGTGCCCTCGGCAACCCCATCGTGGTCGTGGACAGCGCCTACCACTACGTGGCCCGGCACGTTGAAGGCTCCCTCGATATGACAAACAGGGCAGACCAGGTGCTCGACCAGGAGTTCCGCTATGAATCGGTCCTCGAGGAGGGTGTCGACTTCATCAAGCGGGAGCGCATCACCGAGAGGTGCGCAGAGGCGAAGCGCCCCATCGTCGTCTACAACGATGTCCTCGGCGCCAACACGATGATCACCCCTTCGGTCGTGCACGGCGTGACGATAGCGCACACGATGATGATCGAGCGGAACCATCCATTCTCGGATGTCGACGTGGAGTGCATGGCACGGCTTGGACGTTTCGTGGCGCAGGAGATGCAGAAGACCTCGCTCTATGCGGCTAGCCGCGGCCAGATGGACTCCTATTTCCTCGTGAGCCTCCTGAACGACGAGCAGCCGAGCCATGCGGTCACATCACGCCGTCTGAGCGTCCTGGATTTCAAGCCGCTCCCCTATCTCTATGTCTGCGTCCTCGAGGCCAACCATGCGTACCTGGACGCCCATGATTTCGATACCGTGGCCCTGCAGCTCGCGGGCTGCCTCCAGAGCAGCATCTATGCGCACTATGAGCATGCCCTCGTAATCGTCTTCTCGCGTGACACCGACATGGGCCTCGGGGACTATACCGAAGAGATGCTCCGCAAGGTCTGTGAGGTCAATGACCTCTCTGCCGGTGTGAGCAATGCCTTCGACGATCTGACGCATATCCATAGCCACTACGAGCAGGCGCGCTCGGCCATCAGGGCAGGACGGCTCGTCTGCCTCTATCTGGATGACAGATGCCTCTACCATTTCTGCGACTATGCCCATGTGGACATGCTCGATATCACGAACAAGCAGTACAACCTGCTGAACTTCGTGCATCCCTCCCTCATGCGCCTTGCACGCTATGACCGGGAGCATGGGACCGAGCTGATGGACACCCTCTTCATCTATCTGCAGAATGGCTGCAACACCCAGCGGGCCTCGAAGATGCTGAGCCTGCACAAGAACACGCTGCTCTATCGTCTGGGCCGCATCCGAGAGATCCTTGGCTTCGACCTCTCCTCGGGCGAGGACCAGTTCATGATGCAGTATTCCTTCCGCATCCTCTTCTATCTGGACCTCTTCAAATCCCGCATCAGCATCCGCCGTGCCGACTTCACCGATGCGGCAGCTGAGGAGGAGGGCCGGGCCAGAAAGCCTGACCGCAAGCGCTGAGCCCTACTCTGCTGAATCTGCTGCTGGCGTATCCTTCACGCCGCGCATCCACTGGTCTGCCAGCATGACCCAGGTGGCGACATGCGCATCGGCAGCGCTCGCCCCTTCCTCGACCGACTCATCATCGGCCATCGACATCCCATGTGCCCCTTCCTCGTAGAGATGGAGCTCGCAGGGCGTGCCACAGTCCAGAAGTCGGGATGCGAAGCGCAGGGTATCGCGCGGATCGCACATCGCATCCTGTGCCGACTGCCAGATGAAGGTGCGGGGCATGCCAGCACGTACACCTCGTACCAGGTCGACAGAGTCGCATTCCTCCGCGGTCGGCGTCTCTGTGCCGAAGAGCGCCTTGTTGCTGATGGAGAGAAGCTCGCTCGGGGTCTTGAGCGGGTGCACCGCCAGGAGCGGATAGCAGAGGACCAGGCCCGCTGGAAGCAGCTCGGAGGCATCTGCATCCGCTGCAACCCCTGCCAGAGCATGGATCTCCTTATCGCTTGCCCGTTCTGCCAGCGTGACCGCGACATGGGCGCCGGCCGAGAAGCCAAGCGCATAGATCCTGTCCCGATCGACGCCGAGCTCTGCGCTGTGGTCCTTCAGATAGCAGATTACCTCCATCAGCTCTGCGGCCTGTCCGGGATAGGGCGTGCCACCCGGATAGGTGGAATAGCGCAGGACGAACGCCTCGTAGCCGAGGCTGCGGAAGCGCTTCGCCACGATGCCCGACTCTGCTGCAGCACGCAGCACATAGGCGCCTCCTGGCAGGACAATGACGGCAGGATGGACACAGGATGGTGCATCTTCCGTGAGATAGCATTCCAGGCCGACGCCGGTCGATCCGAGCTTGATGACACGCCTTCTCATTGCATCCTCCGCACCTGCGATGCCCTGCATCGCCTTCTCGTGTTTTCATTCCCTATGGTACGCAGCGGAGCTTTGTGCGTGGGTCCAAAAGAATGGGGCTGGATGCTTGCAGGAGCATCCAGCCCTCTCGGTGAAGCTGATATCAGGCAACCCCTAGATCGAGGGGAAGCTGAGCGAACGGTAGTGTGCGAAGGAGTCCTTGAACTGGTCCTTCTTCTGATAGAACTCGATCCTGGTCTTGATGATCTCGTTCAGGTGCTCGGCACGCGCCTTATCGTCGTTGCGGTCGCGGATGAGGCCGTTCTCGGCGATATGGAGCTTCGGACGGCCGGTCTTCTCGTCCGTCACGAGGTCGCCGCCGGCACCGCACACGGCGCACTCCCACGGGAACTCGATGCCGTCCCAGTGCTTGTCACCCGGGTAGACGAGGCTGGAGTGGCAGTTGGGGCACACGCCGTCATCCGGGTCGCCGAGCCAGGTGCGCTCCTCGACCGGGGTCTCCATGGCCTGCCAGATGTGCTCGCCCATCTGGCGGCAGCGCTCGACCTGCTCAGGGAAGGTCAGCACCGATCCCGGACGAGCGGAGCGCTGGATCATGTAGCGGTCGACCACCTGGAGCGACATCGTGAACATGGTCGCCTGGAGACTCTCGAGCGCGAGCGTCTGCCAGTCATGCATGGAGCCGCCGACCGAGATGAGGCCTGCAACGGTATGCGGATTCTCCTTAACGACACCGATCTGGAGCAGGAAGGAGAGCTCGTACGCCAGGAAGCGCTGGGCGAAGCGGGTATAGAGCGAGCTCGGGGTCAGGTCGTAGGTCGGCACGGCGATGAGGACGCCGTTGCAGGTATGCATCTCGGCGATGAGGCGGTCGACATCGTCCTTGTCCTTCAGGACGCAGCCCTTGTACTCCTTCTCAGGATGCTGGGCGATCTCACCCATCTGCATCGTGCAGCCCTCGCAGCCCGTGCACGGAAGGATGTTGTAATCGAACAGATTGATGAGCTCGCACTCAGCGCCCTTGTCGCGCAGGACCTCAAGCGCTGCCTTGAGCGCGATCTCGCTGTTTCCGCCGTGCATGCCTGCACAGATGCCCATGACCTTATGCTGTGCCATGAAGACCCCTCTCCCATATATTGAACGAGCCTGCTTCCGGCTGCGGTCCCCGCCGCACCGGCACCAAACAGGTCTGATGGTAGGCAGAAGGGCGGGTGGGGTAATCGTCTGCGCAGACAAAAGAGGGAGCAGGCTTCTTGATTGCATTGTGCAGACGCACGGCACAACGCTGCCGAGCTGCTCATATGCACCAATGCAACACGAAAGGGCGCCCGGACCAGATCCGGGCGCCCTCATCGATGCGCATATTCTCGCTAGCCAGAGGCACAACAGCTTAGCGGTGGATGTACTCGCCTGCCTGATAGCGGGGCGGGACCACCGGGATCTCGATCCAGGACTCATACTTGCCACCCGTGTGGATGTTGTGGGTGCCATGGTTGTCGGTATCCCAGGCCAGCGGCTCGAACCAGCCATCACGGATGTAGCGGCCCGAGATCTGGACACGGAAGCGCTCGCCCTTGTGGTAGACGCGGGCCGTCGGCACGATTGCGATATCGACGGCACGGACCTCGCCCTCGGCAAGCTTGTTCGTGTCGGTCATCGTGTAGACCGGCGTGTGGGCCTTCGTGAGCGCCGTATCGATCGTGGCACGGGAGACGCGGCACTTGCCCCAGGCACCAGGATGCGGCTCGTCGAGCGTGAGCCAAGGCACCCAGTTGCCATCAGCATCGGCCTTCTGGACGTTGATGAAGAGGTCCATATCGTCGTAGCCACCGCAGGAGACGAAGAGATGCAGGTTCATGTAGCCCGTGATCTCGACATCCTCCGGAAGCGTGAGATCGAAGTCCAGCTCCTCGTCCTCAGGGTTGTAGCTTGCCTTGGCCTCCTGGGCGACCGGCTCGGTCGAAAGCGAGTAGCAGGAGGACTTGTGGTCGAGCTCGGCGCAGTCCTTCGGCGTGCTTGCATCGAGATAGAGCTTCTTGTACTGCGTGCGCTTGATCGGCCAGGCCTTCTCGGGGCGCTGCTCCTGATAGTCGACATCGTAGCCATCCATAATGTCAAGACGGATGCGCGGCGTCATCTCCCAGCCGTTGTGGATGCCCTTGAGATAGCGGTCATAGTAGCGCTTGAGGTCCTCGAGGTTCTCGGGGTTATAGGTATCAGGCCACTCGAAGTCACGATGGGCACGGAGCCACTTGAGGTGGCTGCGGCAGCGCCTCCAGGCGTTGAAGGAGCCCGGCAGGTGGAAGTGCGACCACCCAGCGGTCTGGTAGACCGGGATCTTGATCTTGCGGAAATCGGCGCGCTTGTCGTTCCAGTAGGCGTTCATGTCCGGGTACATCTTGGCCATCGCGACCTGGTCGTCGACGCCGTTGGGGCCCGTCACCTGTGCTGCGATGAACTTGTTGAAGGAGAGCGCCGGCACGCCGCCTTCGAAGAAGCTCTCGCGGTAGAGGTCGGTCGTGCACTCCCACGGAGCGATGCAGGCCAGATGCGGCGGGCAGGTGGCAGCGATGCCCCACTGGTGCATAGCGACGCCGGAGTTGCCGGACATGCCGACCTTGCCATTGGACCAGGGCTGCTGGGCGACCCACTCGACGAAGTCGTAGCCGTCCTCGCGGTCCTGATGCGTGAACATGTGGACGTTGCCCTCGGAGTGGCCAGCGCCACGCACATCGACATTCGCCACGGCATAGCCCTGATAGCACCAATACAGCGGGTCAGGGGATTCGAACTTGGCGCACTTCGACACCGTCATGGGCGGCACTCCCATGATCTGC
Organism: uncultured Actinomycetes bacterium; assembly: GCA_900313905.1. Taxonomy (GTDB): domain Bacteria; phylum Actinomycetota; class Coriobacteriia; order Coriobacteriales; family Atopobiaceae; genus Olsenella_L. Next base: position 7,388 of record OMTG01000015.1, on the reverse strand, counting down.
CATTCGCTCATGCCGTCACCAGGACGCTTGCCGAACCAGGACCACGAGACGATCGTCGGAACCGGCTTGTCGGTGTCCGGACGGTAGATGTCTGCATAGATCTTGCAGCCATCGCGCATCACGATCTCCTGGTCCTGCATGCAGAGGACCCCGTCAGCCGCCTCATAGGTGTGCGGGTTGAACGGAGGGCAGAAGCCCTGGCCCATGCGGGCCATCGGGTCGTCGGACTTGGAGAGGTCGACCTCTGCCTGGTTGTCATTCGGCCTGCGCGCCACGCGGTAGGCGTGCATGAGCTCTTCGCCGTTATAGACCTCAGGGATCAGGAAGAGGTAGCCTTCCGTGTCGTGGTCGAAGTAGATCTTCACATCGTCGTCGTCGACGTTCGCCATCTCGCCGGTCTTGGCAATGAGGTCGGACAGCTTCTTGTCCGTGACCTCTTCCCACTCTTCAGGGACGTTGTACTCGAGCATGAACTCCTCTTTCCTCAGATAGAAGGCGTCTGCTACTCGTCAAGCAGGTCGCAGACGAAATCCGTTGCCTCGCCGAAGGTGGCGCAACGGCGGAACTTCATGTACGGGACCTCGATATCAAGCTCATCCTCGAGGTACGTGGTGATCTGGGAGACCTGGACAGACTTGATGCCGAGATCGGCGAACTTGGTGTCCTCGGTGAACTCAGAGGGATCCTTCCCAAAGAGCTGGCTAGCACGGGTGGTAAGGGCATCCCAGACTTCCTGACGATCCTGATCCATGACTGCTCCTTCCAAAGCAACCAATACATGCATTTCGTACAGGATTGAGTTTCGCCTTCCGCATGCCCCGGAACAATGTAAGAGGATTCAATTCGCTGGTCTGCCGCAGCAGCCCTCTTTGTGCAGGAGTGCAATGAATCAGGGATGGCAGGCACGTATTTTCAGCTCTTTGCAGCAGCGACTAAGCACCATGCTGAGCCACTCTGCTCCGCCTCTGCCGACAAGGACGTCGCTGCAACAGGCCGTTATGGTGTCCCTCTACGCTCTGCAGATATCTGCAGAGCCGCACGATACCCCCGATATGCTGCAGCTCCATCTGACACTGCTAATGCCTGGCAGTCACGCCCGCATCGATGTTCCGCGGGATTTCCGGAGAACCGAGCCATCTTCGATAGGGGTGCAGGCTTCTGCTGCACCCCTGAAGACATGATCTGTCCCACGCGCCCTCAGAAGAGGCAGCGCTCTATCGTGTCTTTCCCGCGCAGTGCTTGGAGCCACTCATCGGGAATCGCATCCATCCCATAGACGATGCCAGCAAGGCCACCTGCGACGGCTGCGGTCGTATCCGTGTCATCGCCGAGATTCACGGCAGCAAGGACGCAATCGCGATACGAGCTCGTATTGGCAAGGCACCAGAGCGCCGCCTTCTCGGTATCGCGCACAAATCCGCCTGAGCGGATCTCATCTGCGGGAACCTTGTCGAGGGATACAGCGATATCTGCTATGGGCACGCCCGCAAGGAGCCTTCGCGCTGCATGGACCATGCGGACACAGGCATCGCAGGAGATATTATGCGCATGGGTGATGGCAGAGACGGCACGGATCTCCTCGTCGTCAGCCTCCGTGAAGGCAAGCGGAAGGATCCGCATGAGGGAGCCATTGCCGTTATCGAACTCGCCAGACCGGCCTTTGCCTTCATCGAGCGCGTAGGCCGTCGTATTGCCGATATCGAAAAGCCCATCCACCGTATAGGCCCCTTCCCGATACCATTGGACGAAGCGCTGGCGCATATCCTCGATATCGATCCGGCCATCTCGCGGATGCTGTCGCAGGTCGCTACGGTCATCGAGGTGTCGTCGCTCCAGGTGCCCGCAGGCTGATGATGGGTCCCATATGCGGCCATGCCGGTGCACTGGAAGGTTCCACGCGCCTTGAATTCATGGGGCACGCCAAGCGCATCGCCTACGGCCTGCCCATAGATGCAATCGCGCAATGTCGCTGCCATAGCATGCCTTCCTTTCAGGGCCCCGATCCCGATGGCCAGAGGCCTGCCGTTCCCTCATACCCGGAATGCTGTGGATTACATACCGGTCTGTCTTCTCATCCCCCGCCAGGAGATGGCACGCGCCATTTGAGGCTGCCAAGCGGTCCATAGGGTGCGGCCATGAGATTCTTCACATGCAGGCAATGCAGAACGGAAGCTGCCGTCTCTGCGTTTCGGCCACTCTGCCCTATGCTTTGCTGCCTTCCAGGCCGTAGAGCGAAGCGCCATTCTTCCAGAACAGGTCCTCAGGCATCAGTCCATGGGGGCCTTCGAGAAGCGAGGCGAGCTTCGCCCTGGCCAGCGGCGCAGGAGTATAGGGCCAGTCGCTCCCATAGAGCAGATGCGCAGGATCTGCAATCTTCAGCAGCGCATCGAGCATGACAGGCTCCGCATCTCCTGCCACGTCGTAGTAGAGGCTGCGAAGGCAGCCCAGCACATCAGCATCTTCCATCATGCCCGCCGGCACCAGCACACGGCTGATGCCGGCCATGCGGTGTGCCACCTCTGGCAGGAATGAGCCGCAGTGAGGTACGATCCAGTGGATGTGCGGATAGCGCTCGATGGTTCCGTGGGCTACCATGTTGAGCACGGCACGGGTCGTGTCTGCCAGGAACTCGAAGAGCGGGGCATGCTCTGCTGCGAACTGCCCCGCCGGAACGGCGGAAGGCTTGGTCGGGTGGATGGTCACGACCGCGCATCTGGCATCAAGCGCCTCCATCAGAGGGTCGAAGGATGGATCTCCGAGATAGACGCCACAGGCATTGGTCGGCACCTTCACGCCGAGAGCGCCAAGCTCCCCATAGGCGCGCTCTGCCTCCTCGATGGATGCTGCGACCAGGGGAAGCGGAAGCGTGGCCGCAAACCCGAAGCGCTCGGCATGGGCAGCGCAGAAGCTTGCCATAGCATCGTTCACATGCTGGGCCAGCTCGATGCCTTTGTCGGGATCGCCCTGAACGACATGCGGCGATGAGATCGAGAGGACGGAAAAGCCTATGCCCATCTGGTCAGCAAACTGCAAGGCTGCCTCTTCGCTCCAGTGCGGCGTCGGGAACCCATCCTCACGCGCCGGGTCCACTCCTGAAGCAGCAAGCCCTGAAAGATAGACCTCAGGCAGCATATGCTGATGGACATCGAAGCATCTCATGCTCAATCCTCCTCGACACTCTCAGAAGATGATGCCGAGCATTATGAAGAGCTGGGTGAGAGCATTCACGGTCTGCTCTTTCCAGTTTGCCTGGGCATCGTGTCCATCCAGATGCCGCCCAAGCCATGCAAGCGTCACGATGCCAGCAAGCCCGATAAGGAAGAAGATGCATGCTGGCTGGGCCGCTGCATGGGAGATGACCGATGCCATGGACCAACGGCTGCGGCCCACCAAGAGGCCGGCAACCGCAGATGCAAAGCCTGCCGGCATGAGATAGCGCATCTGGCGGCTGAGGAAGGGCACATCCCTCTTCGCAAGCGCCAGGACGAACTTCCATCCGGCCTTGAGCGCTCCCGCGAGGATGATGAGGAGGATGCCGAAATGGAAAAGCGGGCTTTCGAAGCGCGACGCCAGCACGGCAGCGCCGATGCTGAAGAAGATGACAGGCAGGCAATCCATCATTGCCATGCCCAGCGTGAAGCCGTCAGGGATAGTCTTCCTGCCATCCTGCTTTGTATCATGCCCCTGCTCCTCCATGCTGCGCTCCGGCTCCCCTGCAAGCTGTCCGGTCTCCATTGCCTCTCGTGTGGCTTCTATGCTACCAGCCACGTCTGGTCTTTCACGGAGTAGAGCGGAATGAACGGGATCATGATGGGCGTCGAGGACTTGTAGCGCTGGTATTCCGGGTCGTTCCCGTAGTTCTTGTCCTGCCGTATCTCCAGCCGCCGTGCACCTCCGAACATCACATAGATGATCCCGAGATAGCCAAGCAACACGCAGATCCACTCGAATGCACCGCTATAGACCGTCACGCCCGAGAGGAAGACGCCGGTCCAGAAGACCACCTCCCCGAAATAGTTTGGGCAGCGCACGAGCCGGAAGAGCCCCGTATCCACGAAGCGGCGCGGATTCAGCTTCTTGGCGCGGTTCTTCTGCAGATCGGCTGTCGTCTCGAGCACCAGCCCGCACACAGATACGACGAGACCAATGATGCAGAAGACATCGGTACCCCTGCCATCAGCAAGCCTGAACGTGACGGGAGAGGTCTGGAGCACATAGAGGAGGGCCGCTGCAAGCCAGATGCCCACCTTCGCACCGAGGGGCATCCCATCATCGGTCTTGACTTCGCCCTTCATCCGCTTGGTGTAGGCCGTCTTCCGGTCACGGTAGATGAGGTATCCCGCAAGGCGGCAGCCATACACGACGAAGAGAGTGCACTGCAGCGCCGTCTCAGCCGTCAGGGAGCCAGAGAACAGGACAAGGAGCGCTGCTCCGATGAGGGCTATCGCTGCTCCATATCCGATCGAGATGAACCATACGTAGGTATGGAAACCGCATGAGCAGGCAGCAAGCGCCACTGCGAAAAGGATGAGAAGCGTATTCATGCATGCACCTCCTGGCCATGGCATGGGGCTGAGGCCCGGCATGCCAGATTGCTGAAGCCCCATTATTGTCCTGTCGACATCTGATATGCAACTGCATCCATTCCGCATCGAAGCTAATTAGACTGCCGACTTCGAATCTCACGTAGAACCCATCGAGTTGCCGATATTTCTGTAGCCACAAACTGATTGGCAGTGTCACATGCAGACATCCTCGAAGCAGATGGAGATTATTCAAGAAGCCTACGCACATAGAAAAGGCGGCACACAGCCATGAACTGCATGCCGCCCCATCCTGCCTGTGGTGCTGCTGCCTATTCCTCGCGGCGACGGCGCATGCCAGCGCCTGCAAGCATCGCGAGCACGCCTGCCCCCGCGACGCCGAGCGGAAGGTACGGGCTGGTCGTGTCGCCCGTGTCAGGGACCGCAGAGGACCCAGCCATATGCTTGGGAGCCGCTGCAGCAGAGGACTCACTGACAGCGCTCGCCTGCTCCACAGAGGCGTGCTGCTGGCGTGCAGCCTCAGCCTGCTTCAGCTGGTCGGAGATCTGCCGCTCCAGGTCGTAATTGGCCCGAGCTGAGACGAGATTGGAGTCCGCCGCATCGGCTGCCTTCTGGTCGGCATCGATCGTGGGATCGAGCCCCTTCGCCTCCATGGCGAGACGGTATGCATCCGCAAGCAGCTGCTCGTAGCGGGCGAGCGCATCCTTGGTCGCATCGGTCAGGCCGTCCCCTGCGCCATAGGCGACGAGCTGGTCGCGGACATCGAGGATCTGCTGCGGGTCGGCGAGGTAGGAGGACGGCTCCGGAAGCTCGGCGATGATCCTGGCTATGTCGCCATACTGCTTCGCCTGCTCCTCGAGACCGGGCACGGTTGCCTGCGCCGCGGCGAGGTCGGCCTTCGCCTTCTCGAGCGCGGCTTGGGCATCTGCCAGGGCCTTTGCTGCGTCGTCCCTCGCATCGGCGCGGCCCTTGAGGCCGGAGTATCTCTTCTCCGCCTCCTGGTACTTCGCGTCGGCAGCCTCGGATGCGGCCTTGGCATCCGCGGCCTTCTCCTGTGCGTCGGACAGCCTGGACAACGCGTCTTCATATGCCTTCTGCGCGCCGGATGCGGACTGCTGCGCCTCTGCCAGGGCCTTGGCCGCGTCTTCCGCCTTCTGCTTCGCATCCTTCAGCGCCGCCTGCGCAGCATCGACCTTCTCCTGCGCCTCGGCGACGGCGGTGCCGCCCTCGATGGATGAGAGATTCTTCTTCGCCGCGTCCACGTCAGCCTGCTTCGCTGCCACATCGGCATCGGCAGCATCCTTGGCCTGCTTCGCCTGTGCCAGCTCGGCGCTCTTCGTGGCAAGCGTTGCCTGGGCTGCAGCGAGCGTGCTCTGTGCGGCGCTGACATCGGAATCAGCCTGCGACTTCGTGGCATTTGCTGATGCCAGCGCATCCTGCGCGGCAGCGACATTGGATGCAGCTGCTGCCTGATAGGACTGCTTTGCGGTGGCGTATGCCTGCTGCGCAGCGGTAGCCGCCTGCTGCTTGGCGCTGACGTTGGCAGTTGCGGCTGACAGCGCGGAAGTCGCTGAGGCAACGGCAGCCTGTGCATCCGTGACAGCCTGCTGCGCCTTGGCCAGCGCATCAGCATCGGAGCTCGAGGAGAACAGCGCAAGGAATGTCTTGAGCTTTGCACGGAGATCGTTCGTAGTGTATGAAACGCGCTCAGCATCGGTAACACCAGCCACAGCGAAATTGTTAAACTCTTGCACTGCAACGTACATGCCGTTTGCCTTGCCAGACGTGTTGCACCCAAACCCAGTCATACCGTATGACATCGCGCGAATATTGTCATAGTGCCCGCCGCCGCCGTTTGCCTTTTCGTAATCATACCAGTACAAGAATGGCTCATACGTATTCTCGTCTGGATCATACTGGCCATAGCCGCAAAGGTTTTCAGCAACGTCAATATTAATCCTTGACATTTTCCCTAGCGCTTCATTGTAATATTCATAATGCGCTTGTTCGCCAGAATAGACGGCATGCGTTGTGCCTGCGTTCCTATAAGACCAGTTGGCGTTAATCTCGGCAAGGGCCATCAGAACCAAATCGACCTTCAGTTGCTCTCTGCCTATGGGGGCAGCACTCTCTTCGTTAGCACGAATCTTGTTGCATTCATCGATATAATTCAACGCTCTGGCGAAGTTCTTCAGCGAAGTAGCGTCCTCCGGGTCGGTAAAATCCGTATACGAGAGGAATGTTTTTCCAGTCGGGTCAGTGCCGGTGAGCGCAGGATCGGTCAGCAGCTTGACTGCCGTCTCATTGCCCATATACTTGAAGAATCCACGGGCGTTCTGCTCGTAGGTGACCTTGCTGTCGGCGGCTTCCTGGAGCTTCTTCAGGGCATCCTGTGCAGCGGCGAGCGTCGCATTCGCATCGTCGAGATTCTTCTGTGCTGCATTCTGCTGTGCCTTGGCATCAGCAAGCTCCTGCTTCGCTGCATCCACAGCATTCTGTGCGCTCTTGCCAGCATCAGTATCAGCGAAATCGGTTCCAGCCGCTGCCTTCGCTGCATCAAGCGCGTTCTGAGCGGCCGTCACGGCATCAGCTGCCTTCTGCTGGCGGTCAGTGGCAGCATTGAGCGCGCTCTGCGCAGAATTGACTGCGTTCTGTGCTGCATTGGCAGCATCCGCAGCATTCTGGTAATTCGTGTTGGCATCGTTCGCGCTTGACTGGGCCTTTGCGAGGGCATCGTTCGCGGCATCGAGCTTCTGCTGGGCATCAGCGATGGCTGCAGCCTGATCCGCGGCATTCTTCCTGGCCTCATCGAGCTTCGCGTTCGCGTCGTCAAGCGCGCTCTGC
>OMTG01000180.1 GCA_900313905.1 uncultured Actinomycetes bacterium | reverse complement strand
TTTGACATAGAGGGGAGCTGGCTTGTGCCGGCTGAGAGGGGGCAGGATGCCCCGACCCTTGGAACCTGATGTGGGTAATGCCAACGAAGGGAGAGCCATGACGCAGATGGATGCTGCGCGTGCAGGCATCGTGACCAGCCAGATGAAGGCAGTCGCGGCTGCAGAGGAAAGATCGGAAGAGTTCATACGGGAAGGTGTCGCTTCGGGCACCATCGCGATTCCTGCCAATCCGGCGCATGTGAAGCTCGCACCGGTGGGTGTCGGTGCAGGGCTGCGCACCAAGGTCAATGTGAACCTCGGCATCTCGGGCGTCATCCAGAATGCTCCCGAGGAGTGGGAGAAGGTCGCACTCGCCGAGCGCTTCGGCGCCGATGCGATCATGGACCTCTCGAACTCCGGCAAGACCCGGAGCTTCCGGCGGAGCCTGATCGAGAAGACGCCCTTGATGGTGGGGACCGTGCCCATCTACGATGCGATCGGCTATCTCGACAAGCCGCTCGTGGAGCTTGAGTCCGATGACTTCCTGAAGGTCGTCGAGGCCCATGCCGAGGACGGTGTCGACTTCATGACCATCCATGCGGGATTCAACCGCGCCGTGCTCCAGAACCTGCTCGACACCAAGCGGCTCACCAATGTCGTCTCCCGCGGCGGGTCGCTCCTCTTCGCATGGATGATGACAAGAGGGGAGGAGAACCCCTTCTATGAGCGATTCGACGACCTCCTCGAGATACTGCATGAGCACGACGTGACGATCAGCCTGGGCGATGCCCTGCGCGCTGGCTCGACCTTCGATGCGACGGATGCCTCCGAGGTGTCCGAGCTTGTGGAGCTCGGGAAGCTCACGACGCGTGCCTGGGATGCCGGCGTGCAGGTCGTGGTCGAAGGCCCGGGACACATGGCCTTGGATGAGATCGAGGCCAATATGAAGCTCCAGAAGCGCCTCTGCCATGGCGCTCCCTTCTATGTGCTGGGGCCGCTCGTGACCGATATCGCTCCAGGCTACGACCACATCACAGCCGCTATCGGCGGCGCGGTGGCGGCAGCCTCCGGTGCCGACTGGCTCTGCTACGTGACGCCGGCAGAGCATCTGAAGCTCCCCGATGCCGAGGATGTGCGTGAGGGCATCGTGGCCACGCGCATCGCTGCCCATGCAGCGGATATCGCGAAGCATATCCCGGGTGCCCGCGACATCGACAACCGCATGAGCGATGCCCGGCGCCGGGTGGCCTGGGACGAGATGTTCGACTGCGCCCTGGACGGCGAACGCGCCCGCGAGATTCTGAACGAGGCGCCTCCTGCCGAGGAGGGGACCTGCACGATGTGCGGCAAGATGTGCGCAGCCCGTACCGTGAACCGCATCATGGCGGGGCTCACGGTCGATCTGGGATAGGAGGCTGCTTCCAATGGACAGCAAGCTTTTTGGCAGCTGCCTCGATGCCGTGCGCAACGCTGCGCCGCTCGTGCACTGCATCACGAACTATGTGACCGTCAATGATTGCGCCAATGCGCTGCTTGCGGTCGGCGCCTCCCCCATCATGAGCGACGAGCCGGAGGATGTGGAGGACATCACCTCGATCTGTAGCGCCCTCGATATCAATATTGGCACGCTGCACACGCGCAGCATCGAGGCAATGGAGCGGGCCTGTGCCCGTGCCACCTCCCTTGAGCATCCCATCGCGCTCGATCCGGTGGGGGCCGGGGGATCGAGGCTCCGGAGCGACACGGCACGGATGATCCTCGAGCGCTTCCATCCTGCGTGCGTGCGCGGCAACATGAGCGAGATCAAGGCGCTCGCAGGCGTGGCCGCCTCGACCCGCGGCGTGGATGCCTGCCCTGCCGATGCGGTGGATGAGGGGAGCCTTGCGGACGCTGCATCATTTGTGGCAGCATGCGCCAGAAGATGGTCTTCCGTGGTCGTCGTCACGGGCGCAATCGATGTGGCAAGCGATGGGGAGCGCACCTTCGCTGTCAGGAACGGCGTCGCGCTGATGGGGAAGGTGACCGGCACCGGCTGCATGCTCTCTGCCCTCATCCCGGCTTTCCTCGCGGCAGGAGACGACGATCTCATCTCGTGCGTGGCCGCCACCTCCCTCATGGGGGCAGCTGGCGAGGCAGCGCGTGCCCGCATGGCAGGCCAGGATGGGACCGGGAGCTTCCACACCTATCTGATCGATGCGCTGAGCACGATGGATGGGGAAGCGCTCGCAAGGGCCTGCCGGATCGAGGCGCTCTGATGGGTGGCGTACGCAGAGGGCCAGTGGCGCGCGGCCCTTGGGATGCCGAGACGATCAGGCAGGACCTCCTGCTCTACGCAGTGACCGACCGCATCTGGCTCCAGGGACGGTCCCTGGAGCAGTGCGTCGAGGAGGCGATCTTGGGCGGCGCCACCTTCATCCAGCTCCGGGAGAAGGAAGCGACGCCTGCAGAGCAGCGTGCGCTTGCCCTGAGCCTCCGGGATATCTGCCATGCGGCAGGCGTCCCCTTCGTGATCGACGACGATGTCGAGCTGGCACGGGAGATAGGAGCTGACGGCGTGCATGTCGGGCAGCAGGACACCTCCTGCGCCAAAGCGCGGGCACTCCTCGGCGACGGGGCAATTGTCGGTGTCTCTGCCCATACCGTCGCCGAGGCGGAAGCGGCCTGGGAGGCAGGTGCCGACTATCTGGGCGTCGGAGCCATGCACGCCACCGCTACGAAGACTGATGCTGTGGGGGTGACCCCGGAGGAGCTCCGCCGCATCTGCCAGGCGGTCCCCATCCCGGTGGTCGCTATCGGCGGCATGAACGCACGGACGGCAGGCGAGCTTTCCGGCACGGGTGCTGCAGGTGCCGCCGTGGTCTCTGCGATCTTTGCTGCGGCAGACTGCCGGATTGCCACCGCGGAGCTCCGCCGCCAGCTTGCCGCAACGCTTGGCGGAGGGGACAGGCGATGAAGGCGGTCCTTGCGGTCGCCGGGCTCGACAGCTCGGGAGGGGCTGGCCTCGCTGCCGATGCCGCCACGATCGCGGCGCTTGGCTGCCATCCCAAGGTGGCTGCGACCGCCATCACGGCCCAGTCGCTCTCAGGCATCGATGCCATCAGCCTGGTTGCGCCTGAGCTTGTGGAACAGCAGATAGAGGCCGCCTTCCAGGACCTTGCACCTTCCGCCGTGAAGGTCGGGATGCTGGGCACCGATGGGATCGCAGACGGCGTCGCGCATGCGCTCGATGCAGTGGGCGCCCGCAATATCGTGGTCGATCCCGTCCTGCGCTCGACGAGCGGCACGGCGCTCTTCGATGCCGGGAGGCAGATGCTGCCCCAGGCCTTGGCAGAGATCCTGCGCAGGGCTTCTCTTGCGACGCCCAATGTGCCGGAAGCAGAAGCGCTCCTGGGGCATGCGATCGAGACGCCGGCTGCGATGGAGAAGGCAGCAGGGGAGCTCGCTGCGCTCTTCGGCTGCCCAGTCCTCCTCAAGGGAGGCCATCTCGGCCTGGCCCGCGATGTGCTTGCTGGAGCTGCAGGTGGCGGCTGGATTGGCGTCGAAGCCGCCTTTGGCCCTTCTCCCCATGGCACGGGATGCGCGCTCTCCTCTGCTATCGCTGCAGGCTTGGCTCAGGGCTTCGATCTCGCCTCTGCCATCCAGCGGGCGAAGGAGTTCCTTGCGGCAGGGATTGCGGGAAGCTGCATCCTGCCTGAGGGCGCCTACCTGCCGCCTGCAGAGAGCATCTGGTCTCTCCGGCAGCAGCGGGATGGCAGATGGCAATGATGGGCGATGGGCTGCGCATGCTGCCATCTGCGGCATCCTGGCAGAGTTTTCAGGAACCTTCATGCTCGGAGTGGTTGCATAGGGGCAGAAGCGGGATGGATGAGGCTACAGGCTGGACAGATCTGGTCCTCGTGGTGCATCCGCTTCGGGCAAGCTGACGATCCGTGCGGTGGGAGGTCCAATCCAGCCTCTCTGCCGCTCTCGCCGAGGAGGCAGACATGGCCCTGCTCTTCATTGTTCTTGCGACGCTCTTCTTCTGCATCTGCATGCGGCTCCTCTTCCGTGTCTCCCATGGTCCGCGCGGTGGCTGGGGCGGCCCGTTCTGGAGGGGCTGGTTCGGCGGAGCTGGCAGATGGGGCAGGAGGAGGCATCCTCGCTGGGGTGGCCCTGCGATGGGCGGGCCGGGCCCCCGTGGCGCGAGAGGCCCGCGTGGGATGCATGGCGGTGCACGGAGGGGTGGGCCAGGTGGCCCTGGAGGCCCGATGCGTGTCTAGAGAATGGAGGCGGACGAGCCGGTGAAAGCTCGCCCGCCTCCATTCGCTGGATCGGTGCAAGGACTGGCCAGGCCGTGCGGCTGCTAGCTTGCTTCGAGGATGCCGATGAGGGCTTGGTGGTCGGTGCCAGAGACGGTCTCGGTCACGAGGCTGCTCACGACGATGTCAGAGTCCTTCGAGTACACGATATGGTCGATCTCGATCAAGGACGGTATCGCCTTGTTTGCCGGGTACGTCATGTGATATCCCTCGCCTGACTGCTCGCCGGCATCCACGAACGAGCTTCCCAGCAGCTGCCTGAAGCGGGCATGGTCCCAGGTCGAGTTGAAGTCGCCGCAGATCAGGTAGGCATGGTTGTAGGAGCCGAGCGTCCTGATGACCGACAGGCCTGCGCTCCATTCATCCTCGGCGCCACGGACCGGGGAGTTCGGATGCACGGCGACGATGCGTACGGTCGTGCTGCCGACCTGGATGTTGCAGGCAGGCATCGAGCTCGTGTTGATGGGCAGAAGGTTCGTCGAGATGTCGCTCATCGGGGCTGCGGACCAGATGCCATTGCGCCCGCCGTTGTTGATCATCGAGGCGCCATCCGAGACCACGTGATAGGGGAGCAGACTGTCGAGGCCTGCCGCTTCGAGCGCATCGACCTCGTCTGTCGTGAGCTCCTCGAGGCAGAGCACCTCGACGTGGTATTTTCTGACCAGCTGGACGATTTCCTCTGCCGAGGCATCCCCATTGTGGGTGTTCAGTGTCATGATTCGGGCAGCCGAGTCTTCGGTCGTGGCAGAGGCTTCGACGGCCGAGACGGCCTCTGTGCTCACACGTGCGGTGGGCAGGAAGTAGCCGGCATGCCAGACGCTGGTCACGGCAAGCGCCACGGCACTCACAGCGATGAGCGCCTTCCTGTGCCAGAGGATGGCGAGGACGAGGCAGAGGATGAGGGGGATGAAGAGGAGCGGCACGAACGAGACCGCCTCCGGCACGGCCATCCCGCTTGCGAGGGAGGCGGGCAGGCACCTGAGTCCCATGAGCCCCAGGCATGCAAGCAGGAGGAGCCAGAGCAGGGCGCTCAGGAAAGGATGGCGGGAAGCATGGTCTTCGCGCCGTGGCCTCTGGCGCTGGCGTGCGGTGTGCTGCCCTGCAGATGTGCCATATGCCGCAGGCCGATAGGGCGTGGAGGCCCCGCGGGAGGCAGTGCGCCTCTCCTGTGCCTGCGTCGAGGTGCGAGCCTCAGTGCGTCCGGATGCGTCTTCCTCTGGCCTCAGCATGTTCCAGCCTTCCTGCGTCTGTTTGGAAGAACATGCTAGCAGGATGGGGCGCCGCTTCTGCAAACACATCAAACCTACCACCGGGCAGGAGCGGCATGCGTTGCCTAGGGA
>OMTG01000012.1 GCA_900313905.1 uncultured Actinomycetes bacterium | reverse complement strand
GTGGCGACGGAGTTCGTGGAGGTCGGCTCGCCCTTCAGGTACTTGTAGTAGTGGCGCTGGACCGTGCCATGGGCAGCCTCGTACTCGTAGTAGCCATGGGGGCTCACGAGCACTGATGTCATGAGCGCCAGGGAGCCGAAGGCGCTCGAGAGCATGTCGGACATGACGTCGCCGTCGTAGTTCTTGCAGGCCCAGACGAAGCCGCCCTCGCTCTTCATGATGCGGGCCACCACATCGTCGATCAGGGTGTAGAAGTAGGTGAGGCCGGCTGCCTCGAACTGGTCCTTGTAGTCCTTCTCGTAGACTTCGGCGAAGATGTCCTTGAAGCGGTGGTCATAGGTCTTCGAGATCGTGTCCTTCGTGGCGAACCAGAGGTCCTGCTTCATCGAGAGGGCATAGGCGAAGCAGCTCTTCGCGAAGGATTCGATCGAGGCATCGAGGTTGTGCATGCCCTCGACGACGCCAGGCTCGGTGAACTGGTGCACGAGCGTGCGGGTCTCAGTGCCATCCTCGGCGGTATAGACGAGCTCGACCTTGCCGGGGCCCGGGATGCGCATCTCGGCGTCACGGTAGACATCGCCGTAGGCATGGCGGGCGATTGTGATCGGCTTCTTCCAGGTGCTGACGACCGGCTCGATGCCCTTCACGAGGATGGGGGCACGGAAGACCGTGCCATCGAGCAGGGCACGGATCGTGCCATTCGGGCTCTTCCACATCTGGTGCAGGTGGTATTCCTCCATGCGGGCGGCATTCGGGGTGATCGTGGCGCACTTCACGGCGACGCCGAGGCGCTTCGTCGCCTCTGCAGAGTCGATCGTGACCTGGTCGGCCGTCTCGTCGCGGTGCTTGAGCCCCAGATCATAGTATTCGGTCTTCAGGTCGACGAAGGGCTCCAGCAGCTCGTCCTTGATGAGCTGCCAGATGATGCGGGTCATCTCGTCGCCGTCCATCTCGACGAGCGGGGTCTTCATCTGAATCTTTCCCATGGACATCCTCTCTGCTTCTGGCGGTGTCGGCTGGTTTCGATTCTAATGTGCACAACTGATGGCGCAGCATAACGTTTCTGAATGTACATGTTCGTCCTGCCCTGTTCCTGAAAGCGCTCTGCTATGCTGGAGACTACCGGAAGTGTGCATATGAGGGGAAGCACCATGCTGCTCGATAGACGCGAAGCCCAGCTCTTCACCCAGACCAAGATGCTGCTCGAGATGGAAGCCAACAAGAGGCTCAAGATCCTGCCCTACAGCCTGCGCTATCAGGATCCGACGGTCGAGGATGAGGGGGATCTGCTCGATGCCATCTGGAGCGATCCCTCCGTCGTGGACGAGATCGCAGACGATCTCCCATCATCTGTGCCAGCCAAGGTCAGGGACCTCCTTGCAAGCTGGAGCCATCCGCTCTATGGAGAGTTCACGGTCGTGAAGCTCGGGGCAGAGGTGCTCTTCCTGGGCTTTGGCCATGCCTTTGCCGTCTCGGGCATCACCCGCTCGATTCCGAGCATCGTGGGCACCTTCCCCTGCTTCGTGCGGACGGCGCTGCTGCCGCTCCGCAACCTGATCGTCTACGACGGCTCGATGTCGGTCTACGATGTCACAGCCTCGGAGCGGATGGCGAAGGTGATCGAGGACGAGGCTGTGCGCTGCAAGCAGGAAGGCAAGATCGTCCGGAGCGGCAAGCAGCTCTTCGAGATGGCCCCTTCCCTCATCGAGGAGGAGAGGAGCCAGCAGGGGATGGAGGCCTTCCCCGCAGACGAGAGCGACACGGAAGGCTTCCACCGCGGCGTGCTGGCAGAGCTTTCTGGCAAGGAGCGCGAGCAGTATATCGACGAGCATGACCCGCTCCGGGCAGATTCACCTGACCTTGCTGCGAGCCTCGCACGCTATGATGCGCTCGATATCCGGCGGGAGTCGCAGGGCAGGGTACCTGACCATACGGTCCTGTCCGAACTGACGGGGTTCAAGAAATACGAGCTCGAGGAAATCGCCAAGGAGCTCGGCATGAGGGGGTTCTCGAAGCTCAGGAAACAGGAGCTGGCCGAGGCTGTAGCCGAAGGCATTGGCTCGGCACCCGGATTCTTGAGGAAGCATCTTCCTGAGCTGGCACCCGAAGAGCTTGAGGCGCTGCGCAAGCTCCTCTCCGAGGGAGGGGAGAAGACGTTCGATCTCACATCGGCAGATGAGGTGGATGCTGCCAACAAGCTGCCTATGACACTGGGCGTAGGAGGCTTCTTCGTCTCCGGCAATACGGCCACCTACATGCTCTCCGAGCCGCTGATGGAGCTGGCAGGATCTTTTGACTGGGACAAGATCCTGGAGGAGTCCCGGCGCAACCAGCGCATCTTCGACCATGTCGGGGCAGCGGCAGTCATCCGGGGCGTCGTGCGCATGGACCAGGCAGCGGCAGAGTTCGGCGAGGGGCTCTCGACACAGGAGCTCACCGACATGCTCACGACCAAGCTTGACCAGATAGATGCCGAGTTCGATATGGTCTCCTTCGAGGACGATCCCGATACGCTCTATCTGGTCGATGGGGTGCTTGATGTGCTCTCCAGGGAGGATCTCGGCATCTCGACAGATGATGTTGTCATTGCGGACATGCCACGCGACTCGATGGTCGGCAAGATCCTTGCGATGCAGAGGGGCAAGGACCCCTATCCTCTGCCTGAAGGCGTCGAGACGGCAGACGATGCCTATGATTGGATCTATGGGCTGGATGTCTGCGAGAACATGCGCCGCTATTTCGATGAGCACGTGCCTGACGGAGAGAATGATTTCTACTTCGCCGATGCAGCGATCGACGATCTGGTGCCCCTCATGCAGATGGGCATCCAGAATGCCCAGAGCATCAATGCCTTCATGGGCGTTCTGGAGGATAGGGGCTACATCCCGAACAAGGGCATGCTGCAGCCGACCCTCAACCTCCTGATGGGGATGGCAAACGGCATGCCGGTCTGGTCCAACAATGGCTGGCCACCTCAGGAACTCTTCGAGAAGGACGATGCAGATTCTGCTGGCCGCCGATAGGGGCTGCGCGCAGCATCATGAGGAACTGTCTCAGCGTCGCTGGGGCAGAGACGCAATCCATAGGAATAGTCATGCCTGCTGAAGCGGCTGGTGTCGTGCAGCATGCTGCCCATGCCTGCTTCTGGTCCGCCATTCTCGGCCTCTGATGGGCAAGCGGCTCCTTGTCCCTGATGAGCAGTGCAACCAGGAGCCTCACGAGGATTCCGCAGGCAAAGCCTCTGACAGAGCTGCAGCCAGAATTCCAGCGCCTTCACCAAAGAATCTGTGCACCATCAAGTGCTAAGGCAGCGCCTTCCCAAGTGGCAGGCGCTGTTCGCGATGAGGAGAAAGGTGGGGATCATGATTCTCTTGCCATGCCGAATAGGGGCATTAAGGAACTATCGTACGCGTCACTTACGAATTATGGGTGCCCTCACTTGCGAATCGTGGTTTGCCTGACTTATGAATCATGTCAATTCCTGCGTCGTGTGGGCTCTTAAGGCTCACGTTTTATCTGATGGCTGCATCCAGGACTGTCTGCCAGCGAACCAGGTGGCAAGTTGGCCGATGCAGTGCTGCGATGGCAGCGAATCTTGCTGGCGCGTGGTCTATCGCATTCTGCCGCAGCTCTCCAGACGTGTTCCATTCTTGAAGGAGCAGATGGCCTTCGTGTCGCTGGAGAGGCAGAGGGGCATTCAGGGATGGGATTGGCGCTTGGATGAGGTGTAAGCGCTGATGCTGCAGAAAAAACTAGGGCAGGACCGCTCATCACGACCCCGCCCCGCAAACCCAAAGGTTTTTGTCTAAATTTATTATGGAGTATTAGATCCAATTGTCAAACACTAGGGTCAGGAACTCGAAGGACGAGCGCACGCTATCCACATTCTTATACCAGCTGGCGTGCAGCTGAATTCTCTTGCGAAGTGCATCTAGATGCGCGCGGCACATCTCTCTTGAATGGGCTCCAGAGACCAGCGCATGGTACGCATATGCAACCATGACCATCTGCTGTATACGTGCATTCCCCATTTTCGAGTTTCTCTTCCGTTTGTTGATTCCAATCTTGTCCAGCGCGACAGCTACCTCCTTTGGCGTACGTATCCCGCTTGGCGCTTTGGAGACAAATCCGTTCACGATATCGGTGGAATGTGCGCAGGCATTCCTGACCGACTGTGTCTGGCGGAGAAGGTAGTGCTCGCCTCGCATGCCTTGGTCATCCCATCGCTTTGCACAATAGAGGTAA
>OMTG01000105.1 GCA_900313905.1 uncultured Actinomycetes bacterium | reverse complement strand
AAGAAAGTGTACAAAAGAGTACGTACTTGAGTAAGGGGCTCAGGTACGTACCACCACAAGTGAGAGGAATCAACATGAAGGCATCTGTCAACGATGAGTGCATCGGCTGCGGTCTCTGCGAGAGCACCTGCCCGGAGGTCTTCGCAATTGGCGATGAGGGCACTGCTGAGGCTATCGTGGACGAGGTCCCCGAGGAGAACGAGGACGCAGCTCAGGAGGCAGCTGACAATTGCCCCGTCGGCGCCATCACCGTCGAGTAGCACTCATATACCAGCTAATACTGGGTATGCTGAAGGCGGAGGCACATGCCTCCGCCTTTTTTATGTGCAAAGGAAGTGCCACATGATACTTGCATCGCAATCGCCCCGCCGCCTGCAGCTCCTGACCGAGGCGGGCTTCACCCCTTCCGTCGAGCCAGCAGACATCCCTGAAGGCAGGCGTGAGGGCGAGACGCCCAAGGCCCTGGTCGAGCGCCTGGCATGCGAGAAGGCCGCCTGCGTCGCGAAGCGCCACCGCCAGGATGCGAAGCCGCCCGTGGTGCTCGCAGCCGATACCGTCGTCTGGCTCCCTTCAGGCGAGGTCCTTGGCAAGCCCCGCGATGTGACCGATGCCTCCCGCATGCTCCATGAGCTGTCCGGCAGGACCCACTATGTCTCGACGGGTGCCTCAGTGATCGCACGTGGCACCCAGACGAGCCTCGTCGACACGGCGAAGGTGAGCTTCTATCCCCTGACCGACGAGGAGATCGACGCCTACATCTCCTCAGGCGAGCCGATGGACAAGGCAGGCGCCTATGGCATCCAGGGCAAGGGGCGTCTCCTCGTGCGGAGCATCGAGGGCGATTTCTATACCATCATGGGACTGCCCATGACAAGAGTGGTGAGGGAGCTTCTGGAGCCCCTCTATTCCGCGAACCTCGCTGCCGATATCCTGGGAGGCATCAATGGAAGGAACGCCGCCAATGAGTAGGTCGATCCGCGATATCCCGGGCATCTATGCAGGGCATGCCACGAATGCCGAGGCAGGCACCGGCTGCACGGTCATCATCTGCCCGGACGGGGCACGAGGTGCCGTCGATGTGCGTGGAGGGGCGCCAGCCACCCGCGAGACCGATCTTCTGCGCCCAGAGGAGACCGTGCAGACGCTCAATGCCGTCGTGCTCGCGGGAGGCTCTGCCTTCGGCCTTGCTGCCTCCTGCGGCGTCGCAGAGGAGCTGGAGCGGCGCGGCATCGGCCTCGATGTCGGCGTGGGCGTCGTGCCCATCGTCTCAGGCGCCTGCGTCTTCGACCTTGCCTGCGGCGATGCCAGCGTGAGGCCGACCGCAGCCGACGGCGTGGAGGCGGTGAAGCATGCCTTCGAGGAGAAGGACCTCCCGCTCGAGCGCGGATGCGTCGGCGCAGGATGTGGCTGCACGGTCGGCAAGCTCGCAGGCCCCTCGCGGTCGATGAAAAGCGGGCTTGGCGAGTCCGTGAAGAGTGCAGGAGAGCTTCTGGTAGGGGCTGTGAGCGCCGTCAATGCAGTCGGCAATATAGTTGACCCCTATACGCTCAAGCCCATGGCAGGGCTCCTCTCAGAGGACCAGGCGCACATCGTCGACGAAGAGGAGGCCCTCATCGCCGCCTCGTCCCATCTCGTGATGCCTCTCGAGCGCACGAACACGACCATCTCCTGCGTCGTGACGAATGCCAGGCTCACGAAGGCAGAGGCCACGAAGGTCGCCCAGATGGCCGCAGACGGCTATGCCCATGCCATCCGTCCGACCCACACGACGAACGACGGCGATACCATCTTCGTAATGGCGACAGGCGCCGTGGACGCGCCTGTCGATCTTGTGGGCACCCTGGCGGTGCGCGCGATCCAGGATGCGATCGTCGATGCGGCCCGCGCGGCCACTCCGTCCTATGGCCTCAAGGCTGCCTCCAGCCTCGCGTAGGCTCCTTCAGATCAAGATGCAGGCCTGCATGCATGAAGGGCGCCCATCCTCCTGGATGGACGCCCTTTCCCCTGCTTAGCTGCTTTGCCAGCTGCGCTCAGTTGAACTTCACGAGCTTCTGTGCGATGTGGTAGATGCCGATCGTCGCCTTCTTGCCGACCTCGGTCGGGAAGTTCGTCGCGATGCCCACGAGTCCCCGGCGAGCCCTGCTGTACATCTTCTCGTCGTAGTGCTGCAGCTCGACCCAGATTGCCTTGAGGTTCTCGTCTGCCCCCGGCTTGTCCGAGAGCTTCGAGAAGACCGAGCATACCGCCATCATCAGCGTGAAGTAGTTCAGCATGTAGTTCCTGAGCTTCTTCGACTTGATGTCCGAGTACAGGTGGTACGAATGCATCATGATGCGCGTGATGCGGAGCTGCTGGTCGATCCTGCTTGTCATCACCGACTCGTTCACCGACTGGTCCTCGCGGCCGATGAAGTAGCGATAGAGGTCCACATCGAGGTAATAGAGGGTCTCGCAGCGCGGCAGCGGCACATAGGCATAGATGTTGTCCACATAGAAGGTGTGGGCAGGCATCGGGATGCCGCCGGCACGCAGGATGTCGGTGCGGTAGCAGAGCGAGTGCATGAGGAGGTTCTGGGACATGTTGAAGTGCCCGATATCGTCCCAGCCCATGATCTTGCCCTTCGGCAGGGCGAAGCCATAGTCGACGACGTTCTGCTTGCCATCCTCCACGTGCTCGTACACGTAATTCGTGATCACAAGATCGACGCGGGTGCCGGATTCGATGAACTCGCGGAGCTTCGCGAGAAGGGCCTGCAGGGCCTCCCCGTCCAGCCAGTCATCGGAGTCGACGACCTTGTAGTACACGCCATCGGCATTCTTGAGGCCGGTCTTCACGGCGATGCCGTGGCCGCCATTGGGCTGATGCACCGCCTTGATGATGGAGGGATAGCGGCTCTGCCACTCGTCTGCCTTGGCAGGCGTGTCATCCTTGACCGATCCATCGTCCACGATCACGATCTGGACATCCTCGGCGTAGCCGCTGCCCTCCAGGATGGACGTGATGCAATGGTCCATGTAGGCCGCGGAGTTGTAGCACGGTATGCCGAAGCTTATCGTCTTGCGCATAATCCCCCTAATGATGGGCAATGATCTCGTCGGAGAGCTCGAGGGCCGATGCCGTGACGCCGTCCATATCGTAATAGCGGTACTCGGCAAGGCGTCCCACCGGATGGAAGTTCACGAGCTTGGAGACGCGCTCCACATAGGACCGGTAGAGGGCGATGTTCTCCGGCTCGTTGATCACGTAGTACGGAGTCTCGCCGACGCCCGGAAGATAGGTGCGGGAGTACTCGCGCATGATCGTGGTCTTGCCCGGCACGACCTGCCCTGTCATGTTCTTGAACTCGGTGATGCGGGTGAAGTTCTCGGAGACGGTGTAGTTGACCGTGCCGACCGGCTGGAACTGGTCCTCTGGGAGCGTCTCGAAGACCATATCGACGGTGCGGTACGGAAGCGCGCCCCTGTCGAAGCCGAAGAGCTCGTCCAGAGCGCCGGTGTAGATGACCTCGCCGCCATACGGCTTGCCGCAGACCTTGACGGAGGTCTCGGTGAGCTCCATGAGGTCGCGGACGTCGACATCCAAGAAGACATCGATCAGGTCGTGGTCGAGCATCTTCTCGAAGAGCTTCGTATAGCCATCCTTCGGCATGCCCTGGTGCGGCGCCTGCGGGAAGTAGCGGTCATCGTCGCCGACGAAGACCGGCACGCGGCCCATGACAGCAGGATCGATCTGGTCAGGGGTCTTCCCCCACTGCTTCATCGTGTAATGCAGGAAGACGTTCTCGTAGACGTAGTCGGCAACCTCGGCGAGCTCCGGATCGTTCTTCTCGCGCAGCTCGAGGATGGGGACCTTCTTGTCCTGGCCGAAGGTGGCGACGAGCTTGCGGTAGAGGTGCTCCCCCTTCTCCTCGCCGAAGGCGAGCTTCAGCGACTGGTGGTTGAAGGGCACCGGCATGAGCGTGCCGTGGATGTTGGCAAGGACCTTGTGCTGGTAGTCCGTCCACTCCGTGAAGCGGGAGAGGAAGGAATGGACCCGGTCATTGTAGGTATGGTAGATATGCGGACCATACTTGTGGACCAGGATGCCCGCCTCGTCCTCGTAGTCATAGGCATTGCCCGCGATATGGTCGCGACGCTCGACAATCGCGATGCGGAAGTTGCAGGCCTCAGCCAGACGACGGGCGCACACGGCGCCGGCATAGCCCGCACCGACAACAAGTGCGTCGTAACTCTCCGGGTTGAAGTTCTCCGGGAGACCATGTGCGATCTTCATAATCCCTCTCTGACTGGCTCTGGGAGCCGTTTGTCTGTAGATGCAGCACGCTTGTCGTGCCAATGCAGCAAAATATGCCGATACGGCCACATTGCTTTGAAGATTCTAGCACGCGACCTTATAATGTGCCTGTACGTGACCGAAAACGTCAGACGAGAAGCATAGATACCGCCCCAGACGGGCCGCTTCCCACCAAAGGAGCACAAGCATGAGCGATTTCCTGAACCGCATGAAGGAACAGGCAAAGTCCGACCTCAAGACCATCGTCCTGCCGGAAGGCGAGGATCCCCGCACCATCGCCGCTGCCAAGCAGATCGTGGCAGAGGGCCTTGCGAACCTCATCATCCTCGGCGATCCCGCGACCATCGACGTCGAGGGCGTCACGGTGATCGACCCGAAGACGGCAGAGAAGCATGAGGAGTACGCACAGCTCTTCGCCGAGCTCCGCAAGAAGAAGGGCGTCACCATCGAGCAGGCCCGCGAGCAGATGAATGACAACACCTACTTCGGCACCATGATGGTGAAGGCAGGAGACGCCGATGGCCTCGTCTCGGGCGCCTGCCACTCCACCGCCAACACCCTGCGTCCTGCCCTCCAGATCCTGAAGACCGCACCGGGCACCAAGCTCGTCTCCGCCTTCTTCATCATGTGCACCGACAAGGCAGAGTACGGCGACAACGGCACCCTCCTCTTCGCTGACTGCGGCCTCAACATCGACCCGACGGCAGAGGAGCTCTCCGAGATCGCCCTTGCCTCTGCCGATTCCTGGAAGAAGTACATGAGCTCCGACCCGAAGGTCGCCATGCTCTCCTTCTCCACCAAGGGCTCCGCAAAGGGCGATGTGCCGACGAAGGTCCAGGAGGCCACGAAGCTTGCCCAGGAGAAGAACCCCGAGCTCGCCCTCGACGGCGACCTGCAGCTCGACGCTGCCCTCGTGCCGTCCGTGGCTGCCCTCAAGGCTCCCGGCTCCACGGTTGCAGGCCATGCGAACGTCCTCGTCTTCCCTGACCTCGAGGCTGGCAACATCGGCTACAAGCTCGTCCAGCGCTTCGCTGGCGCCGAGGCCTATGGCCCGATCCTCCAGGGCATCGCGAAGCCGGTGAACGACCTGTCCCGTGGCTGCTCCGCAGAGGACATCGTGGGCGTCGTCGCAATCACCGCTGTCCAGGCGCAGATGGCAGAGTAGCCTCTCTTCCGCAGCATAGATAGCCTGCATGAAGGCCCAGGGGATCCACTCCCCTGGGCCTTTTCCCTATCCCGATCTTCTGCAGCGACAAGGAAAGGAGGCCCGGCTGTGCCGGACCTCCTTTGTGCATCGCTTGTGGAAGCTATCCTACTTGGCCGTGGAGCAGGGGCCTGCAGCCTTGATCTCAGGAGCCATGTCAGGATACTTCTTCGCGCAGTTCTCCTCGAACATGCCGGCGAGCTTGCGGGCAGCGGCATCGTATGCTGCACCGTCGGCCCAGGTGTCGCGCGGGTTCAGGAGGTTCGAGGGCACGCCCTCGATCGTCTGCGGGATATCGACATTGAAGACCGGATCGTGCACGAACTCAGCCTTCTCGATCGAGCCATTGAGGGCAGCCGTCACCATGGCGCGCGTGTAGGAGAGCTTCATGCGGGAGCCGGTGCCGTAGGGGCCACCCGTCCAGCCCGTGTTCACGATGTAGACGCGGGTGCCGTAGCGCTCCATGCGCTCGCCGAACATCTTGGCGTAGGTCATCGGGCTCAGCGGCATGAACGGCTCGCCGAAGAGCGTGGAGAAGGTCGGCTGGGGCTCGGTAATGCCGCGCTCGGTGCCGGCGACCTTCGAGGTGAAGCCAGAGACGAAGTGGTACATGGCGCCATTCTCGTCGAGGCGGGAGATCGGCGGCAGCACGCCGAAGGCATCGGCGGTCAGGAAGATGACGACAGAGGGAATCTTGCCGCAGCCGGACGGAGCGGAGTTCGGGATGTACTCGACCGGGTAGGCGACACGGGTGTTCTCCGTGTACTTGGCATCGTCGTAGTCAGCGACGCGCTTGTCGTCGAGCACGACGTTCTCGCAGACGGAACCGAACTTGATGGCATTGAAGATGTCAGGCTCGGTCTCGAGCGAGATGCGGATGCACTTGGCGTAGCAGCCGCCCTCGAAGTTGAAGACGCCGTCGTCTGCCCAGGCATGCTCGTCGTCGCCGACCAGGATGCGGTGCGGGTCGGCAGAGAGCGTGGTCTTGCCGGTGCCGGAAAGGCCGAAGAAGACTGCCGTCTCGCCGGTGACAGGATCCTTGTTCACGGAGGAGTGCATCGGCAGGATGCCGTTCTCGACGACCGTGAGGTAGTTCATCGTGGAGAAGATGGACTTCTTGATCTCGCCGGAGTAGCGCGATCCGAGGACGATGATGATGTGCTCCTGGAAGTTGATCAGGATGCAGGCCTCGGAGTGGGTGCCGTCGAGCTCAGGATCGCACTTGCAGCCAGGGGCAGCAAGGACCGTGAAGTCCGGCATGTCGTAGGCGGCAAGCTCCTCATCAGTCGGACGGACCAGGAGCTGCTTCGCGAAGAGCGCCTGGGAGGCAAGCTCGCAGACGACCTCGAACTTGCGGGAATACTTCCGGTTCGCGCCTGCATAGGCATGGATCACATACAGGTCGTGGGCAGCAAGGTACTCGGTGGCCTTCGCCTTGAGGTGCTCGTAGTTCTCGACGCTCATCGGCACGTTCACGCTGCCCCAGGCGATCTTGTCGTGGACATCCGGGGTGTCGACGATGAAGCGATCCTTCGGGGAGCGGCCCGTATACTTCCCCGTATATACAGCAAAGGCACCAGTCGAGGTGAGCTCGCCCTCGCCCTTCTTCAGAGCCTCCTCCACGAGCACGGCCGGTGCTGCATCGACCAGCACCTTGCCTTCAGGAGCGGTGATGCCACAATGTGCAAGTTCCTCTTCGATCACGAGAGTCCTCCTAACGTCTGCATGCCCCATGGCATGCACGCCTTCTTGCTCAGACACCTTAGAAGATAGCCAATGCGCAGGGCAAGAACCGATTTGTTAACATACCTCTGACCTAACAGATATGTAATTGCTTCGGACAGGCCATAATCTTCGGCAAACGCAGCTGCAAACGTTTTCAGTATGCCCATTTCTGCCACTCACGGCGCATCAGAAACCGTTCACCCGGCGGTTTTCCGACACATTTGTGCCCTGAATCCGCCCAGAGGCCTCCGTCCTTTCAGGAAACGCTTCCGTCAGGCGATAAGAGGCACCCTCCGGGCACCGGGACCATTACCATGGTCTAGAGCCCCTGCAATGCAGTGCGATCCTGAAGGAGGATGCCTATGAGCACCATCACCACCATCAAGGCAGGCAACCTGTCCTGCGCCATCAGCTCCGCTGGCGCCCAGCTCATGAGCGTGAAGCTCGGCGATACCGAATATCTCTGGCAGCGCGATCCGAAGTGGTGGCCGCGCTGCGCCCCGATCCTCTTCCCGATCGTCGGCGTCCTGAGGAACGGATTCGCGACCTCGAAGCAGGGCGACATCCACCTCTCCCGCCACGGCGTCGCCCGCAACCTCGAGCATGAGATCGTGGAGGCAGATGAGAGCCATGTCCAGTACGCCGTCAAATCGAATGAGGAGACCCTCAAGGCCTTCCCCTACGCCTGGGAGCTCGATATGGGCTTTGCAGCCAAGGATGGCAGGCTCTTCCAGACCTATACCGTGAAGAACCCTGGCACGGTGACGCTCCCCTTCACATTCGGCGGCCATCCCGCCTTCAATGTGCCGGTCCCCGGCACGGACGAGGGATTCGATGACTACGAGCTCCACTTCGCCGAGCCGTGGGACATCGTGACCGCAGCGATCGACACCGATGGCCTCCAGGACTTCGGCCACATGACCAGGCTTGCCCATTCTGACACGCTGCCGCTCACCCATGGCCTCTTCGAGAAGCATCTGACGCTCACGCTCCACGACGTACCACAAAGCACGGTCCGGCTCGAGGGCAAGAAGAGCCACCACGGCGTCGAGCTCTCCTTCGACGGCTTCCCCTATCTCGGCATCTGGTCAGCCGAGCATGAGGCGCCCTTTGTCGCGATCGAGCCGTGGGTGGGTGTCGCCACCTCCTACGACGAGAGCGATGTCTTCGAGGAGAAGCGCGGCATGCTCTTCCTGGAGCCCGGCCAGGAGCTCTCCCGCACCTTCTCGATCCGCCCGTTCTGAGAGCATGCTCTTCAGAGCCAAAGCGCAGGCTGCATCGCAAGGCAGCCTGCGCCTTTTGCCAACTATGCAAAAAGGCGCACCGGACCTGTCCGATGCGCCTTTTGGCAACTGAACGGAATACCGCCTACTTGCCGAGGAGCTCCTCCACGTCCATGGCGATCATGAGCTCTTCGTTCGTCGGGACGACGAGGACCTTCACAGAGGAGTCGTCGGTCGAGATGACACGCGGGTCGCCGGAGCGGACCTTGTTCTTCTCCGGGTCGATCTTGACGCCGAGCCACTCGAGCTCGTGAGCGACGCCGTAGCGCATCTCGGCGGAGTTCTCGCCGATGCCAGCCGTGAACACCATCGTGTCGAAGCCATGCATGCTCTGGGCCATCTCCGCGATGAGCTGGCTCGTGCGGTAATAGAACATATCGAGGGCCATCTGGCAGTTCGCATCGCCTTTCTCGGCGCCGGCCTCGATGTCGCGGGAGTCGGAGGAGATGCCGGAGAGCGCGAGCAGGCCAGACTGCTTGTTCATCATCGTGTCGACCTCGTCGACCGTGTAACCGCCGACGCGCTGGAGGTAGCAGACCGTGGCCGGGTCGATGGTGCCGCAGCGGGTGCCCATGATGAGGCCATCGAGCGGCGTGAGGCCCATGGTCGTGTCCATGTCCTTGCCGTCCTGGATGGCGGAAAGCGAAGCGCCGGAGCCAAGGTGGCAGCTCACGAGCTTGTGGACATCGCCCTTCAGGAACTCGTTCGTGGTCTTCCAGATGTAGCGGTGAGAGGTGCCGTGGGCGCCATACTTGCGGATGTGGAGCTTGTCCACGACGTCACGCGGCAGGGCGTACCTCCATGCCTTCTCTGGCATGTTGTAATGGAAGGAGGTGTCAGCGACGATCACGTTGCCGATGGACGGGAACATGTCGCGGCAGATCTCGATAACGTCGGCCTCGGCGTAGTTGTGGAGCGGCGCGAGCGGAGCGACCTCGCGGACCCAGGACAGGGTCTCGTCGGTCACGACCTTGGACTCGGGGAAGTACCAGCCGCCCTGGACGACGCGGTGGCCGATGCCCTCGATCTTGTCCGTGTCGAAGCCAGCCTCGGCCAGGATATCGAAGACATGCTTCACAGCGGTCTTGTGGTCAGGAAGCGCCACCTCGAGCTTCTGCTTCTCGCCGCCGCGCTCCTCGTGGCCGATGAACGAGCCGTCAATCCCGATGCGCTCGCAGTTGCCCTTTGCATAGACCTCGCGGGTCTTGGTGTCGAGCAGCTGGTACTTGAGCGATGAGCTGCCGGCGTTGATGACAAGAACGATCATGTGTCTCCTCTCGAAGGGGTCTTCCCCAAATCAGACACAGCCATGATACTCCACTTTTCAGGCAGGGCATGCCCTGGTGCCCTGTGCCGGAGACCATATCTATCGTATTTGCACGCAGGATAAGCAGCCTTATTGCTGCACCTGCTCCTGCGCAAGCCCGTCGGGAAGCCCGATGTCGACGACCTTCACATGCGTCTTCATCCGCTGCATCGAGCTGCTCATGAGGACGCCACGCTCCATCGGGCAGTCATAGTGGTCACGTCCCCGGACGAGGACCACATAGGTGTCCCCTGCGATGCAGTCATTGGTCGGATCGATCCCCCACCAGGACGTGCCATCGTAGTACTCGACCCAGGCATGGGTCGCGCCTTCGCCGATCATCACGCCCCCGACGTAGCGGGCCGGAATCCCATCATGGCGGAGCAGAGCGAGCATGATGTGGGCATAGTCCTGGCAGACGCCCTTGCGCTGGCGGAAGGCCTCCTCCGCCGTCGTGGCGACCGTCGTGGCGCCCGGCACATAGGCCATCTCGCGGAAAATGCGGCTGTTGAGCTCGAAGACCCGCCGATGGATGGCCTCAGGCCCCTCATCGCCGGAGAGCCTGCCCATATCCGCCACGAACTCGTCGTGGTATGCGAGCAGGGTCTTTCCCGGCTTCGTGAGGCGGGAATAGTAGCGATAGATCTGGTTCAGATGGCGGCCATGGCAGGCAGAGTCCCTGACCTGCGCCGTGCCTGTCACCTCGTAGCCGAAGCAGTCATGCGGGCCTCTGCACTCCCCTATCAGAAGGACATTGCCGAAGCCATCCTTCTGCTTCACCTCAGGCACATCGGGCCAGATCCTGACCGATTCGAGCGTGATGGTCTGGGATGGGTCATCATGCGGGATGATGCGCAGGTTCCAGAAATGGTTCGTCACCATCTCGTCGAAATCGAGCCTGCAAGTGTGCGTGAACCGCAGCCGTTTCATAGGAAGTCCAATTCAGTGCCCAGATGGAGGGAACCGCTCTGGGGCCGACGTCTCATCCGGAGAGGCTCCGGAGCAGCCCCTCCGGAGAGAGGGGCTGC
The DNA here is from genome assembly GCA_900313905.1 of uncultured Actinomycetes bacterium. GTDB lineage: Bacteria > Actinomycetota > Coriobacteriia > Coriobacteriales > Atopobiaceae > Olsenella_L. Next base: position 2,780 of record OMTG01000105.1, on the reverse strand, counting down.
ATAAAACATAAAAGCAGTTCGAACTGTAGCGCACGCACCGCTTCTTCACACGTCTTGACCCTAAAGCGCAATCAAACGTTCAACATCCATCAATGCATCGAGGTTGTGGCTCTCCATATCATCGGACTCGCCATATGCCAGCAGGCGCTCGAATGCCTCGGCATTGTAGTCGAGCTGCGAGCGGTAGATGCGGTCGGCGAGCCGTGCAATCTCGCGCCTCACAGCCTCAGGCTCCTCGCCCAGACGCAGGGCAAGGTCCACCCGCTCGACCGAGCCGCCGGCACGCACCGTATTGCGCATGCGCACATCCTCGACGTAATCGCCGAGCGCTCCCCAGAAGGCATAGAGGTAGTCGATCGTCTCCTGGATCTCGAGCATCGGGCTCTGGGACTGGGCCCCGTCCTCGAGCTTGTCGTAGGCCAGCTGCACGTAGGCAAGGGTCTGCGAATGGATCACATCGCGCAGCACGATCGCGTTGTCGAAGGCGCGTCCCATGTTCGAGATGATCGAATCGGGATTCTGTGCATCGAAGATGTAGCTGTAGGCGAAGTCCTCCGGCCCGCCATAGACATTGGGGATCGAGAGCCAGCGGCAGATCTGGCTTATGTCCATGGCCTCGTCGTCCAGGATCTTCCCATAGATCTCGCTCGACACGTCCAGCGTCATCTTGACACGCTCCAGATAGCGTCCAAGCCAAAAGAGATGTCCGAGCTGTGCTACTGAGACAGTACCCATGTGTCCTTGAACCCTCCTCCCTGTGACGAATTCACGACGGCAGAGCCCGGATCGCGGGCATAGCGGGTAAGTCCGCTCGGCCAGACGACCGTCTCCTTGCCCGTGAGCACGAAGGCACGCAGATCCGCCTTGCGCTGGGGACGGTACTCTTCCTTGGTCCCCTGCACGACCGGCAGCTCCTTGAAGTCGATGATCTCCTGGGCGATCCAGCCACGCGGGTTGGCCTTGATGCGGTCGGCAAGGTCCTGGCGCTCGGCCTCTCCCAGGTTGCCGGCGAAGACGACGCCGTATCCGCCATCCTCGGCCACGTTCTTCACGACGAGGTCCTTCATATGGGCAAGGACGTACTTCAGGTCCTCCTCATAGTACGGAAGATAGGTCGGGGCATTGCGCAGGATAGGCTCCTCGCCGAGATAGTACTTGATCATCTTCGGCACGAAGTAGTAGATGCCCTTGTCGTCGGCAGCGCCGTTGCCCGGCGCATTGATGAGGGCGACGTTGCCTGCCCGGTAGGCAGCCATCAGGTTCGGGATGCCGATCAAAGACTCCGGCAGGAAGGAGACGGGGTCCAGATACTCATCAGAGATGCGGCGATAGAGGGCACCGACCCGCTCGCGCTTGCCGGCCACGCCCTCGAAATAGAGCTTGTCGTCCTCGACGAAGAGCTCTCCCGGGAAGGCAAGGCGTGCACCGCTCTTCTCAGCAAGATAGCTGTGCTCGAAGAAGGCTGAGTTGTAGCGGCCGGGCGTCAGGATCACATCGATGCCGCCGCAGTTCACATAGTCCATCGTCTCGCGGAGCAGCTGCCCATAGTTGGCGGTCGGGACGATGCTGCTCTCCCGGAAGGTCCTGGGGCTGCATCTCCTCGTGAGCTCGCGGGCGATCAGCGGATAGGAGGCGCCCGACGGGATGCGCAGGTTGTCCTCGAGGATGAACCACTCCCCCGAGCGGTCCTGGACAAGGTCGATGCCCGAGATGTGGCTCATGATCTTCTTCGGGGGATCGATGCCCTCGCAGGCCGTCAGATAGCCGGTGCCACTGAAGGCGAACTCCCCAGGCACGACGCCGTCCGCGACGATCCTCTTCTCATGGTAGATGTCGAACAGATAGCGGTTGAGCGCATCCACGCGCTGCTTCAGCCCCGCTTCCAGCTTCGTCCATTCGTCGTGCTCGATCACACGAGGTATCGGATCGAAGGGGAAGATGCGTTCCTCGAACTGATTGCCGTGCCCGATGCCGAATCTCACGCCATTGCGTCTCATCAGCTGGTTCACGGCATCAGCATGAGGGACCAAAGAATATGCTGCGTACATACAGGCCCTCCCTATGCACGTACCGGCTTCCCAGATTCCTGAACATCATGCTAGGCAAGGAAGCTTACGCCGCGCTTTCCCGATTGTTACGAAGTGGGGAACAGCTGCAGGGAGACCTTTGCGCCCATAGGGAGTCCTTTGCCGACGGCTTCCGTCCGTATGGAAGCAGGCAGCAGAGGATACGTCCTGCCCATGCCTACACTTGAGCCAGAAGGCCTGCCCAGGCCTTCCCCAGAAGACAGGAGGCAGCTATGAAGATCGCAATGGCAAACGACCATGCAGGGACCGACCTCAAGAACCAGATCAAGGAATGGCTCGAGGGGCAGGGGCACGAGGTGGTCGACTTCGGCACCTATGACAAGGAGTCCTGCGACCTCTCCGATTATGTGCTGCCAGCCACGCTTGCAGTCGCGAAGGGCGAGTGCGACCGGGGCATCTTCGTCGACGGCGTCGGCTACGGCTCTGCCATGATTGCGAACAAGGTCCGGGGCATCTTCGCCTGCGTCTGCCAGGATCCGGTCTGCGCGCAGCTGGCACGCCAGCACAACGACGCGAACGTCCTCTGCATCGGCGGCAAGCTCATCGGCCCCGTCCTCGCGATGGCCGTCGTCGAGACCTGGATGGCGACAGAGCCCCTGACGGCCGAGAAGTACGTCCGCAGGCGCGACAAGGTGGCAGACATCGACCGTGCCTACACGAAGCCGCTCGACGCCTAGAAAGCATGCAGCATCA
>OMTG01000148.1 GCA_900313905.1 uncultured Actinomycetes bacterium | reverse complement strand
GGCACGTACCTGCGCAAATGGTGAAAATCAATCACCTAACTCGTAGACCCACGTAAATGTTGAAAAATCCGGCACCACCCCATTGACAAAACTATAGGGACACCCCCCGATATTTTTCCAATAGTGCCATCAAATCTCTCGGCGCACCTCCTCACATCCTCATAGGAAGGCTTCCATCATGTCAGACGGCAATAACGAGCAGCTAGGCAAGCAGCCGGCAGCAGACGAAGAAACTCCTTCCCCCTCTGAGAACGAGAACGCGCCGCAGCCTGAGACCGGCACGCCATCGGAATCCGAGGTGCCAGCAGAGCCAGAGACAGATGGGGCTGCTGAAGAATCGGACAGCGCGGAAGCGGCAGACGAGACAGAAGAAGCGGCCAGCGATGATGCGGGCGCTTTCGCAGAGGAGACGGATCCGCTCGCTGCCACAGATGAAATAGCTGCCGCAGATGATGCATCTGCGGCCGATGCCACGGAAATCATGCATCAGCCTGAAGCGAACACCACGCAAGAAGGCGCAGAGACCAGCCCCGATGATGCGAGCGATGGGAAGGCGTCTTCTGCCAAGAAAGCCTTCCCCAAGCAGAAGGCCATCAGGATAGCGGTTGCTGCTGCCGTCGCTGTGGGCGGCATCGCGTTGATCGTGAACTTCGCGATTCCCCAGTTCAAATACTCTCAGGCTGAGAGTGCCTTCGAGTCTGGCAACTATGATGCAGCAATTTCCGGCTTCGACGAGCTGGGCGACTATTCTGATGCCGCCTCGCGCAAGACCCTCGCGGAGCAGGCAAAAAGCTACACGGAGGGCGCCTCTGCCCTCGCGGAGCAGCGATACTCCGATGCCATAGCGGCCTTCGAAGCTGCCGGCGATTACGAGGACGCCGCCGATCAGCTCACCGAAGCAAAGAACGCCAGGGCGTACGAGGATGCCGACACCAATGCATCAAAGGAGAACTGGGCCGACGCCGGCAAGGGCTTCATGAACATCCAGGGCTACAAGGATTCGACGAAGCGTGCTGCCGATTGCGCAGAGCAGCTTATCGGCGCCGAAGACTACGGGACCGCCTACAACATACTACGGCAGCTTGGAGGCGACTATGCTGACAGGGCTTCCTATGCTTCCGACATGTCAAGCAAGGCCGACCAGGTGACCAAGGCCGAACGGGACATCTCAAATGGCAGCCTCGCCGATGCCAGGGACATCTACAACGGGCTTCCTGACGACTTCAGCTACAAGGGGACGAGCGTGGCAACGAGGAAGAGCCAGCTCAATGCCGCCAGCGGCGCCATCGATGTCTGTGGCGTCTACAGATCTGCGGACCCTTGCCAGCTCGACGTGACCCAGACTTCCAAGAGCACGGGCGCCGCCTACTACTGGACAGGCGACGGTGTCAACTCCAACTGCCAGCTCAAGGTAACCGGGAAGCTCAATGATGATGGAAGCGTCACGCTCTCGGGCACAGCCACCTTCGGCCGCTATACCAATTTCTCGATCAACAGCTCTCTTTTGCGTGGGGACTTCGTTTCGAAGGACTTCTCTATCACCACGACCGGAGCGCCCGGCGATGTGCCTGTGGACGACGAGACGAGCCTTCGTTACGACGGGGCATGGCATCTCAACTGGAAGACTGTGGTCACCAACCATGACCTCTACTTCAACTATACCTACACAGCCAGCTACACATATACCAGGTAGCGGTCGATGCCAGAAAACAAGCCTCGTCTATCGGTGCTGCATATCTGTCCCCCATAGACGAGGCCAGAGACCTTGGATGATTCGGGCAGAGATGGCTGGGATGGCAACCTCTCGCAAAGCACCCATGCTGAATTTTGCTCACGCCAAAGGATGCGGATGATTCCGGCATGGACAGCATAGAACCGCAACCATGCACCTATGAGACGGCGAGTGAATCCAAGCACGATGAACCTTTATGCGTAGGCGGGGCGAACAATGGCTCCAGCTCTCGATATCTGATTGTCTCAACGGCACATGCATGTAATGGAGGTCATATGCACGCAATGAACAGGCGCAGCTTCATCGAAGGCAGCCTCTTGATGGCGCTCGGCTGCCTTTCGGGATGCAGCTCAAACAATGGCGGAAATGGAAGCTCCTCGGATTCTTCCGCCGACCTAGCAGACAAGCGCAAGTCCCTCGGAGAATTTGTCGGCTCCTATTACGACAGCCAATACGACCATGGCATCTCGGTGTATACGAATTCGAACCTGAGCGAGGTCTATGTTGGGACCATAGGCTCCATCCTCGGACTGGACAAGATCTCGAACAAGGACGGCGATTACACCGTGGATATCGTCGGCGATTTCTCGCTCCCTGCCTCGGTTTCACTTGATACGGAAGTCTCCTCGTATACCAAAAAGCCAACTATAGAGGAGAATATCAAGTCCAGTGCGCAGCAAGCCTATGCGGCTCATCAAAAGCACTTGTACGATCCGGACAGCGCTGCTTACGATGGGGACATCGAAGCCTGCTTCTATGACAGCTCGAGCTTTGAAGACCTCGGTATCATGAATTCCTTGAAGAATGGCCAGTGCGAAATCGGCGGTTATGGCTACCTCATCAAATTCATGGTCAATGCCAAGAACCGCTTAGGAGGCTATGCGGGCGAACGTGGCATCATCCTCTTTTCGGCACCACTGGTTGAGAGCTGGCTTGAGCTTGATGAGGACAACTCCAGCTATAGCTATGTGACCCAAGTCATGGCCGACGTGAAGGAGAAGCTTCCTTGGCTGTACGGGAGCTATTCCAATACGGAGCTGGCTTCCTGACGAGGAACGCCTTCATTGGGCTGCACGGATACAGATTCTCATAATCAAGCTCCGCCAGCAGGCCCCAGACCATCCCATCGTCTGGGGCATCCCTGAGACCCACTACCTCGACTTCCTGACGTTCCAGGTGGTATAGGACAGTCGCCAGAAGAGGCGGGGGGCGCTTCAGTGCATGGCCCATTGGTGGGCATGAACCTAGAAGTCCTCACCTGAGCTCCCGGCATTCCCGCCAGAGCGCGCAGCCTCTCTGGCGGCCTTCTTCTCCTTCCGCCGCATCCGGAAGAAGTCTCTGAGCACCTGGGCGCATTCCTCTTCACGCACACCTGACGCAACCTCGAACTCATGGTTCAGGCGCGGGTCGTGGCTCACATCGAAAAGGGTCCCCAAGGCTCCACCCTTGGGATCTTTTGCCCCATAGACACAGCGGTCAATCCGGCTGTTCACCATAAGTCCCGCGCACATGAGGCAGGGCTCCAAGGTCACATAGACCGTGCATCCCGTGAGGCGCCAATGCCCCAGCGCCTTCGATGCCTCGACCATCGCCTTGAACTCCGCATGGGCGGAAGGGTCCTCATCGAGCTCGCGCCTGTTATGGGCGCGGGCAATCACCTTCCCCTCATAGACGACGGCAGCCCCTATCGGGACCTCGCCCTCTGCTGCAGCAGCTCGTGCCTCCTCGAGGGCGGTACCCATGAAGAAAGCATCACGCGCTTCCTGCTCTGCCGCTGCGACATCTGCAGCTCCACCCTCCATCTGCATGCCCCCTTCGCATAGGATTCATGTGGACGCTCTCTGAAGCAGGAGCATAGCATGCCCCTTTGCCCCGCGAGAGCCGCACATCGTCGAAAAGTCACGCCTGCTTTCAGGGTCCAGACTCGTGTGCGTGCTAGCCTAGGTTCTGCAGGTGGCCATTTCCCTGCAGCACTGGCGAAAGCTGGCCTTCTGGCTGGCACAGCGGAAAAGGAACGTGCATGATCAGAACTGTCTGCCTCAATCCCGCACTGGACAAGACCGCCCTCATCGCAGGCTTCAAGATCGATGCGATCAACAGGATCATGAGCATGAGGAGCGACACGGGCGGCAAGGGCATCAATGTCTCCAAGGTCGTCACGAAGCTCGGCGGCAGGACCTGCGCCTATGCGCTTCTCGGCGGCACTGTGGGCACCCAGATCGAGTCTGACATCGTGGACATGGGCATAAGCTGCATCTCCGTCCCCATCGAAGGCGACACCCGCACGAACCTCAAGATCGTGGACACCAAGGAAGGCACCCATACTGACATCAACGAGTCGGGCCCGGTCGTAGGCTCGCAGGAGCTTCTGGACCTCCTCCAGCGCCTCATCTCGGACATCGGAGAGGGCGATGTGGTCGTCCTCTCCGGCAGCCTCCCCCGTGGCGTGCCGCAGGACACCTATGCGACCTGGATACGTGCGAGCAGGCAGGCAGGGGCTGCTGTCTTCCTCGACACGAACGGCCGTGCCCTGACGGAAGGCATCGATGCGATGCCAACGCTGATCAAGCCGAATCTGCATGAGCTCTCCGAGCTTGTCGGCCAGCAGATATCCTCGACAGATGATATCGTGCGCGCGGCAAAGGATCTCCTGAACGAAGGAATCGAGGTCGTCGTTGTCTCCATGGGAGCACAGGGAGCCCTTTTCGCCACCAAGAACGAGACAATCATGGCGAAAGCTCCGCATGTGCCCGTCGGCTCCACCGTCGGCGCAGGCGATGCAGTGATCGCAGCCATGGCATATGCATGGGAGCACCACTACAAGCTCGCCGACGCCGCCACCCTAGCCATCGCCACAGGCTCTGCCAATGTGATGCAGTCTGGCACCCAGGCAGCAGAGCGCTCCGTGATCGAATCGCTCCTCGGCAAGGTCGACCTGCGCGAGCTCTGAGGCATCGCCCGCTTCCTTGCACGGATAAATATCATAGGGGCCACACGCTGTTGGATGGCAAGATGGGGTATGATTAGCAACACAGCTGGAGGGGTGGCAGAGCGGTTGAATGCAGCGGTCTTGAAAACCGCCAGGCGGCTGAGCCGTCTCGAGGGTTCAAATCCCTCCCCCTCCGCCAGTTTCGCTTACGATGCGCCCTTGCGCGTAGAGCTGATCTCAGGCTCCATCTGACAGAAAGGACGTCTCCATGGTTGTCGCCCTCATTATCATCGCAATCGTCGTCGTGCTTGCCATCTGGTACATCACGCTCAGGAACGGCATCATCGAGAAGAACAATCGCTGCGACAATGCCTTGCAGACCATCGATACCCAGCTGCAGCGTCGCTTCGACCTGATCCCGAACCTCGTCGAGACCGTCAAGGGCTATGCGAAGCATGAGTCCGAGACCTTGGCTGCTGTCACCGCAGCCCGCAACGCTGGTGCCTCTGCCACCACGACCGGCGAGCGCCTCGCTGCAGACAGCAAGCTGACCGGAGCGCTCCGCCAGCTCTTTGCCGTCGCTGAGAGCTATCCCGACCTCAAGGCCAATGCGAATTTCCAGCAGCTCCAGTCCGAGCTGACCGATACCGAGAACCGCGTCTCCTATGCCCGCCAGAGCTACAACGACTGCGTGCTGACCTACAACAACGCGATCGAGACCTTCCCGGGCAACATTGTGGCTGGCTCCAAGTTCCAGAAACGCCAGGGCTTCACGGTCGAGGATGAGGCAGCCCGCCAGGCACCGAAGGTCAGCTTCTAGCACATGCTTGATGCAGCACCAACGAGGGACGCTTGCTCACATGGGCAGGCGTCCCTCTTCTTATGAGGAGAGGTGGCAGAAATCTCCCAGGCGCTCCCAGCCCCATGTTCCAATAGCCATTCACAGGCCGATGAGACGGGATGGGCAAGACCCCATGCAGGCCAAGACCAGCCCCTGGAGCTTCATGAGGAACGCGGCTGCCCGAACATCTCTTCTGCCGTCACCAGCTGGACATTGCCACGCCGTGCCGCATCCGAGCGGCACTCTTCGGTGAAGCCAGATTTGGAGAAGAGGAAGAGCGTGGTGGATGCTGCATCCTTACGCACAAGCTCTGCTCTGCTTGCCAGAAGCCCAAGCACATCTGATGAGGCCGGCTTGGTCTCCCACTTGCACTCTCCCGCAATCAGCTCGTTATCCAGCCCGATGACGGCCACATCCACATCCGCGCGCTCATGCCGCATTGGATCCGTGCCCCACCATCTGCCAACCTCCCGAGGAAGCACCGGTACATCTCCCGATGCCATCTGCCGCAGGAGCCATTGCCAGCAGACATCTTCGAACACATGCCCGACATACGTGTTCAGATCATACTGAACGATCCTCTCAGCTGTCTGGCGCTCCATGCCCCGTTCAACAAGCAGCGCATAGCGCATGGCAAGCGAATAATGAGACAGGAAGAGCCAGTCGCAGATCCGATACCGGATATGCTTCCTGTTGGAATCTCCCACGGGAGCCATCCGCTCTATCACGCCTATCTCTTCAAGAGATTTGAGATAGCCAGCCACAGCAGATGAAGAGAGCCCCGTATCGTTCGCGATCTCCACAGGCCGTGTGCAGCCACGGGCGACAGCGGAGATCACGGCATTGTAGAGCGCTGGGGATCTCACTTCCTGCGATAGGTAATTCTCTGGCTCGACGTAGAGATAGCGGCTCAGTCCAAGAATGCGGTTGGCAAGATTCCATTCGGTCGATTTCGATCCATCAAGCTGCTCGAGATACAGCGGCACGCCGCCGACAAGCGAATAGAGCTCGATTGAGCGAACCACATCTGCAGGCGCGAGCATGGCAGCAGAATCGAATGCATCGAATGGCTGAACCTTCAGCTGCGCGGTGCGCCGGCCATAGAGGGGGCTTTTGCTGCCGAGGACCTGATGCTCCATGAAGCTCATCGATGATCCGCACAGCACCAGCATCATGTGGGACGAGTCCTTGCAGCGATCGATCAGATTCTGGAGCACTGAAGAGACACCAGGATAGGACTGCGCAAGATAGGGATATTCATCGATCACGAAGATCAGCCTGCGATCTTCTGCGTACTTGAAGACATGCTCGAGAGCTGCTTCGAACGTAGGATATGAGGGAAGCGACTGGTCCATTTCATCCTGTCCAAGAATTGCGGCACTCAAAGCGCGCAGATTCTCGGCAGCAATCGTCTCACGCGCCTGGAAGAATCGGACATCTGGCTTGCCAGCAGCAAACCTCCGGAGGAGCGTTGACTTTCCTACGCGCCTGCGTCCATATACGACAACCATCTGGAACACATCCGTGGCATAGGCTTCCTCAAGCACAGTGAGTTCCCTGCTCCGTCCAACAAACATGCTTCCTCCTTTTCATGATTATTTTGCTCAAGTATACTTGACTAATTCTTACTTGAGCAACTTGAAATAGAAGCTCATCTGCCAAGACGACCCATGCACTGTCTTTCGCCGCAGCCCAACCAACCCTTTGAAACTGCTGCCTGCCTGTTTCTGGCAGCTGGATATTGCAGCCGGCAATCACATGGAGACGAAGCCAGCAGGCCAGACGGAACGCAACCGCAAGTCCAGGCCAGAGCGGGCTTCCGCTCTGAAGACGAGAGGCCGGAAATGCGAGGCGCCCGATGTCTCGGGGCAGATCGGGCAGTGCAGCTGCCTACGAACGATAGCTGGCTTGTCTTCTCGCCAGAAACTGCTTTCCTGAAGAGAGACCTTCTGTAGCATCCAATTCGATTTCAGCATCACGAAATATGCTGCTGCCCTATTTCCCAATAGCCACGAGTGCCACCGATACGTCTGATTATTCCAGCCTCACAGAGAGCTTTTCTGGCACGCTCTACCTGGCGAACGCTTATTCCTATTGCTGCCGCAATCTCCTTGGATGTGGCATTTGAGTTCGCACGCATCTCTGCAAGGGCCGCCTTTTCCGTGTGCGTCAGCTCAACCTTCCCCTCAACACCATAATCGGCAATTTCGCCGCCAGCATTGCCGACATTACCGACATGATTACCGACATTACCGACATGGTTACCGACATTCGGCTTGTCGCTTATATGGATGACGAGCAGCACACGATCGGGCTCGCTTGCTTCCGAGAGGGATGGGACTTCAACATGGGCCCAAGCCGCCGCCTGTCGGAGCACATCAAAGCCGCTGCCCGCCTTTTCGCTCAGACCAATGAGGTTGAACATCGTGAACAGAGTGAGATTCCTTGGATCGGAATCCCCCTCCTTCGATCACTGACACTGGAAGCAGAAGTGTCCTTGGATTGGAAATCTCTATCCCGCCAGGATGGCGCACGGCAACAACACCAGTCCTGCCATAGTAATCAGCATGGACAAGTGCATTGACAAGACCTTCGCGAATTGCCCTATGCTGCGGTGTGTCGCTCATACGATGCATCGCCGAATCGAGCTCGAATGGTATTGGAAGTCCTTCTGACAGCATCTCCTGAGCTTTGCGATAGAAGTCATAGACATTGCCCGTCCAGTCGCCGTCTGCAGAGGTGACGCGATCATCCCATCTGCGGCCCTTGCTCACAATCCGGCAATCCAGGAAATAGTCCGGGTATTCATCGGTTATACGCCATCCCTGGCCAAACATGAGCAGGCCAGCCCGTGTGGGATGCACTTTCCCATCCTCGGCCGAGCGGCCGAGCGCACCCAGCCGCATGAGGAATTCCTCATCCGGCAGCACGGACCATGGATGGTTGGGGCGGCTATTGTCGAAGACCGTTCGATAGGTACGTATAGTCTCCTGCGCCAGGTCGCTCAGCTCGATATTCGGCAGCGGGAGCTTGTCCGTCGCTCCTTCAGCGCTATCGCGCATCATTGCGCGCAGCTCTTCCTGCGTACAGTGATAGTCTCCATCCCCATTGCGTCGATAGCTTCCTCGCTTTGGATCTTCATTGATATAGACAGGGCGAACCGTACGGTCGGCTCTCGGTACACGGATAAGAATCACTGTATGTCCATCGATGGCTTCTTCCATAACATCGGACTCCAGCAGAAGATTCACGCTTACTTTCTGGTCATTATTGAGGCCATGCCATCAAGAGGCCCCATGTATCTTCATCGCATATTCCGACGTTTCAGCTATGGAAACCGAATTGCATAGGGGAAAGACATGGCAGTCCGATAAGCTCAGGCCAAGGATGCAGCATGCATCATCTCTGCAATCGGGTCCTGGGGAGGCCGCCATGAGGAAGCATCTCGCAGCTCTTCTGTCCCTGCTCGTCGCAGCCATGCTGGTGGCAGGCTGTGCTAGCGGGAGCGCCCCCACATCATCGCCATCCCAGCCAGAGTCCACAGAGCCTGATTCCACTGCTGAAGCAGAAATCACCAAGCCTGATTCTGCTGATGAAGTGGCTGCCGCCTCTGACGATGCAGCCAATACCAATTCCGAGTCAGAAGAATCGGAGAGCCTCAAGGCCATCAGGGAAGAGATTGCATCAGATGGCACCATGGGAGCCGTATGGTATCTGGGGATGTATGAAGGAGACATCGCCTCAGATGACTTTGATGCATGGCTTTCTGCCATCACCTACGAGGATGGCACTCCCCTGCTTGACCGCTATCCTTTCATGGCAGACATCACGGCCAAAGCCTCGATAGAAGGAAGCGACATCTATTGCCTCGTTCCTGCACATGCTGGCGATTCAGTGAGCATCTGCGAATGGCTCTACTCCACGTCCGAGGATGGGCAATGGTCGGAAGAAGCCGGCACTACCTTCTATTCGTCTGATACAGGCGAGCCTGTGCTGATCCAGGCGAGTGCCGGGGAATTCAATCCCAACTTCGCCGTCACCCTCCACGATACCGATGAACGCATTTTCGACAGCCATCTCTTCGTGCTGAGCGGCAGGGATGGGAAGCTGGTGCTGCCAGCCGGAGAAAATGGGAAGGCGCTTCTGACTGACCTCAGCCCTTATGTCTATTGAGCATATGCTCGAACATGATATGCAGCGTATTGTGCCCTCCGGATGTGTATACAGGAAGGAGGGCGGCGATGCATCAGCATATTGGGGTTGAGCATGCTCTATTGGGCATCGCGAATCCCTATATAGTATTTTGTCTGGCAGCTAGCGCTGCATTCTGAGAATGCGACATCATTGGGGACTAGCCATGTCAGCGCAATCTAACCGAGACAGGAGAAAAGCAGCTGACTGCTAGATGAATTCAGATGGAGCCCTTAATCCTTCTTGCCGAGCTTCTGGAGCAGGACATAGAGGATGGCTGCCGAGAAGAAGCCGACGAACCAGGAGACATTCGAGATTGCAGCCAATGCCGGGACGAAATTGCCAAGAAGGCAGAGCGCCAGGGCGAGGATTGTGGCGGCATAGGCAGACTTCTTGAGCCCGAAATAGGGATTGCCCGAATTGTCTGCAGCGGGATTCATGTAGAGCAGATTGAGGTCGAGCTCCTGCTTCCTCACGATGTAGAAGTTCGCCATCATGCAGCCTGCGACAGGGCCGAGCACAGCGCCAATCGTGTTCAGGAAGGTCGCGATCCCGCCATCCATGAGCTTCCAGGGAAGGATGACGACGCTCACGATGCTGGCAATGAGGATGCCTTTGCGGTAGTCGATCCTGTCGGGCAGGAGCGCAGAGAGCTGGTAGGCGGCAGGGATGATGTTGCCCGTCGCGTTCGTGGAGATGGTGGAGAGCAGGAAGCAGAGCATCGCGAAGATGACGGCAGGCGCCGAGCTCCAGTTGCCGATGAGCTCGAGGATGTCCAGATACTGCACCCCGTCGTGGATGGAGCCGCCGGCCATGATGATGACCGAGCAGATGGCGAAGACCACATAGCCGACGATGAGCCCGAGGGACTGGCCTTTTGCCTGGATCTCGGTGGACTTCGCCTCACGGGTGAAGTCCGACACGCTGGCGCCCGGTGCGGCCCACACAGCAAGCACCGAGCTGAACACGACGAAATAGGCAAAGACCGGGTTCACGGCACCTTCCTGGGCGACCTGATAGGACATGATGCTGCCGATGCCTCCGGCTGCCCCCACAGCCCACACGGTCATCCCGATCACGAGCACATAGATGAGCGGGCTCAAGATGGCGGTGAACCTGTTGAGGACGCCGCCCCCTCCGAAGCCGATCGCGACATTCGCTGCCCAGAACACCATGAACGCGATGAGCCCAGGGACGCTGATGCCCAGGATGTCGACTCCCGGAGCGATATCGGCGAATGCCGGGAAGAGCTTCACGAGGATGATGCAGAGCGCCTTGGAGCCGAGGTAGGTCTGGACGGCGAACCAGCCGATGGCCGCGACGCAGCCGCGCAGGAAGCCTGGCAGCTTGGCGCCGAGATTGCCATAGGTCGAGCGCAGATGGATTGCGAACGGGATGCCGTACTTCGATCCCGCAACCCCGTTCAGCACCATGAACGCCGTGACGATCACGCCTGCCAGCGCGATGGCGAACATGACATTCAATGGGGAGAGCCCCAGCACGATGCCACCTGCAGCGGGGAAGAGGAAGCCTGCCACCGCGTTGTAGTTCGGCACGTTGTGGACCGAACCCATCCAGAGCGTGAAGAAGTTCTTCACGTCCATCGTGCGCTTATCCGACTGCTCGGGCAGGATGTCGTCGTTGTAGCCACGCCCTTCGAGCTTCTGCACTTTGGCTGCCGTGATGGTCTGGTCTTCGAATTTCATCGCAGTCTCCTTGTGTTCCGAAGAGAGCCATCAGTATGCAAGCGCGTACAGAGCCGCCTCGAGGGCGTCAATGCCCTCCTTGATGTCCTCCACCTTGGTGGCTTCGGCCGGGTTGTGGCTGATGCCCTTGATGGAGGGCCATGATCCGGGAATCATGGCCCGCGCTGGAATGCATGTCGAGCGTATTGAGGTCCCAATCATGGCAGGTCCTCTGGATGACGACGACCATGACCGTGTGGTGGCAGCCCATCGTGAAGGTCATCTTGTCCGGCACGTCCATCGGCTTGACCTCGACTTTGCCGAACGTAAGGACAAGCGCTCCCTTCCGCCTTGGCCTTCGCAATCAATTGAGGGCAATTCGTGCATAGACCTTGTCCGTTCTGTCAGAAACGGCTTCGCAAGGGGGGCGCTCCCGATACCTCTGCACGCTCATTCCGATGGTTGACATGCCTCAGCCAGTGTACTTCGACGAATCCACGATGGCGATATCGGCCCCTGCCTTGCGGCAGGCAGATGCCATCTGATCTGATATCCCCTCATCAGTCACGATAAGGTCAATGTCACTCAGCGGGCACAGCACGCAGAGCCAGTCCACGCCGAACTTGCTGCTATCAGCAACGCATATGATTCGTTTTGCCCGCCTGATGAGACTCCTCTTGAAGGCCCATTCCGGCGTGTTGGACACCGATAAGCCGAATCCGGGAGATATGCCACCGATTCCAAGAAAGGCTATGTCGATATCCTGGTTGCTGATGAAACTGGTCGCCAATACGCCAAGGAAATCGACAGATCTTCTCCTATATACTCCCGGACATATGGATAGATGCGCATCAGGTACAGCAGCCACTACCGAAGCGACTGACAGCGAATTGGTCATGACGGTTACGTTCGGCCTCTTGGCAACATTCCTCGCCACTTCCATCGTTGTTGTCCCACCATCGATGAATGCCATCTCATTGTCTTCGACAAGATCTGCACAGAAGGCCCCTATTGCCCGCTTCTGCGTGATATGCACGTATTTCTTCTGCTCTATATTCAGCTCGAAGAGAGCGTCTCTCTTGATTGAGACCTTCCCCTGGTCCGGATGGGATACGATGCCTTCCTCTACCAGATAGTCGACATCCCGTCTGATGGTCATCGAAGAGACATGAAGCTCTTCTGCGAGCTGGTCTACAGAAAGACTGCCTTGGGATTCGAGCAAGGTAATCAGTCTATACCTGCGTTCGGCCGTGCTCTGACTGCTCTTCATGGCTGCAGCTCCGCATCATTGGAAGATGCAGCGATGACTTCCAGGCCGGCCTCCCTATACGGCTTCAGTCCCTCTTCAGACATGCCGTCATCTGTCACTATCGAATCCACATCGTCGACCGTACATATCTGGCAGAGCCATTCCTGACCAAACTTGGTGCTATCCAGAACAAAGACGACCTTGCGGGCAGCATTGAGAATCTCCCGCTTCGTGACGCAGTCATCCGAATCGGGAACGCTCAGGCCCGAAGCGATATCTATGCCTTCCGCACCCATGAATGCCAAATCAATCCTGAAGCTCTTCATGAACTCAATGGTTGTTGAGCCTAGGAAGCCCATGGTGCGGGCGCGATATTCCCCAGGGCACATGATGAGCTGCATGTGCTGAGCATCAGAGAGCTCCGATGCGACAAGAAGGGAGTTTGTAAAGACTGTCAGATCCTGCCGATGAGCCAGCTCATGTGCAATGGCCGCAGGCGTCGTTCCACAGTCGATGAATATAGAGTTCCCCTCCTCGACTTGCTCAGCACAGACACGGGCAATCGCCCGTTTCTGGACAGCCTGCACCCGCATCTTCTGCGTGGCATCGAGCTCGAAGAGCCCTTCGCGCTTCAACGTGGCTCCACCTGTGCCGCGGGCTGCCACGCCGCTCTCCGAAAGGGCAGCGAGGTCACGCCTGATGGTCATCGGCGATACTTGGAAGTATGCTGCCAGGTCATTCACGCTGACAGCCCCTTTGTCCTCAAGCATCCTGGTGATGGCGCTGCGACGAGCCGCAGCTCTCAAATGCGCCATAAGATACCTCCCTCTGCCGATGCTGCCCAACTTATAGTGAGGCAGACACCCGAACCATTTCAAGATGCATATGGCTCGGGTGCCCACCAGGCAAAAATTGTTTCACATCTCAATCAGGACATGGAGCCAAGATCGGCACCATTGCTGCGGATGACCTTCTGATACCAGAAGAAGGAGTCTTTCCTGGATCTGGCGTAAGTTCCATTCCCCTCGTCGTCTGCATCTACATAGACAAATCCATAGCGCTTCGACATCTGACAGGTTCCCTGCGATACGAGATCAATGGGTCCCCATGTGGTATAGCCAGCCACATCGACCCCATCATCCACTGCCTTGCGCATCTCGACGATATGCCGCCGCAGATAGTCAATCCGGTAGAGATCGTGGACAACGCCGTCTTCACCTAACTCATCAAATGCGCCAAGACCATTCTCAAGCACAAAGAGCGGCTTATGATAGCGGTCCCACATACGATTCAGGGTGATGCGCAACCCGACCGGATCGATTGGCCACTTCCATGCACTCACCTGCAAATAAGGATTGATATCAGAGGCAACGAGATTCCCCGCGTTCTTTTCTGCACTTTCCTGGCATGAAGCGAGATAGCTCATGTAATAGCTGAAGCCTGCAAAGTCAGCGGTGCCCTGTGCAAGAATGGCCTCATCTTCTGGCTCTGTCACCAGCTCGATGCCATGCTCCCGGAAGTGCCGCTTGGCAAAACCGGGATAGGCACCCTGCAGCGCGACATCGGTATAGAAGAGATTCATCTGGTTTTCCTGCAAGGCCTTCATCACATCATTCGGGTTGCAGGTGGCCGGATATGTCTCAAGCCGGGCTATCATGCAGCCGATATGAGCCTCTGGCATGAGCTGCCTTGCAAGCATGACACACTTTGCGCTTGCCAGGAGCTGATGATGCGTGATCTGGTACTGCAGCGTTTCCAATGGACGCTGCGACCGCTCCTTGAAGCAGCCCCCACCGACATAGACAGACGTCCGCACCATATTGATCTCATTGAAAGGAATCCACCAATGGACACGGTCGCGATAGCGGAGAAAGACCGCCTTCGCAAATCGGAGAAAGAGATCGATTGTGCCACGGCTCTCCCATCCGTTTTCCTTGAGCGAGATGGCAAGAGGCATCTCGTAATGGCTCAGAGTCACAAGCGGCTCGATTCCATGAGCCACCAGCTCGTCAATCACCGCATCATAGAATGCCAGGCCCTCTTCATTCGGCTCCATTTCATAGCCGGTAGGGAAGATCCTGCTCCATGCGATAGACATGCGAAAGACCTTGAACCCCATCTCAGCCATCAGGGCAATGTCTTCCATGTAGTGATGGTAGAAGTCATTGCCACGGCGCTTGGGGAAATTCCCCTTGCATGCCGGATCCTTGAAGGCACTTGCCTCTGCGAAGCTGGCATCCATATCCGCGATGTTTGCAGCCACCTTGTCAGGACGATAGGGAACCACGTCAGCAGTCGAGGGGCCTTTCCCGCCTTCATTCCATGCTCCCTCACACTGGTTTGCCGCGCAGGCACCGCCCCATAGGAAACCTTCGGGAAATTGCAGCATCTTTCCTTCAATCACGATTCGGCTCCCTGCATTTCGTGCTGCTTGCGGTAGGCCTCGATAAGATCCTTGTACCACCAGTAGCTCTTCTTGGGGGTGCGTTTCTGCGTAGCAAAATCGACGTAGACAAGCCCATAGCGCTTCTCGTAACCGTTCACCCAGCTATAGAGGTCCATTGGTGACCAGGCATAGTAGCCGAGAACCTTGCATCCGCTTTCCATCGCTTCGAACATCTTGTCGATATAGCCCTGCATCATATCGATGCGGTCATCGTCCTCGACAACACCATCCTCATTGGGGGTCTCATACTCCCCGTGGCCATTCTCGGTGATGTATACCGGGATGTCCCCGTAGCGCTCCCGAATCTCCTGGAGCGTCTCGAGCATGCACTGCGGATAGATTTCCCGGCCCCAGAGATTGCGCTTCGTCGTCGGATCGACAGCCGTCTCGAACCAGTCTTTGATTCTGATGCCCTCTTTGGTCTTGGCGCGGGCACCGACGTTGTTATGAAAGACCTCGGTTTCTCCGCTCGTGTAGTCGGTGACGTACATGCGGTTGTAGACATTCATGCCAAGCCAGTCAATCTTCCCTTGCTCGAAGACAGCCGCATCCTCATCCTTCGCAAACGAGCTATCGATTCCTTCATCACGGAGGAAAGGCACCAGACCGGCAGGGAGGGTACCTGTAATGGAAGTATCAAGCACAAGCCTGTTGTAAAAGAAATCGGCAATTGTGCGGACGCGTTCCGGATTCTTCGTGCCTTCCGCGACGTCGACATTGGAACTATCGTGGACGATGCCTATGGACCCGGGGAGTCCCATCTCGTGATAAAGACTGACGGCCTTGGCGGAAGCCAAAATCTCGTGATAGAGCACACAATAATATCGGTCAAAATCGCAACGATGGTTTGGAGGGTAGTTTCCCACCATGTTGGTGCAATAGGAATAGT
Organism: uncultured Actinomycetes bacterium; assembly: GCA_900313905.1. Classification (GTDB taxonomy): domain Bacteria; phylum Actinomycetota; class Coriobacteriia; order Coriobacteriales; family Atopobiaceae; genus Olsenella_L. The sequence goes on along the minus strand of OMTG01000148.1, from coordinate 2,013 downwards.
ATTTCGGCTCATTGATCGTAGCCCAGAGCCTCACCTTGTCGCCGAAGGCTTCAAAGCATATCTTCGCGTAGGCCACGAAATCATCCACAATCCCGCGACGCGCCCATCCTCCTTCATGCGCCAGCGCAGCAGGAAGGTCATAGTGGAAGAGCGTCACATTCGGCTCGAGTCCACGGACAAGGCACGCATCGATAAGGCGGTTGTAGAAGTCGATACCCGCCTGATTCACACGGCCTCTTCCATCAGGCAGGATACGGTCCCAGGCGATTGAGAAGCGAAAGCTGTTCTGCCCTTCCTGCTGGGCAAGATTCAGATCCTCCTCGTAGCGATGATAGAAATCGCAGGATACATCTCCGGATTCATTGTTCAGGTTCAGAGGATTGCCATGGGAGAACTCGTCCCATTCGCCGAGGCCTTTCCCACCCTCATTCCAGGCGCCTTCGCACTGGTATGCAGCTGTCGCTGAACCCCAGAGAAATTTCTTCGGAAAGCCCATTGCAGTCCTTTCTCATTTCGATTCATTCGGGATAGCCGGTTCCTCAGCCCCGGAGCGCCTTCGTCTGATCCAGCAGATGGGGGCGGAGATATGCCGTCATGCTGCTGGTCGGCAGCACCTCATCAGGCACGTCGATGCCAAGCTCGTCTCTCATATAGGCTTGGCGGCTCTGCACACGCTTCCACAGTTCTGGGTACTGCACAGCGATGTCGCCCCTGAGCTCCTCATCGGCCAGAAGCACCCCTGATTCGCAGCAGGCACCGTTGTAGCCTGGGACAGAGGGGATGATATCGATCTGGAAGAGCATGCCGCTCCTGAGCGGTGTCGTGCTTCCCGGGAAGACCGGAGAGCAGAGCCATTCCTCATCTGCACAGAGATGCCCCGGATTGAGCTTCCAGCCATAGGCTTTCTTCGGAAGGACGCTATCCACCACGTTGTAGAGCTCGCCACCTGTCATGCCCACATGGATTGATTCGATCCATGCCTTCACTGCGGTCTGGTACGGAATCGCGACCTTCTGGAGCCAGTCATGCTGCCCTTCCGGAAGCTCGCTCTCATCATGCACCGCAAAGGCAGACCTGCTCTGGAGGCCGCCCTTGTAGCCCACTGTCAGCGATATGGGATCGCCAACTGATACCGTATGGTCCGTCGGATACATGTTGGCGTCGATGAAGCGCTCTCCTGCAGCAGCGATGGTCACGACAGAGTTCCTCTGCCCGCAGGAGTTGAGAAGACCACCCAGCTCCATCTCCGTCACGCCAGGTACGACAGCATCCATTGCGGCAAGCATGCTGTTCCCGGCAAGGGCAGCGCCGAACTCGTAGTGTGCGAACTCATTCGCATTGTTCACGGTGCGCACCCCATCAGCTCCGATGAAGATATGGGTCGCATTCGAGAACTCTGCTTTGGGGCAGATATGCACCAGTGCATCCATCAGGTATGCCGGGATATCGTACATATGCGCATTGTCATCAAATGATGAGGTGAAGAGCTTCCATCCGACGATACCGATCTTGCCAGCATGCTGTATGCCGGTCTCTGCCAGCGTATCCTCGACGCTCTCCCCCGTCTCCATAGGCTGGTTGGGAAGAGAGAAGTGGGGCATATGCACTGGCTTGTTCTCGATCAGGGCCTTGCCAGACTTGTTGAGGTTCTCGTTGCCGAGCACAAGCTGCGAGGTGCCATCTGCCCATAGAACCAGCAGCGATTCCTCGAAGCGGGGAAGGAATCCCGTGAGATACTCCCAATTGCTTCCATGCTCGAGATCGGCATAGATCACCAGTACATCGTAGCCTTCCTGCTGCATGTGCGAGAGTACTGCTTCTTTGCGTGTCGCAAACGTCTTGGATGTCAGCGGGACAGGGACAAGCCCCTCTTCCTTCTGTGGTGCCGCAACCGGCGCAAGACGTACCATTTGATCCTCCCTCAGGCCGCCGGAGAAGGCGGCGCTCTTTCTCTCAGTTACGTGGGTCTACGAGTTAGGTGATTGATTTTCACCATTTGCGCAGGTACGTGCC
>OMTG01000055.1 GCA_900313905.1 uncultured Actinomycetes bacterium | reverse complement strand
TCGGCTCATAGCCACCCGAGGAGAACCAGGTCGAGCGGAAGTTGCCACGGCAGATGTGCGTCGTTATGGTCATGTCCTCCGGCTTGGCCTCGAGCGCACGGTTGATGGTCTCCACATAGCGCTTCTCCACCACATCGAGGTCGATGCCCTCTGCCTCGTAGGCAGCCCGCTTGTCTGCATCGCAGAACTCGCCCCAGCTCGTGTCATCGAACTGGAGATAGCGGCATCCCTCAGCATAGAAGGCCTTGATGGCATGCTGGTAGGCAAGCGCGATGTCCTCGAAGAGCGCATCCTCGTCCTCGTAGCGGGAAATGGGCTTGTAGGTCGCCTTGCCGCGCACACAGGGGATGAGGTGCAGCATGGACGGCGCCGGAATGGTCATCTTCGTCGGATAGCCGCCTGCAATCTTCTGTAGGCGGCGGAAGTGCTCGAGGAAGGGATGGTCAGGCCCGAAGTCGATCTTGCCCGTGAAGCGCAGCTGCGCTCCCTTGGGCTTCGGTCCCTTGAATTCGACGGACCAGGCATCGGCAGAGATCTCCTCCACCCCATCGAGCACTGCAAGGAAGTCCAGATGCCACATGGCACGGCGGAACTCGCCGTCTGTCACGGCCTTGAGGCCAGATGCCTTCTCCTTCTGCACGAGTTCGGCTATGCACTCATCCTCAATCGAGGTGAGCTCATCTTTGCCGATGGTTCCCGCTGCATATGCAGCACGGGCCTCCTTCAGCCGTGCCGGGCGCAGAAACGATCCCACGATATCGTAGGTATAGGGCGGCTGCTTGAGTTCGGACATATCTGCTCCTTGCCATAAAGGGATTGATCGCAATTCAGGTCGCGATTCATGATGGCAGAAGGAGAAGATATAAGAAAATATCTATTGTCTATCGGATTCCATAGTTTTTAGCTATGGAATCCCCTGCAAGCAGACGTTTCTTGAGCAGGGCTATGCTTCTGGCTTCACGGCCTTCATGCGGAGCCGCACATAGTCGGCGCACCATACGCCATCCTGGAGAAGGGACGGCCGCAGATCCTCGACTGCGCTCCTGACAATCTCGTCCGCAGTCCCGACCTCGATGCCTTCGAAGGGCTTCTTCACGAACATATGGATCCATTGCATGAGGCCATCAGGCCCATCAAGCGGTGCAGGCCTATCGAAGAGCACGGCATACCGCACAAGGAACCCTGCGTCCTCGAGCAGTGTTGCCTGCCTGCCGATGGAGGGGAAATAGAAGGGCATCTGATAGGTGAGCCCCCGCGCCTCGAACTCCTTTTTGAGCGCAGCATGAATCAGGGCATTGTTGCCATACCCGCCCATCTCGAAGACGAACTGGCCTCCTGGCTTGAGCGCACGGAAGACCGAAGACAAGGCTTTCAGCTGGTCAGCAGAAGAGATCCAATGGAGCACGGCATTGGAGAAGACGATGTCCACCGGCTCCTCGAGCCTGAAGCACACCGCATCTCCTTCGAAGAACGGAATATCTGGATAGGAGGCCCGGGCAAGCTCCAGCTGGTCCTCGGAGCTGTCCATACCTGTGACAGTGAGCCCCTTCTCCTTGAGCTTGGCCGTGAGCGTCCCTGTCCCGCATCCCAGATCGAGGCAGCTCATCCCCTCATGGATATCGAGCAGGCCGAAAAGCCCTTCCCCATAGTGGGCGACGAACGAGAAGTGCTCATCGTATCCTTTGGCATCCCAATGGATATTGCTCATAGGGACCTCCTGGCCTCTCGCACAGAGCCGTCTTGCGCATGCTCACATGATAGGCAAGCAGCTTGCGGCAAATCCAGAGATCGGCAGGCAGATGGCACATTGCCCACTGCAGGCTGCATGCCGACCAGCCCCGCCATCCGCCTTGGCTGCGCGTTCGCGCCTTCGCACCAAGCCCGTACCTTCCGTTGGGGAAAGCCGGCGCAATGATGGAATCAGGGACTAGCCTTCCCTTCTGTCCAATCGCCACAGGGATGAGGGAAGTTCCAGCAAGCTGTGTTCGCCTAGTCCATCCCAAGCCAGGTTCCGATGTTTCTCACCTGCGCACCATCTGCCTCGAAATCGCCTTCGGCACGCTCCACCACGAAGCGCTGCTCAGGTGGTATCCCGATCTCGTCTCCGACCTTGCGAAGGTTCTTGGAGAAAGAGCTTCGGTAGGTCTGCGAAGATTTGATCTCAGCAAGGAGCCCACGGCTGGGATCGGTCAGGTCGACGAGATCGACTTCGACCTTGTTTTCGTCGCGATAGAAGTACAGATCTGGTTCACTGCCTGCATTGAGGTGAGCCTTCATCCTCTCCTCAATCACGAGATTCTCGAAAACCGCGCCAAGATAGGGGCTCAGCAATAGCTGGTCGAGCGTCCTGATATGCAGCAGATAGCATAGAAGCCCTGTGTCATAGAAATAGAGCTTGGGCGTCTTGGTGAGACGCTTCCGCATGTCTGCATGGTAGGGCCTCAGCCTGAACACGATGTAGCTCGACTCGAGCATAGAGAGCCAGGAGTTCACGGAATCCCGCGAGACACCGATATCGCTTGCCAGGCGCGAGACGTTCAGCAGGCTTCCGGCGCATTGCGCGCAGAGCGCAAGCAGCTTCCGGTAGGAGGAGAGATCCCTCACGCCCAGATAATCCTGGATATCGCGCTCCACATAGGTCTGCAAGTATGCCGAGAAGTAGGCATCCTCAGGCATATCGACATCATAGAGCCGTGGATAGCCCCCTCTCAGCATGAAGGAGTCGGGCGTGAGGCTGCCTTTCGCTGACAGAGCCTCCGAGTAAGTGAGCGGCAGCAGCTTGAGAAGTCCTGCCCTGCCCGCAAGCGACTGCGTTATCTGCCTGAGGAACAGGAAGTTCAGCGACCCGGACAGCACATACTGCCCAAGCTCGTTGCTCTCGTCGGAAACGACCTGGATCATCGAGAACAGCTCCGGAGCGAGCTGGGCCTCGTCGATAATGAGACGGTTTGGCCGGTTCCTTATGAAGCCGACCGGATCGTTCAGGGCCTGCTGACGCGTCTGTGGGTTCTCCAGATTGGCATAGGCATAATCGGGAAAGACCGCCTTCACAAGGGTGGACTTGCCGCTCTGCCTCGGCCCCGTCACAGAGACGACGGGAAACCAGGTCGACAGCTGCTTAGCACGTTTCGCTATGCTTCTGGGAATCATCAGAGCCCCCCTCTTCAGTGCATCAATCCTGATCTGCAAGGTAAGCTTTTCACAGATTGCAAGGTACCGAATTCCATAATTGCAGAGTAGAAACTTCCATAATTGCAGAGTATAGAGGCTTTCGTGGCAATGACGCCTCAGGTGAGAGACCGCAGCAGCCGAGTGCTCCTCGCCACCTTAATGCACCGAACAGATCAGCTCCTCCAGGCATAGAGGCCAGAGGGGCTGTTGTCCATCTCGGCATCAGCTGCATCTCCCCCCTTCCCCAAGACCAAGAAACGAGATTTATGAGGCGCAGGGCTGCCGCCTGCCTTGGGCATGATCTGCTCCAGGCCATGCAGATGGTGCTACGGTATCCCCATGGACCTAGGACATGGAGGCACCCATGGAACAGATCGCCCTTTCACATGGAACCAGGATTCCCCAGGTGGGATTCGGCACCTTCCAGATTCCGCAGGACCAGACGCAGCAGGCAGTGGAGCAGGCCCTCGAGCTCGGCTATCGCCATATCGATACCGCCGCAGCGTACATGAACGAGAAGGGCGTCGGCGATGCCCTCCGGGCCACCGGCATGGCAGGCAAGGTCTTCGTCACCACAAAGCTCCGCAACTGCGACCAGGGGTATGACCAGGCACTTCGTGCCTTCGAGGCATCCTGCGAGCGTTTGGGCCTCGATACGGTGGACCTCTATCTGATCCATTGGCCCTCCCCTGCACGCAACGCCTATGTCGACTCCTGGCGTGCACTCCTCCACCTCCAGGAGGAGGGTGCTGTACTCGAGGTGGGCGTCTCGAACTTCCTGGTCCCCCATCTCGAGCGCCTCGAGCATGAGGTGGGAATCCTTCCTGCTGTGGACCAGATCGAATCGCATCCCCGCTTCTGGCAGCCCGAGGTCGATGCATGGTGCCGCGCACACGACGTCGTCGTGGAAGCCTATCAGCCCCTTGGCCATGGACATGACATAGAGTCGGAACCAGTGCGTGCCGCAGCCAAAGCCCATGGAGCTACCTGCGCACAGGTGGTGCTGCGCTGGCATATCCAGTCCGGTCGTGTCGTTATCCCGAAGTCCGTGCATGCAGAACGCATGCGCGAGAATCTGGATCTCTTCGGCTTCGAGCTCACGCAAGATGAGATGGATGCAATCTCTGCACTCCACGGAGATGGCAATCGTGTAAGCGGCGACCCTGCCACATTCGAATTCGACCAGGACGAGAAGGACATGGCTGCCCGCGGCAATATCTGAGCCAGCACTAGGAGGCATAGTGAAAGATCATGAGGCGCGCACAGCTCCAAGCAGCAAAGTGCGCACCTCTTCCCTGTCCCCTATTCCTACAATATCGAGGAGACTTCCATGCCGAACATCAGGTCTGCATCTCGCCTGCACCCCTACGAAGACGCTCTTGGTGAGATGGCGCCAGGATCGCCGGCCTTCCTCGCACAGAGCGGAAGCATCCGCTATGCGATTCTCGCCATGCCGGACTATGAGCGGTATGAGCCAGAGCAGGCGCTTCTGGCTCAGCTCGATCTGGGAAAGCGCTCTGCGCAGGAGCGTGGAGCACTCTCCACAGAACAGCTCCGTGAACGTATGGGCAGCAGATTCGGCTCGGAGCGATAGCCCGGTGCGATGCAGCCAGCCGCAGGCGATACAAGGAAAAAGCAGCATAGATCGTGTAGCTGGCGATTTCAGCAGTTCGCTGCTGTCAATCTGCCTTCAGGAGCCCTAAGCTCGCGCAGCAGCTCATATGCAAAGCTGAGTTAATCCTAGAGCTCAGCACATCTTCCTAGGGTTGGCATATTGCTGCTGCTTGGGCATCTTTTCATCCTTAGTAATTTATGCGTACGCATATATTTCATCATGAACCTGCTTGATTTATGCGTATGCATAAATTATTATGAATCCCAACCAAATTAATGCGTATGCATAAATGGAGCCATCATGACCACCATCAGGAATGCTGCAGACTTCGGCAAGGTCATAGCCACCGAGAGAAAGCGCCAGGGCTACACACAGCAAGAGCTAGCTGGCTTCTCAGGCGTCGGTATCACCTATCTCTCGAAGCTCGAGAACGGCAAGGAGACCGCTGAACTCGGCAAAGCACTGAGGGTTATGAGCACGCTCGGGATAGATCTTCTCGCTCGAAGGAGGGAGGATAGATGGAGCAGATAGAAGTTGCACGTCTTGCATATCCTGAAGCAGGCCTCTTGCCTGTTGGATACATCGATATCCCGAATATGCAGTTCATGTATCTTCCCTCGTATCTCGAGAACGAGCATGCCATAGAACTGTCCTGCTCGCTTCCGCTGAGAGAAAAGCCCTTTGAGGAGCACGAGTTTCAGCCATACTTCATGGGGCTTGTGCCCGAAGGTCTCGCGCGAGAAGCACTTGCCGAAGAGCTCGGCATCTCTTCAAGCGATTATCTTGCCATGCTTGCAGCCTGCGGCCGGGAATGCATAGGCGATATCGTGGCATGGGATCCCTCCACAGGCCCCATCATCGCTACAGATGAGGGCTATGAGCCTATCGACGGCAGCACACTCCGCTCCATATTCAAGGGCATGCCAGAGATGGCCGAAGAAAACATAGGCTCACGGCTCTCGCTCGCAGGCTCCCAAGGCAAGATCGGGCTTCTGCGCGCTGACATGCTCGATACAGCAGATGCGCCTCATTGGCTGAGGCCTCGCGGACTCTCGGCATCCACTCACATCCTCAAGGCCGGATCTCTGAGAGACCTCGCAGAGAATGAGTTCCTGTGCATGAGCGCGGCGCGTGCATGCGGCATCAGCACAGCGCCCGTCTCGCTTTGCAGCTACGGCCGACCTGTCGTGGCAGTCAAACGCTTCGACCGTCTAACAGAGATCCAAGCACAGAAGCATGTGGTATCACGCATCCATCAGGAAGATCTTGCTCAGGCCTTTGGCCTGCTTTCCAGCGACAAATACCGCGAGCTTCCTGGCGGCACGCTGCACCGTATAGCAGAGCTCATTCGTGCCGTCTCTCCTCGGCCCCTCGAGGACCTGCGGCAGCTGTGCCGGATCATCTGCTTCGATTACCTCATCGGCAACTGCGACAACCATCTCAAGAACCTTTCACTGGTCTGGGGACTCGATACAGATGGGCCACGTCTATCGCCAGCCTACGATATCGTATCCACGACCGCGTTCGGCCGCTTCAGCCGAGACATGTCTATATCACTGGGAGGCGTCAGGGACATCGACGCCATTGGAGCAGAGGAGCTCTTGGAAGGTGCCTCTGATATGGGAATATCATCGCAGATACTTCGCGAGGTATGTGAACCATTGGCTGAACAAGTGACCGAGAAACTGATCGAAGCCAGCTATCAGATTGAACCAGAGAGCGAATCAGCACCATTTGTCGCTGAAGATATCGTAAATGAGCTGGAGCCTCGCCTCAAAGTGGTTCGTCATCTGTGCAGGTAGCTGCAATTCAGCGTGCAGACGATGTCCATCAGGTTCACTGGTTCAAGGACAAAAGATCGAAGCTCTCTGCGCAGCGATAACCCTATGCCTATCATCGCAGGGAGTCTCAAGAGCATCCTCATGCCAGCGTTCACCCCTCCAGCATGAGCTCAGCCAGCCGATCGATATGCACGCGCATCACATCCACTGTGGGAACACCGAACTCGATATGGTCGAACACGAGAGGCAGCTCCGTGCATCCGAGGATGACGGCCTGCGCCCCCTCCTCGTCGACCAGCCGCTGGGCAATCCCTTTCATCCCCTCGATGGTCTCTGGCTTCACGATGCCACGTTCCAGCTCGCGCTCGATCTTCCCGCCAATGCAGTCCTGCTCGGAGGCAGTGGGAACGAGGGCTTCGATGCCAGCCTGCGCCAAGGCATCGCGGAAGAACCCTTCCCTCATCGTCGGCACCGTCCCCAGAAGCGCTGCCCTCCCATAGCCATGCTCGCGCAGATAGTCGCAGGAGGTCTCAACCATGCTGATGATCGGGATAGGGCTCTTCTCAGCGACACGCCCATACACGATATGCGGCGTGATGCCGGTGAAGACCGCTGCATCCGCACCGGCTGCAGCCAGGCTCTGGATGCCAGAGAGCAGATAGGCGGCCAGGCCATCGAGATCCTGGTTCTGGCAGTAGCCCAGCACGCGATAGACCGAGAGGCTCT